>NZ_JAIUHE010000040.1:0-20589 GCF_020164995.1 Mesorhizobium sp. CO1-1-11
GGGCGGGGCGAACTCCCTGGCGGTCAAGCCGGCCGGTAGATCCGCTCCGCCGTATTCCAGAAGATATCAGCCTCGGCCGCCGGACCGTGCTTCGCTACAGCCGCGCGGTGGGCCTTGATCAGTTCGGCGTGGCTCGTCCACAACTTCTCGATGGGGAAGTTGGAACCGAACATCAGGTGATCCGCGCCCAATATCTCGATCGCGTTGTCGACGATATAGGCGATCAGCGCCGGGTCGTTGCGGTGGACGAAGGTGCCGAGGCCAGACAGCTTGGCGTAGACGTTCGGCGCCGCCGACAGCGTGCGCAGCCCAGCCTTCCAGTCTTCGGTGGTTTCCTGATCCATGCCGGTCAGCATGCCGGCGTGGGTGAGGATGAAATTGGTCTCTGGATTTTCTCCGACCAGCGTCAACCCGTCTTTCATCTGGGCGGGAAAGAGCTGCAGGTCGAAGGACAGGTCATAATCCTTCAGCCGCGCCACATTGGCTCGTACCCTGGGATCGATCACCTGATCGGGGCCAGTGGCGAAGCGGAAGGCCGGGGTCTCGTGCCAATGCAACTGCATGCGCACGCCGCGCAGCAGCGGATATTTTTTCAAGCGGTCGATCTGGGGTCTGATATCGTCCACCGTCATGTCGGTGTAGCCGACGATGGCGTGCGGCCAGCCGGTTTCGTCAGCCGTTTTCTGCAGGAAGGCGACTTCCCTCTCGAAATCCTCCTTCGCCCAGTTGGTCTGGACGTAGACCGCTTTCTCGACGCCGGAACCCTGCTGGTCGGCGAGAAACTCCTCGATCGGATAGTCGCGGCGGATCGGCTCGTAGGGGCCGAAGATGCGCGGCACCATCGGCCCGACCAGCCAGGGCTGGTCCTGCTGGCGCCAGATGTGGAAATGCGCGTCGATGGCTTTCTGCATCACGATACCCTTTTCCAGATTGTCGCCGCCCGTGGAGCAGGGCGGGCGAGCGACAGGATGAAATCGGTGAGGCCAGCGAGCGACGAGCCGTCGACCAGATCGTCGAGGTCGGGCAGGATGGCGCGAAGTGCCGCCGTTGCCGGCTGGAAGCGCGGGTCGCCGGCCAAAGGTGTCGCCAACGACAGCCGGAACGCGCGGGCGCTCAGCCGGCGCATCGCCGTCTCCAGTTCGGCATGGCCGCCGCGCTCCAGCGCGTCGGACAGGATGATCACTGCCGCACCACGTGCGAAGGCTGAAAAACGCGGCACGGAGAGGAAGGCACGCAGCGTTGGCCCCATGCGGGTGCCGCCGTCCCAGTCGTCGACCTGGGCTGCCGCTCGCGCCAACGCCTGGTCCCTGTCGCGGATCCGCAGCGCTGACGTGATGCGGTTTAGGCGCGTGCCGAAGGTGAAGATTTCTGCCCGGTCAGCGCCTTGCACGGCGGCATGCGCGAGCTTCAAATAATCCGACGTGTGCAGTTTCATCGAGCCGGACACATCGATCAGGATCAGCAGTTTGCGCGGCACGGTCTGGCGGCGGCGCAACAAGGGTGAGGGGACATCGCCATCGGCGCTGACGATTTCCCTGAGCGAGCGGCGCAGGTCGAGCTTGCCGCGCGAATGAGTGCGCACCGTGCGGAAGGAGCGGCGCGCGGGCAGGGCGCTCGACAGTTGGCGGCGAAAGATAGCCAGCCTGTCGTCGTCGCGCTGGAAGTCGCGGCTGCTCAACTGTTCGATCGCCGAGGATAGCTCGCCGCCTTCCTGTCGCTGCTCGGCTTCGATCCGCTCGTCGTCGGCGCCGCCATCATCCTTGACGCGGGTTTCCTCGTCGCTGTCGTCTTCCACCACGGCTGATGTGTTGCCGTAAAAATGGCTTTGGAAATGCGCCTCGAATTCTTCACGGCGGTCAGGTGGCGGCGCCAGGGTGGCCAGCGCTGCCTCGCGGATGTCGGCCATCGAGCGGGGGCCAAGCAAGGTTACCGCCTGCATGAAGCCGGAGACTTGTTCGGGGGCGATTATAAAGCCGTAGCGGCGCAGCAGTTGGCCGAAGCCAAGGAAGGGCGTGGCGGCGGGAGGTACGCTCTCCTCGCCCCGTTTACGGGGAGAGGATGCCGGCAGGCAGGTGAGGGGCAGCGCCGACTTCTGGCCATCGTGGCGCCGCCCCTCATCCGCCCCTTCGGGACACCTTCTCCCCGTGAACGGGGAGAAGGGATCGTTGACGTCCCGGCTCACGCCAGCGCCTCCTCGACGATGCGGCCAAGCTCGGGGGCGATGTAGGAGAGGTCTTCCTCGTCCTTGATCAACACGCCGATGGCGCGGCGGAAGGCTTCCGGCCATGGGCTGCCGCCCTTTTCCAGGATCGTCGCGGCATTGGCCCATTCGACGGCCTCGGCGATGCCGGGCGGCTTGGCGAGCGGACGGGCGCGAATGGTCTGCACGGCGGCCGCCACCGCGCGCGCGGTAGCCTCCGCGACATCGCCAGCACGCAGCATGATGATGGCGGCCTCGCGTTCGGCGTCGGGGTAGCCGATCCAGTGATAGACGCAGCGGCGGCGCAGCGCCTCGGCCAGTTCACGGGTGCGGTTCGAGGTCAGGATGACGATCGGCTGTGCGGCGGCACGGATGGTGCCGCGCTCGGGAATGCTGATCTGGAAATCGGACAGGAATTCCAGCAGCAGCGCTTCGAATTCATGATCCGAGCGATCGATCTCGTCGACCAGCAAAACTCGCTGCTGCGGCGCCTTCAGCACCTGCAGCAGCGGCCGGGCAATCAGGAAACGGTCGTCATAGATGTCGATCTCGTGCTCGCCGGCATGGCGGATGGCGAGCAGTTGGCGCTGATAGTTCCACTCATAAAGCGCATGCGCGGCGTCGATGCCTTCGTAGCATTGCAGGCGCACCAGATCGCGGCCGAGCAACTCGGCGATCGCCTTGGCGGCTTCCGTCTTGCCGACGCCCGGCGCGCCTTCGAGAAGCAGCGGCTTGCCCAGCCGGATCGCCAGAAAGATGGCGGTGGCGAGGCTGTCGTCGGCCAGATAGCGCGAGGCGGCGAGGCGCTCGGCCACCGCCTCCGGCGAGGTCGCGAGCGTTTCGGCGTTTACCTCGGGCATGTCGGTCCTCAGTTCTCGGCTTGCGCCTTGAGCGCGCGCAAAATGCGTTCCGGCGTGATCGGCAGCGTGTCGATACGCACGCCGACCGCGTCGAAGACGGCGTTGGCGACCGCCGGTATTTGCGGGTTGGCGCACATTTCGCCCGGTCCCTTGGCGCCATAGGGGCCATCTGCCGAGGGCCGCTCCAGCACGATGATTTCGGTTTCGGCGAGGTCGCCGGGGCCAGGCATCAGATACTGGTTGAAGTCGGTGCCGCCATGGTCGCGGTTGGGATAATAGGGTTCCGTCGTCTCGTAGAGCGCATGGCTGATGCCCATCCAGGAGCCGCCGACCAGCTGCTGCTCGACCATTTTGGGGTTCAACGCGCGGCCGATCTCGAAGACGTTCTTGACCGTCAGCACCGTGACCTCGCCGGTTTCGTCGTCGACTTCGACCTCGGCCACCGTGCAGGCATGCGCGTAACAGGTCGACGGCTTCATCGCGCCGGTTTCCTTCTCCGGATAGGAGCGCGGGATCAAAAACATGCCGCGGCCTGAGATCGAGCGGCCGCGCTTGAAATGCGCCGACAGGGCGACATCGAAGATCGAGATCGATCTCTGTGGCGCGCCCTTGACCAGTATGTTGCCCTGGCCGTCGGTTTCGAGGTCAGAGGCATTCACCTCCAGTTCCTCGGCCGCCACTTCAAGCATCACCTGGCGGGCTTCCCTGGCGGCCTGGATGACCGCGTTGCCGGCGCGGTGGGTGCCGCGCGAGGCGAAGGTGCCCATGCAGTGCGGGCCGGTGTCGGTGTCGGCGGTGTCGACGACGACGCGGTCGGTCGGCACGCCGATCGTCTCGGCGCAGATCTGAGCCATGATCTGCTTCATGCCCTGGCCGAGATCGACGCTGGAAAGTGTGACCATGAAATTGCCGGTCGGGGTCGAATGCACCAGCGCCTGGGTCGGGTCGCCGCCAAGGTTCATGCCGGTGGGATAGTTGATCGCGGCGACGCCGCGTCCACGCCTGATCGCCATCTCAAGCTCCGTTCTTGTACGAGGACATCGCCATGTATTTCTCCGCCACCGGCCAGTGGGCGGCGCGCGAGGCTTCCTGCATGCATTCGATGAGTGCCGCGCCCTCGGTCGGCTGGCGATGCGCCTTCATGTCGCCGTCGCGATAGGCGTTGACGAAGCGGAATTCGAGTGGATCCATGCCGATCAGCCGCGCCAGCTTGTCCATCTGCACCTCCAGCGCGAAGTCGCCGATGGTGACGCCGAAGCCGCGCATGGCCGACGACGGCGTGCGATTTGTGTAGACGCAGTAGGTGTCGATCCAGACGTTGGGGATGGTGTAGGGACCGGGATAGTGCCCGGCGCCCTTCTGCGCGCCATAGGGCGAGTGGCGGGAGTAGGCACCGGCATCGGTGTAGCCGGTGACCTTCCGTGCGACGATGCGGCCATCGTTCATGACGCCGTCCTTGATGACGACTTTTTCGGCCGCGCGGGGCGAGGAGATCTGCATCTCCTCCTCGCGGCTGTAGATAAAACAGACTGGTCGCCCGGTTAGTTTTGCGCCGAGGATGGCTATCGGTTCGACGATGACATCGACCTTGCCGCCGAAACCGCCGCCGACCGTGCCGCCGACAAAATGCAGCTTGCTGCCCGGCATCTGCAGGATGATCGAGGTGTTGTCGAGGGTGAAGAACATCGCCTGTGTATTGGTGTAGCAGGTGAAGCGGTCATTGCCCTCGGGCGCCACCACGCAACCGGTGGTCTCGGTCGGCGCATGCTCGATCGGCGAGGACTGGTAGCTTTGCTCCAGCACGTGATCGGCCTCGGCAAAGCCCGCCTCGACATCGCCGAAGCGCACCTTGCGGCACGCGCCGCTGTCATAGAGGTAATGGTTCTGGCCGTGATATTCGTTGACGATGGGCGCGCCGGGCTTCAGCGCTTCCTCCATGTCGAACACGGCGGGCAGCACTTCATAATCGACCTTGACCTTGGCGGCGGCTTCCTGGGCGGCCCGCTCGGTTTCGGCCAGCACCGCCACCACGGCCTCGCCCTTCCAGCGTACCTTACCGTCGGCCAGGACCGTCTCGTCTTCCGGTCCGATCTGGATCAGGATCAGGATCGTGTAGACATTGTGCGGCACGTCCTTGGCCGTCAGCACCTTGACCACGCCCGGATGTTTTTCGGCCTCCGACGTGTCGATCGAGCGGATGCGGGCATGGTGATGAGGGCTGCGCACCATCTTCAAATGCAGCATGCCGGGAAAGTTGCGGTCGGCGAAATAGGCGGTCTTTCCGGTGACGTGGCCTGGCGAATCCGAGCGTGGCCGCGCCTGGCCGATCTCATGCAGATCGTCCTTGCGGACATCGGCGAAGTAGCTCTTGCGCAATTCCATTTCTTTGGTCCCTCAGAGCATGATGCCGAAAAGTGTGAAGCGGTTTTCGGGCGACATCATGCTCTATCTCTTTGATTTAGAGCCGGATTCGGATTTCAGGTCTGTTCGACCTGAAATCATCCGGCTCTAGGCCGCGTTCTGCGAATTGGCGCGGGCGGCGGTCAGCACCGCCTGGATGATCGGCTCGTAGCCGGTGCAGCGGCAGACGTTCCCGGACAGCGCCTCGACGACATCCTCGCGGCTGGGATTGGGCGTGTGGTCGAGCAGCACCTTGGCGGCCATGATCATGCCCGGCGTGCAAAAACCGCATTGGCTGGCGAATGTGTCGAGGAAGGCGCGCTGCAGCGGGTGCAGCACGCCGCCTTCGGCGAGGCCCGATGTGGTCGTGATCGTTGCACCGTTGCAGGTCTCGGCCAGCGTCAGGCAGGAGAGCCTCAACTCGCCGTCGATGATGACGGAGCAGGCGCCGCACGTGCCTTGGTGGCAGCCGCCCTTCGGCGAGGTGTCGCCGACCTTGTCGCGCAAGGCATTGAGCAGCGTCGTGCCGCTTTCTATGAATTCGGCTTTTTCGGAGCCGTTGAGCGTGAATTGAACCGGGACCTTTGCCATTCTTCCTCCTTGCGCGCCTGCCCGAGGAGCGGACAGACGCGCGCCCTCCCACGGGTTTTATTCGGTCAGCAGCAGCCGGCCGAGATGCACCGGCAGCACTTCGGCGCGATACCAGGCGCTGGCGATCGGGTCGGTGATGGGCGAGATGCCTTCAGCCGCGGCGGCCAGCGCCGGTGCGATGCCATCCGGGTCGAGCGTCCTGCCGAGCAGCGCTTTTTCCGCTGCCTTGGCACGCATCGGCCGATCGGCCATGCAGCCCAGCGCGACCCGCGCTGAGGACACGGTCCTGTCTCCAGCCTGTTCCAGAACGATGGCGATGCTCAGCACCGAGACCCCCTTGGGCTTGACCCGCGACACTTTGAGGAAGCGGAAGCTGTCGGTCTTCGGAAGCGTGAAACCGACCGACGTGACGATGGCGCGGCTGTCGTCCCGTGCGGCCAGGAAGGTCTCGATAGGGCTTTCGCCGTCATCGGCAGCGATCGTTGCGTCGAGCGCCAGCAGGGCCACGGCGAAATCGCCATAGGGCGCCGGCGAGAACAGATTGCCGCCGATGGTCGCCATGTTGCGGATCGCCGGGCCACCGACGGCGCGCGCGGCCTTGGCGAGGGTACCGAGTTCCGGATGGCGGGCGATCTCCGCCATTGTCACCGAAGCGCCGATGCGCACCTTGCCGCCGGACAGGGCGATGCCCGACAGGGCCGGGTCGGAGGCGCGGACAAGAGTGGAGACGGAGATATCGCCTTCATTGGCGGCTCGAACCACAAGCGTGCCGCCGCCGAGATAGCGGCTGCCAGCGACCGTCAGCGCCGCATTGGCGTCCTTCACGGTCGAGAATGTCTGCAATGCCAGCGCCATGGCGCGCTCCCGTGGTTTGGCTCAGCCTTGCTCGGCGAAATGGCTCTTCAGGGCGTTGAAGCCGCCCTGGAAGACATTGGCGCCCATGCCCTCGGCCAGCTTGTCGGCTTCTTCGGGTGCTGCGTCGAAGCTGGCGGTCCATTCGGCATAGGTGCGGTCGCCGTCGGTGACGCGCCTGAGCTGCAGCGTCGCCTTGTGGTTGGTGAGGGGCTGCGGCGTTTCCAGGATGGAATAGCTGACGAGGAAATTGTCATCGGAGAAGTCGAGCAGTTTTTCGCGCAGGCGGGCACCGCTGGCCAGCTGGAAGTTGCGCACGCAGCCGATCGTGCTGGCATCCTTGCCGTCTTCGATATGGCTCTCGACCATGCGTGGATGCCAATCCGGCAACCCGTTGAAGTCGCGTATGCGCGCCCAAACCTTTTCGACCGGTGCGTCGATCACGCTGGAAATGGTGACTTTGGGCATAAGATGTTCCCTTGCGAATTTCGTTGCGGCAAGGGTAGGGCGCTAGCGCGCACAGCGCTTATCAATGCGTCTTGAGCATCTATCAACCAGTCTGAAAAACAGATGGCTGCCGGCTCAGGCCATTGCCCGCGCGGCCTCGCGGTAGAGCGTCGGCGGCACGCCGACATGGTCACGGAAGAAGCGCGAGAAATTGCCTTGCGTGGTGAAGCCGAGATTGCAGGCGACCGAGATCAGCGGCTCGCGCGACCATTGCAACTGCCGCACCGCTTCCTCCATGCGCAGCGTGTTCCAGTAGACATTGGGCGTCAGGTTGGTGTGTTCCTTGAACAAGGCGAAGAAATGCGGCCGCGAAAGGCCAACGGCGCGGGCAACGTCGTCGAAGGAGATGCGTTCGCAGACATTGGCCTTCATCAGCTGGATCGCCTTGCGAACGCGGAAATCCTGCACGGTGTTTATACGGCCGCGCGCTTCCTGCGGCGCCGAGGCGTCGGCTGCATCGAGCACCGAGTCGATGAAGCGCTCGATCTCGTAATTGGCGACATCGTCGACGCTCTCATTGTCGGTGAGATGGTCGAGCAGGCTGGCGGCCGCCTGGTGCAGCCAAGGCTCGAGCGCGATCGCCGCCCGCGAAAACAGCGGCGCGCTGGATGGCAGGTCGCGCCGGCGGCGGGCCCAGTCGGGATCGATGTAGAAGGCGAGAAACAGACCGGGCGTCCCGTTTTGCGACAGGACGTGGCTGTGGGGCTGGAAGGAATTGATGCCGGCGGCGGTGCGAGGGCCGAGGCGGACCGTCTCGCGGCCGATGGTCATCTCGCCGGCGGTGCCTTCGAGCCAGATGATCAGATGTGCCTCGACATGGGCATGGGTGACGAAGTCGCTCGCGACATTCAGGACAGAAACATGTCCGAACCGGCCCCAGTAGAGCCTGATCGCTTCCGTCATGGCATATCCTCCCGCAAGCGACTGGCCTCCCTTCGCTTGCAGGGAGGATTGTGCGGCCGGTTTTCGGCATCCGTCAAGGCATCGGCTGTTGGCCGCTACCAATGGAGGTCGGCTTCAGCCGATTTTCAGACTGAGCGATAGGAACCAGAATGAATGGCGCTTCGACGGCGAAGAGCTCTCAGTCGCTGCGCCTGAAATTGCGGATACGGTCGAACAGAACCGCGAGCAGGATGGCGCCGCCGATGAAGGTGCCTTGCCAGAAGGCGTTGATGCCGAGCAGGCCAAGGCTGTTGCGGATCACCTCGATGAGGGCGGCACCGACGATGGCGCCAAAGGCGGTGCCGACGCCGCCGGCCAAATTGGCGCCACCGATGACGGTGGCGGCGATCACTTGCAGTTCCATGCCGTTGCCGAGATTGGTGGTGACAGCGCCGAGCCAGCCGGTTTCGATGATGCCGGCAATGCCGGCCGACAGCGCCGAGATCATGTAGACGGCGACCTTGATCTGGCGCACCGGCACGCCGGTCAGCGTCGCGGCGTGCTCGTTGCCGCCAATGGCAAAGATATGCCGGCCGAACTTCGTCCAGCGCAGGACGAAGCCGGTGATCAGGGCCAGCAGGATCGTGTAGAGCACCGGGTTGGCGATGCCGAACACCCAGGCGCCGCCGCCGAGTGCCAGCAGCTTGTCGTGGTCCGGGCCGAACTGGAAGACGACGGTGTTGTTGGAGGCGACCATGGCGAGGCTGCGGGCGATCGACAGCATGCCGAGCGTCACCACGAAGGGCGGAAAGCCCAGATAGGCGATAAAAATGCCGTTGAAGGCGCCGATGACGAGCGCGGTGGCGATCGAGGCCAGAATGCCGATCTCGATCGAATAGCCTGCATGCATGGTGACGGCCAGCACCATCGAGCACAGGCACAGCACCGAGCCGACCGACAAGTCGATGCCACCGGTGATGATGACGAAGGTCATGCCGAGCGCCACGATGGCGACGAAGGTGATGTTGCGGGTGATGTTGTAGAGGTTCTTCGAGGTGGCGAAGGCATCGGTGGCGAAGGACAGGAAGATGCAGGCCAGGATGACGGCGACCACCACCCAGAAAGTCTGGCTGGAGAACAGGCGCGACAGGAAAGTGTGCTGCTTCTGCGCGATCGTCTGGTCAAGGGTGACTGCCATTATCGACCTTTCCTGCCGGCAGCGAAACGCGCCAGCGCAATGAAACCCGGTTTTATCGCTCTCACGCCGCCTGCTCGATGGCGCCGGTGATCAGCCCGGTGACTTCCTCGGGCGAGCTCGACGCGATCGCCTTGTCGGCGACCTTCCTGCCGCGCCGCATCACGATGACGCGGTCCGCGACGTCGAAGACGTCGGGCATGCGATGGCTTATCAGCACCACGGCGATGCCCTGGTTACGCAGGTTGCGGATGAGGTTGAGCACTTCGGCGACCTGCCGCACCGAGATCGCCGCCGTCGGCTCGTCCATCAGCACGATCTTGGCCTGCGACAGCATGGTGCGGGCGATCGCCACGGCCTGGCGCTGTCCGCCCGACATCTGCTTGACGAGATCGCGCGGGCGCGTCTCGGATTTCAGCTCGGCGAAGATATGGCCGGCGCGCTTGTACATCGCCGCATAGTCAAGGATGCGGAACGGGCCGACGCCACGACGCAGTTCGCGGCCGAGATAGACATTGGCCGCCGCCGTCAGATTGTTGCAGAGCGCCAGGTCCTGGTGGACGATCTCGATGCCGTGCTGGCGCGCCTCGACCGGCTTGTGCAGGATGAGTTCCTTGTCTTCCATGCGCATCGTGCCATGGCTCGGGCGGAAATTGCCGGCGATCATCTTGACCAGCGTCGACTTGCCGGCGCCGTTGTCGCCCATCAGGCCGACGACCTCTCCAGGCTCGATCGACAGCGACACGTCGTTGACCGCCTGGATGGCGCCGAAATGCTTCGAGATGTTGGTGAGTTCGAGAACCGCCACCAGTCTTTGCCTCCCATGCCTGGCCCATCCGCACGCGGACAAGCGACAGCTTCCATTGGCTTTCCCCAGCTCCTCCCGGGGGCAGCGATGCGGTCATTTACGCGAATGGCATCGCGGGCGTCAATTGTCGAACAGGCAATTGTCAGACGAATAGCGCCATGCGGATTTTGAAAAATCCGTTTTGTAGGACAAATAGCATTGACGTTGGCGGCAAGCCGTTATTAGTTGAGCGTCGGAGGAAGACATGCCGGCTTTGACGACGCCATCGGCGGCGCCAACGGCAAGAAGGTTTTGGCGATCGTGCAGCGTCGTCGCTGGGAGGGTCGCATCTGAAAATGCTTATCGGCCTGGCCGGATTGAATGGGCGCATGCGTCTCAGTCATCTCGCATCCCGGCTGGTTTGTGTGGCGGGCACGCCGTGTCCGTCTGGTTGCAAAGGGAGGACTGACATGAGGAAAACAGTATTGCTCGCCGCCGTCGCCGCCATGGCGTTGGGCGCCGGGCCGGCTTTGGCCAAGAAGCAGCTCGTCATCGTGGTGAAAGGTCTCGACAATCCGTTCTTCGAGGCCATCCACCAGGGCTGCGAGAAATGGAACAAGGAAAACGCCAGCTCGGAATATGAATGCTTCTACACCGGCCCGGCATCGACTTCCGACGAGGCCGGCGAGGCGCAGATCGTGCAGGATATGCTGAGCAAGGCCGACACGGTGGCGATGGCGATCTCGCCGTCCAACGCGCCACTGATCGCACAGACGATCAAGAGCGCCAATCCATCGATCCCGATCATGACCGTCGACGCCGACCTCGCCAAGGAAGACGCGGCACTGCGCAAGACCTATCTCGGCACCGACAACTACCTGATGGGCAAGAAGATCGGCGAGTACATCAAGAAGGCCAAGCCGAATGGTGGCACGATCTGCACCATCGAAGGCAATCCGGCGGCCGACAACATCTTGCGTCGTGCGCAAGGCATGCGCGACGCGCTGACGGGCAAGGAAGGCCTCACGGCACTTGCCGGCGAAGGCGGCTGGACGGAAGTCGCCGGCTGCCCGGTATTCACCAATGACGACGGAGCCAAGGGCGTTCAGGCGATGACCGACATCCTCGCCGCCAATCCCAAGCTCGACGCGTTCGGCATCATGGGCGGCTGGCCGCTGTTCGGCGCGCCGCAGCCCTACCGCGACCTGGTCGGACCGCTCAAGGACCGGCTGGCCAAGAACGACTTCGTCATCGGCGCCGCCGACACGATCGGCGACGAGGTGGCCATCGCCAGGGACGGCCTTGTCACCGCGCTGGTCGGCCAGCGGCCCTTCGAAATGGGCTACAAGGCACCATCGGTGATGATCGACCTGGTCGAAGGCAAGAAGGTTGACGATCCGGTCTTCACCGGTCTCGACGAATGCACCAAGGACACGGTCGACACCTGCATCCAGAAATAGGCCGCGATTTCGGGGCGCTCGCCAACGAGCGCCCCGTTTCCTCCAATTCTTCAACAGGACGCCTTGGTTGGGGCAATCGGAGCCCGGCTTTGACGCGTCAGTGGTTTGGATTTTCGGCAACGGGATCGGTGCGCCGCGCGGGTTTGGATCAATCCGGGTGACTGGCGGCCGACCTATTGGAACGTGGATGCCGGACGAGAAGGCAAAGAAAAAAGCCGGCCGGGCCAAGGCGCAAGCCAGCCACGACCCGGCAGCCATGCGCAGGGTGGATGCGGCGCACTTTCCCGGGTCCAGCGTCCATGCCTCGCTCGCCAGCGAGATTGGCCTCAGGATCGTGCGCGGCGACTATCCGCCTGGCAGCATCCTGCCCAATGAGGCCAAATGGGCCGAAACCTTCAATGTCAGCCGTTCGGCGGTGCGCGAGGCGATCAAGATGCTGATGGCCAAGAGCCTTCTGGCGTCGCGGCCAAAGATCGGCAGTTGGGTCGAGCCGAAGGAGCGCTGGAACCTGCTCGACCGCGACGTGCTGGCCTGGTACGCGACCGCGCCGGATCGCGAAGCGTTCCTTCGCACCGTGCAGGAGTTCCGCCACATCATCGAACCGGAAGCATCCGCCTTTGCCGCAATACGGCGCAGCGACGAGCAGATGGCCGAGATCAGCCTGGCCTGCCGGGAGATGGGCGAGGCGGCCAACCTGCCCGAGCGCATCCGTGCCGACACGCGCTTCCACCTCGCCATCCTGCGGGCCTCGGGCAACGACCTTCTGGTGCCGCTCGGCGTGTTGATCGAATCGGCGCTCGACCATCTCTTCATCTTCACCACACGCCAGGTCGGTGATCAACGGCGGGCACAGAAACTGCACGAGGCGATCGAGAAAAGCATCCGCCTGCAGCGGCCAGCCGCGGCGCGCAACGCCGTGCACAAGCTGCTTGCCGACACCGATGAGGGGATCGGAAGGGGCCGGCGCTAAGGCCAGCCGACCGTCCGGATTCAGATCGTCTGCTTCCTTCCATCCTTCGTCGGCATCAGGTCGATGCCATTGACCTTGGCGATGTGCGTGGCCAGCATCGGCACGAACTGCTCGGCCGGGCCGGTTGCGTGAGCGCCGGCGAAGGCGTTCTTGGTGGCGTTGCCGAGCGGATTGGCGATGCCCGCCGCCCCCGCCATCGATTCCAGATAGGTCAGGTCCTTGAAGGCATTGGCGATGGTGAATTTGTGGGCGTCGCGGTCGCCTTCCAGCGTCCAGCGCATGAAGGTCTGATAGAAGCCGCAATCCATGCGGCCATTGCGGATGACGCTGTCGAAACGCGGCGGCGAGATGCCGACCTTCTCCGCCAGTGCCAAGGCCTCGGAATAAAGGGCGGCGTAGCCCAGCGAGATGAAATTGTTGAGCAGCTTCATGCGGTGGCCGTCTCCGGTATCGCCGATATGCACGATGCGGCCGGCCCAGGTGTCGATCACCGGCTTGACCCTGGCAAAGACGGCATCGGGCGCGCCGACCATGGCGTCGAGCGTGCCTTCCCAGGCTTCCTTCGGCGTGCGGCTGAGCGGCGCGTCGACATAGTCGACGCCGAGCGCCTTGAGTTCCGCGGCAAGTGCCACGGTCGAGACCGGATCCGATGTCGAGCAGTCGACGACGACCGCCCCCTTCTTCAAACCCTCCTTGATGCCATCGGGACCGCGAATGATAGCCTCGACCTCGCGCGAGCCGGTGACGCAGATGAAGACGATATCGGATGCCGCCGCCACATCGCGGGAAGTCGATGCCTCACGAGCGCCTCGGCCGAGAAGATCCTCCGCTGGTTTGCGGTTCTTGCGGCCGAGGAAGGTCAGGGAATATCCCTTGTCGACGATGTTCTTGGCGATGCCGTGCCCCATCAATCCAAGGCCGACAAAGCCGATCTTCTCACCCGTAGCGGTCGTGTTCATGCTGTCTGTCCTGTTCCGTGATTATCGATAATGTCGCCGCTGTTTTAGCCATAGACGGTTGCAGAAAGCAATATTGTCTGACAATACACGTAAATCCCAGGACTTTCGTGGAGACCAGAAATGACGAAGCGGATCATGTTCACCGGCGGCAGCGGCAAGGCTGGGCGCCACGTCGTGCAATATCTGGTGGAGCAGGGTTGCCAGGTGCTCAACATCGACACCAGGCCGCTCGACAATCCCAAGGTGCGCACGCTGATCACCGACATCACCGACAGCGGCCAGGTGTTCAACGCGCTGTCTAGCTATATGGGGCTGCACGAATTCGACCCCTCGCTACGCCCGCAGCCAGTGGACGCCGTGGTGCATTTCGCTGCCATTCCACGCATCATGATCACGCCCGACAACGAGGTGTTCCGCATCAATGCAATGGGCACCTACAACATCATCGAGGCGGCGGTGAAGCTTGGCATCCGCAAGGTGATCATCGCTTCCAGCGAGACGACCTACGGCCTGGTGTTCGCCAACGAGCCGCGCGATCCCGCGTATTTCCCGCTCGACGAGGACTATGACGTCGACCCGATGGACAGCTATGCGCTGTCAAAGATCGTCAACGAGAAGACCGCGCGCGCTTTCGCGCAGCGCAATGGCACGGATATCTACGCCTTGCGCATAGGCAACGTCATCGAGCCGCATGAGTATTCGCTGTTTCCGAAATGGTTCGCCGATCCTGGTTTTCGCAGGCGTATCGCCTGGAGCTACATCGATGCCCGGGACCTTGGCCAGATCACGCTGCGTGCCGTCGAGAAGGATGGGCTGGGCTACCAGGTGTTCAATGCCGCCAATGACGATACCTCGTCCGATCTGCCGACCGCCGAACTCCTGAAGCGGTTCTATCCCGACGTGCCGG
The DNA here is from genome assembly GCF_020164995.1 of Mesorhizobium sp. CO1-1-11. NCBI lineage: Bacteria > Pseudomonadati > Pseudomonadota > Alphaproteobacteria > Hyphomicrobiales > Phyllobacteriaceae > Mesorhizobium > Mesorhizobium sp. CO1-1-11. The sequence goes on from NZ_JAIUHE010000040.1 coordinate 14,571, forward strand.
TCAAGCGCGAACTCGGTGAATACGAGACGCTGCTGTCGAACCGCAAGGCGCGCGACATGCTTGGCTTCCGCCCGGAGCACAGCTGGCGCAAATACGTCAAGACCGCCTGAGCGTGGTGGAATCGCGGCTGGGTTGTGCATAGAGGCCGGCTTTGCGGCCTCACGCCCGCACCACGCTTGACAGCCTCCCTAAACCGGCCTTTCTGGACTGCATGCGGGACGCGAAGCCGAACAAGGAAAAATCGCCGAAAAAGGCTGCAGCCGCCGATCGTCCGGCCGGTGTTCGGCGAGCCGACGCGGCACGTATTCCGGGCTCCAGCGTGCACACATCACTGGCCAGCGAGATTGGGCTCAGGATCGTGCGCGGCGATTATCCGCCCGGCACCATCCTGCCCAATGAGGCCAAATGGTCGGAGACGTTCAGCGTCAGCCGCTCGGCGGTGCGCGAGGCGATCAAGATGCTGATGGCCAAGAGCCTGCTCGCATCGCGCCCCAAGATCGGCAGCTGGGTCGAACCCAGGGAACGCTGGAACCTGCTCGACCGCGATGTGCTCGCCTGGTACGCGACGTCGCCCGACCGCGAGGTTTTCCTGAAGACGGTGCAGGAATTCCGCCACATCATCGAGCCGGAAGCGACCGCATTCGCCGCCATGCGGCGCACCGACGAGCAGATGGCCGAGATCAGCCAGGCCTGCCGGGAGATGGGAGAGGCGAAAAGCTTGCAGGAGCGGACCCGTGCCGACACCCGCTTCCACCTCGCCATCCTGCGTGCCTCGGGCAATGATCTGCTGGTGCCGCTCGGCGTGCTGATCGAATCCGCCTTCGACCACCTGTTTGCCTACACGACCCGGGAGCTCGACGATTTGCAGCTCGCCCAGAAGATGCACGAAGCAATCGAAAAGAACATCCGCCTCCAGCGGCCGGATGCGGCGCGCAATGCCGTGCGCAAGCTGCTGGCCAATACCGACAACGTCATCCGTTCGCGATAGATTTCCGCGACACGGCCATTCGGCGCGGGTGTTCGCGCCTTGGAATTCGAAGCAATTCGGGGCCGGACCGCACAAAATTCAAAAGCCTGTGTCGGATCGGCTGTGCGGTACCCGTCCTTGGGGCATCGAACAGAGACCACGAAGGAGTATCGACATGCCCAGCACCGTACGTCTGCACCGCGTCCTGACCACCAGCCCGGAGAAGGTCTACCGCGCGTTCATCGAGGCCGATGCGCTTGCCAAATGGCTTCCGCCGAACGGCTTCACCTGCACGGTTCATCACTTCGAGGGCAAGATCGGCGGTACCTTCAAGATGTCGTTCCGCAACTTCACCACTGGCGACAGCCATTCGTTTGGCGGTGAGTATGTCGAGCTCGTCGCGGGCGAACTCCTGCGCTACACCGACAGGTTCGACGATCCCAACCTGCCCGGCGAGATCCAGGTGACCGTGACGCTGAAGAAAGTGTCCGTGGGCACCGAGGTGAACATCACACAAGCCGGCATTCCAGACGCCATTCCCGCCGAAGCCTGCTATCTCGGCTGGCAGGAGTCGCTGCGCAACCTGGCCAAGCTTGTCGAACCGGAGATCAGACAATAGGGCGCCGACCGGCTGGAAACGGGTTCCTCACCTCGTTTTTGATGGGGTGAGGAACAAGCTTGAGGAGCCATTGGCAGCGAAGGCCTAATCCTCTTTTGGCCGCCCGAATGCCGCACGCAATTCGTCCTTGGCGTCCTCGAGGATCTTCTTGCGAGCCGCGGGCAGGTTTTTTCCGGCCCTGTTGATGTAAAAATTCAGCATCGACATGGCGGACTGGAAGGGCTCGGCCTTGCGGCGGTGGCTGTGTTCGGCCGAACGCTTGAGCGAGGCGGCGATCTTCTTGGCGTCGTCGGATTCGAACACGTGGTCCTCGAGATCCATAGCATCGCTGTGCTCGGTCACCTCGGCCGACCATTTCTGCTTGGTGGCGGTCATGGCTGGTCTCCTTTGCGGGGTTATTGATCGGAAACTCCAGATGCTGGCGCCGGTTCCCGCGCTCGTACCTCCCTGGAGCCACGGATTTGCCCGCCGTGGCGCTGCTGTGCGCCGAGAATGCGTCGATAGTGGCCAAAACAGCAGCGGTTGAGGCCGCCGACAGGAAACGCCTTTGTCACGAACCGACTTGAGCCGGCCCAGCCCCGGTATCGACAGTTCCTACGCCTGGATGCGTCTAGCCATCTCGATGCTGCTGGCGACGATCGGTGCGGTCGGCATGTGGGCCGTCGTCGTGGTGCTGCCTGCGGTACAGGCCGAGTTCGGCGTCGACCGCGCCGCGGCATCCATGCCTTACACCGCGACCATGGTCGGCTTTGCCGCCGGCAATGTGCTGGTCGGCCGCGCCATCGATCGCATGGGTTACTGGATTCCGGCGCTGTTTTCCTCGATCGCGCTCTCCGCCGGCCTTCTGCTCGCGGCTTTGTCGACCTCGATCCTGCAATTCACCCTTGCGCAAGGCGTGCTGATCGGTCTCGGCACATCGGTGATCTTCGGGCCGCTGATCGCCGATATATCGCACTGGTTCAACCGCCGCCGCGGCGTCGCTGTCACCGCGGCCGCGGCCGGCAACTACCTCGCCGGAGCGATCTGGCCGACCATCATGCCGACGCTGATCAAGGCGGAAGGCTGGCGCTTCACCTATGCCGCCATCGGCGTCTTCTGCCTGGTCACCATGGTGCCGCTGGTGCTTTTGCTGCGCCGCGGCGCTCCGGAAGCGGCAGCCGCCGGCCCGGCCGGAAGCCGGTCCGTGCAGCCGATGCCAATGTCTCCGGCCGCGATGCAGATGCTGCTGGTCGTCGCGGGACTGGGCTGCTGCGTGGCGATGTCGATGCCGCAAGTGCACATCGTCGCCTATTGCATGGATCTTGGCTACGGCATGGCGCATGGCGCCGACATGCTGTCGATTATGATGGCCGCGGGCGTCGTCAGCCGGCTCGCCTCGGGCTTTGTCGCCGACCGCATCGGCGGTGTCAAAACCTTGCTTATCGGCTCCGTGCTGCAATGCCTGTCGCTGCTGTTCTACATCCCGTTCGACGGGCTCGCCTCGCTCTATGTCGTGTCGCTGGTCTTCGGCTTGTCGCAAGGCGGCATCGTGCCTTGCTATGCGATCATCGTGCGCGAATACCTGCCCGCCAAGGAGGCCGGCCAGCGCATCGGCATCGTGATGATGGCGACGATTTTCGGCATGGCGATCGGCGGCTGGATGTCGGGCTGGATCTACGACCTGACCGGCTCCTATGCCGCCGCTTTCCTGAACGGCATCGCCTGGAACCTGCTTAACATATTGGCGATCGGGCTGTTCATGTGGAAGGCAAGGCACAGAGCTGCCGTAGCCGCCTGAGGAAGGCCAAGCACGGCCACTTGGTGGCTCGGCTTGACAACAGGCAGTCACTGCGCGACGCCAGGGCGGATGGGTGCGGCAACAGGCCGGTGAGATGGCGACAGCTGGAAAGATCGCATTGCGGGCGCGCTTCGATGGCCATGCGCATGGGCCAAGAGCGTGACCAAGCCGCGTTCGCGCCGAGGCGGTGGCCGCCCAACCCTGTCGGATGTGGCACGCAAGGCCGGCGTCGGCGCCATCACCGTCTCACGCGCGCTGCGCGACCCGGCACGTGTTTCCGAGGAGCTGCGCCGTCAGATCCAAGCCGCCGTCGACGAACTCGGCTATGTGCCGGACCCCAATGCGCGCGCATTGGCCTCGGCGCGGGCGGAAGTGTTCGGCGTGCTGGTGCCTTCGCTGACCAACAATGTCTTCGCCGAGGTGGTGCGCGGCATCTATGACAGCCTGTCGGACAGCCCGTTCCGCATCCAGCTCGGCAACACGCACTATTCCGGACTGGAGGAAGAGCGGTTGCTGCAGCTGTTCGGTTCGCAACGCCCGGCCGCGCTCATCATTGCCGGCATCGATCAGACGCCTGCTTCGCGAAAACTCCTGGAGAATGCCGGTTGCCCGGTGGTTCAGGTGATGGAGACCGGACCCGATCCGGTGGACATGATGGTCGGCTTCTCGCATCTCGATGGCGGCCTGACGGCGACCGAGCACCTGATAGAGGCCGGGTATCGCCGGATCGGCTTCATCGGTGCACGCATGGACCCGCGCTCGCAGCGGCGCCTGGCTGGTTACCGGGTGGCGATGGAGAAGGCCGGGCTCTCGGACCCGCGCCTGATCACCACCACGCCGGTGCTGTCCAGCGTGCCGCTTGGCCGCGAACTCTTCCGCGATGCGCTTGCCAAGATGCCGACGCTCGACGGCGTGTTCTGCAACAATGACGACATCGCGCTCGGCGTGCTGTTCGAATGCCATCGTGCCTCGATCGAGGTGCCGAAGACCATCGGCATTGTCGGCTTCAACGATCTCGACATGATGCAGGTGGCGTTTCCTTCGATCACCAGCATCCGCACCCATCGCTACGAAATCGGCAGGCGCGCGGTGGCCATGGCGCTTGCGGCGATATCGGGTGACAGGCCGCGGCAGCGGGTCGTCGACCTTGGCTTCGAGCTCAAGCGCCGCGAGAGCACAGCCCGCTGAACACGCTTTCGAGAACACCCGCGAATGACGCTTTACACAACGTCATGGTAGCGCTACCATTTTCCATTGGAGAGCTTCGCCACTCAACTGTTGGGCCTGTTTATTATACATAAGCAACAGCTCATGCTTGTTTATTATGTATAATATGATAGCCTTTTCCCAACCGAAGGAGACGGCAAGGGGAGGGATCGCCGAGGTCTTCGGCATCTGGCAGGCGTGACTGGGTAAGGCGGGAGGTGCCAGCCGGGAGCGCGAAATCGCATAAAAACTGAACCGACAAATCGGAACTGCAATCGGGAGGATTATCGATGATCAAGTCACTTGTCGGCGGCATCGTTGCTGCCAGCGCATTCGTCATGCTCAATTCGGCGGCCATGGCTGCCGGCCCGGAGATCGTCTCCGGTCCCGCCGCCCAGGCCGACTGTTTCGCGCCCTGGGACGCGAACACCAAGTTCTTCAAATTTCCGAAGAAGGAAGGTCCGTTCCGCATCGCCTTCGCCAATGGCTATATCGCCAACACCTGGCGCATCCAGATGGTGCAGACGGCCAAGGCCTATGCGTCGCAGCCCGACGTGAAGGCAAAGATCAAGGAATTCAAGGTCGTCTCGACGGGCGAGGACGTGCCAGCGCAGATTTCGGCGATCAACAACTTCATCGATTCCGGCTATGACGCCATCGTCACCGACGCGCAGAACCCGACCGCCTTCGGCCCGGTCATCAAACGCGCCAAGGAAGCCGGCATCGTGCTGGTCGCCTTCGACAATATTCTCGACACCAAGGACGCCATCAACGTCAATGTCGACCAGAAGGGACTTGGCGAATTGTGGGCCAAGTGGCTGGTCGCCAATATCCCGAATGGCGGCAAGATCCTGGAAGTGCGCGGCGTCGCCGGCACCTCCGTCGACACCGATCGCCACAACGGCATCCATGAGGTGTTCGACGCCTCCGGCAAGAAGTGGGATGTGACCGAAGTCGCCGGCAAATGGGATGACGGCGTGGCGCAGAAAGTGACCGCCGATGCGATCGCCACCAACGGTCCGTTCGACGGCATCACCGGCCAGGGCGGCGACACCGGCATCGTGCAGGCGATGATGGACGCCAAGCATCCGTTCGTGCCGTTCGGCGGCGAGACCGAAAACGGCTTCCGCAAGTTCTGCGCGGCGCATTCGGCCGATGGCCTGAAGTGCACCTCCGCCGGCTCGGGCCCGGCCCAGGTCGCCGTCGCCATCAAGACGGCGATCGCGGCACTCGAAGGCGAAGTGGTGCCGCAGGAGGTGAAGCTGCCTCTGGCCGTCGCCACGGATCCGGACATGAAGGAAGGCACGGATTACTTCCCGAAGGAGTCCGACAATTTCTTCGTCGGCAATTCCTTCCCGACCTGCGGCATCAATTTCAGCGCCCAGGAAATCATGGGGCAGACCAAGGAAAACCAGTAGTCGCTTTCTATCGTCTGGCGCCGCGGCTGATC
>NZ_JAIUHE010000041.1:0-20231 GCF_020164995.1 Mesorhizobium sp. CO1-1-11
TATGTCCAAGGAAGTGGCGTGATCGACCACATCTCATCCCGAAGCCGGTAAACCGCGGCTTATGAGTTCACGGCCTAACAAGCGTGACCAATCGGCTTCGATACTACTCATTCTATTGTTGGGTCGTGTGGCAATTTGAGCAAATCCATCACACGACCAAAGAGGATAAATGGGTAGAATTCATCCGGCGCTGCGAAGCGGCGATAGCGCTGGCGTGTCAGATCGGAGACGCCGCAAATGCCCTAGGCATGGCGGGCTCGGAGTGGTGGCGATACGAAGCTGCTGATACGTCAAAGAAGACTTTCGATCTTATCAAACCAACAAACAGGCCCGGTGAAGACGGTCAGTATCTGAAGTCGAAGTACGGTAACTTCGGCCAATTCTACACCGCAAGCATGCTGGAAATGGGGTTGATCGACAGCGCCTCTGCCCGTGTTTATGGCGTGACGAGCACCGCTGGAAAAGCGCTCGCCGTTGCCGTTCAGGAAGAGCATCCGGAGGCCTGCGCACTCCTCTTGAAAGCTGTCAAGTCAGGTCGAATTTCGCGGTCGGACTGCGAGACGATTTCTGAGGCACTCCATCCGTCCTATCTTGATCCTTCAAGTCAAGAAGCGCGATTGCTGAAAGAGTTTTTACAAGGCGGTCGAGCCGATGATCCGACCGCCGAGGCGAGGCGGATTTCGCTTCGCAATGTATTGGCGGTGGTCTCCGATTCAAAGGGCGAATTTGATCTGCGCCGGGATCTCTATGTGCAAGTCTGGTAGCCTTGGCGCCCCTTCCCAAGGCGGCCAAAACCTGACGAGATGGCGCGCCTATTTTCTGAACGAGTTTTGTCATATCGCACTCGAGGTATGGCTCAACGAAATCGTCGGCCTGTCTAACCAGGTCGCCGAGCCGACCTCAGTTGAAGCACTAGCATCCAGCCTCGCATCGACCGCGGTCAGCGATGAGAAAGCTTCTACAGAGGACCTCACTGCGAGCTTAGCCTTGAGTGACCTCGGTGGAGAACATGATCTGGGAGCAGAGTTGCTTGCAGCAGCATCGACCAAAAGGAGGCCCGAGGCATCGGCCGTCACGGGCAGCACCAGACTTATCCTGTCGCTTTGGCTTCGCTGGAGAGAAGCTACGCAAGTTCGCGATGAGCTTTTCCGAGAAACCGTGGAGGGACGGTCGGCCGAAGGAGTCTTCAGATTTCTCGACCTCAATTCGTCAGCAAATGCCAGGCTCACGATCGCCAAACTGATAAAGAAGTTCGTGGTATCGAACCATCTGATGATCGCCGGTCAGAAGCTTGCGACTGGAGGGCGCTTCACCTATCGGTTCACGCTCGACGATGGATGCCTGGTGGACGGCGAGTTTGGCGAATACACCTATACCCAGCCCCGAATAACGAATTTGCTTACGTTCGCACGCGATGCTGATCTGGTGGATGAGAGTACCGGGGTCATTACCGTTGCCGGCGCGGAATTTCTTAATGCCGCATAGCCTCTTCGATGACTTCAAGGAGGGCGGGTTTCACAGCTCGATCTTGTCGACTTTCAGCGTCGATCCTGCCTTTTATGATGGTAGCCTGCAACTTAGGCTGCGTGGACTCGGCTGTCATAACAATCTGCTGCTCGCCGATGCTTCGATGCTGGAGCAGTTGCTGGATGCAATCCCGGACGCCTTCGCTAACGCTGGCCGGAAATATCTGGTCGTCCCGGTTACAACCACATCGTGCTTCCATCCGAAGTTAGCCATACGTTATGGAAAGGCGAAAGCCAGACTGATTGTGGGATCCGCGAACGTCACTTCGGCGGGCTGGGCAGGTAATCTGGAACTCGTCTCAACCCTGTCGTGGCAGGCGCGGGATGAAGACGAGGATAGCGAAATTCATCGTACGCTCTTCGTCAGAGCACATCGTGTCGGCGTTGATCGGTCCCGCCGATGACAACAAGGCCGCGTACAAGCTTGAGCTGATACGCAGCCAGTCCTCTTGGATCGACGATGATGGGCTGGAGGGAGACACCCCATTCAACCTCTCGGACGGGTCTCAGATCGACCTGTTGCTATCCGACCCGTCGAACGCAAGCGGCCTCGCCGACAGGATGCTCAAGCTGGTCGATGAGCCTGTTGAGCGGTTGACGATTATCTCGCCTTATTGGGACGATCAACTTTCCGCCCTGAAGCGACTGAGTTCTGCGGTCGGCGAGCCGGACCTGCGCATCTTTCTATCGGAGAACGCCCGCAGCCCTTCTCGATCATCTACATTTCCGGTTGGCGCCATCGGCAAACTGGCGTTGAAATTTCACCCCATTGGGGCGAGCGGTGAAAGCGACGATCGCTTCCTTCACGCCAAGATGTTCCTCTTTCATGGCAGCGATCACGATTTCCTCTTCATCGGCAGCGCGAACTGCACTGTCGCTGCTTTGGGGGTGCCTGGCAAAGCAGGCGTAAATCACGAATGCCTCCTGTTCCGGAAGCTCCCGCGTGGATCTGCGAAGAGGCTCTTGAACCTCTCCTACAAATCCAAGATTGCAGTTGTCGACATTGCAGTGCCTCCAGACAAATCCGAAGCCGCTTCCGACAAGGCGACTTTCATGGCGGGGTCCGTTGAGCGGCGCGCGCGACGATTGGTCTGGTCGCCGAATCCAAATGTCCCGGATGCTGTGGCGTCGATAAAGGTGGAAGAGTTGCATTTCCCGCTGGCTCAACGAGCAGACGGACTGTGGATCGCCGACACTGGTGATGTGAAGCTCGACTCGAATATCGCGCGAGTCTGCCTAGTTGACGGCAGGATCAGTCGACCAATGATCATCGCCAATCCCGAAGAGCTGATGCGTTTCGCGCCATTTCCAGTCTCCGACGCCATCAGGAAGAAGCTTGATGCAGTCCTCAGCGGCGACGCAGATCTGATCGGCCTAGCAAAAGACATCCACCTTCTGCTGGAAGACGATGCCAAGAGCGGGCCCGCACTGGAGAGAATCCGCGCTGCTGGCAGGCGAAGCGCAACTCGCGGTATTGCAGGACAGGATTTCGCTACGCCTGATGAGTTCAGGAAGGCGCTCAATCTCCGGGTGAGCATGAAGTCAGCTGGGCTTGCTCATGGCGACAATCCGGCTCTTCAAGCGCTTCTGCAGATCGTCCTGCGCGGGATGGCTAGTGTAGAGACTATCGACAGGATCGATGCCGATGACGTCGCCACTGCAAAAGGGCACGACCTTGGGGAGGATCAGGACGATGTCGGGCAGTCAGATGACGTGGCCGCCCCGCCTCGCCCCGTATCCGCTGCAGATATGGGACCAGAGATTGTTTCCGACAGCGAGTTTGAGCGCAATCAGACAGCGCTCTGGCGCGGTATCCGCAAGTTTCAGGATTTCCTGGGGCGGGCGAAGGACTCGGACGCGGCGCTCGATCTCAATTTCGTTACCCGATCGCTGTTCATGCTTTACCTAATGCTCCACGGCAGCACCAAGCGATACAAGACTGAAGATGGCGAGGAAGCGGTTCTAATCCCTTTCACCGGTGGTCCGGGTGAGGATTTTCGTGACAGCTTTCTGTTCGTTGCGGCGCAATCGATCGCGGGGATTTGGGGACCACATTTTGCGCGAAGTCTGATCCGCCGGGTGAAATTCACGGTTGAGGCCGACACTCTTCCAATCCAGATCACGACGCTCACGATTATCTCTCGCTGGGTGTTGGCGGCCATCCTATCGGAGGTCCGCATCGCGAAGGCCCACAAGTCGCTGCGCGACGTACTTGAAAAACAAGTGCCGAGCCTCTTCGCCGCGACCAAAGTGTTTCCTGAGCTCGGCCAGGAGGAACTATTGGCGACCATCAGGCAGATGGAAGCGAACTTGGACATGGATGCGGAGCAGGGAGCGAGAATCAGAAAAACGCTCGGCGAACTCGGCCGAGATAGCGGTAGATGCGACTGTCATTCAAACCCAGCGTGACGTTCACCGCATCTCAAAGTGGGTCGGCGTTGAAGGCGGCCCTCATCTTCAGAACGCCTACAAACTAATCCATATAGAAAAGTTGTGCTGGGGCGCGGGACTCGTCCGGCGCCCATTGTGACGCCGGCCCGTCTTGAAATTCTCTTGGAACTTCGGGAACGGCTGGTTTCTGCGGTTATTTGCCAAACCTGCCGGCCCGTTAAGTCCCAGCTGCCGACCGGGTTGCGCATCAAGACTCTATGGATAGACTAGATTAGGCTGAATTCCGATCTGCATCTCATGCGACTTTTGCCTAGCGCGGCGCTCCATAGATGATGTTCTGCGACTTCGTGGTCAGCCAACGCCGATTGCAGACATTAATGTCTATCCAGCAAGCGGACATCCGACCTCATTTTTGGTATGCGTCTGTAGCTGGCCGCTGACACAAGCCAGCTTAGCTGCGGACCATGTTCATCGGGGTTTATAATCGTGACGGGGGCACCGACTTGGCAAGGGCTGTGTGGGGTCAATCCTAAGGCTTTGACTCGCCTCGTTGGGCAAGCGCAGGGGTAAGATTTGTCTGCTTCTGCCACTCCATCTGGCGAGGCGCTCAGGCTTGAGCTTCCCAGGACCATAGACTTCAGGGCCGCGCTTAGCTTGGCTGCGGGCCTACAAGCCACCCGAAGCCACATAAAGATTATCCTGCACCCCCAGACGTTTGTTCGACCAGGCGGCTTGGCTCTGCTTTGCGCACTCTTGATGGAGCAGAAAATGGCGGGATGCAGCATCTCGATCGCCGGACCACAAATCAAGATTGACCATCTGATTCGCTTGGGTCTCTATCACCATCTCGGGCTCGACACGCCTCCAATGCCGGACGCCCGCCCGGCAGCCGGCCGATACATCCCCCTTCAAATGATCAGTGGCGGACCTGAGGTACTCTCAGTGACCAACGCTATCTGCGACCTAATGCTGCGTCGATATGACGGCGCGCGCGCATTCGTCCCGGCCGTCGAGTGGATGACCTACGAGATCGCCGATAACATCGTGCTGCATGCGCAGGCCCAGTCACCAGGGATAGTTTGCGCCCAATACTATGAGGCGGGAGGGCGATTGGAGATTTCGGTGGTCGATCTCGGACGCGGTCTGAAGGCATCCCTCTCTGAGACACGCACAGTCGCTGATGACACTGCCGCGCTTAAGCTTGCGGTCACCCGAGGGGTGACTCGTAGCTCACACGTTGGCCAAGGCAACGGCTTGGCCGGCACATTGGAGATCGCCAGAGCCAACGGAGGCACGCTAGAGCTCTGTTCCGGTGCAGTGATGCTCCAGCAGATCGCTGACAAACAAGCCTTCGCCACCGTCCCCCGTATGCCGGGCACTGGGATTGTCCTTGAGCTCGACACCCGGCGGCCAGTGGAACTCAGGCAGACTGAAATAGCAGGCGGCGGAGGTTGGCGGGATTGGAACTACCTGATAGCGGAGGGAGAGCGCTTGGCTGAGCGTGGCGGCCTTCGGGTGCTGGACGAATGCCCCCACGTTGCGGGACGTCCACCCGCTCAGGCGCTGCGACGAAAGATCGAAGCGCTGTTGCCGGACCTTGAGCAGCCTATGGTTCTCGACTTCGACGGAATCACGATGGCCTCCAGCAGTTTCCTCGATGAGCTCCTCGGTCGACTTGTTGAAGCCCATGGCCCGGAGGTACTGGGCACGAGAATCCAGCTCAAGAATGTGCAGCCCTTGATTCAGCGGCTCGCCGAGAACGTCATCGGCCAGCGGCTTGCAGCCTCCAGGGAAAGATAGTCCGATCCAGTTCATTTTCTTGAGGACCTACAGCGCGGCCATCGCTAAGGTGAGACGAAGCTATTGGAAACCGCCGAGAAGGAGTTCGACGTGGTCGATGTGCACAGGCATGACGTTCGACGGTTTGAGCAATCGCTCATCGTCAGTGGTGATCTTCCAATCGAGTCGTTGGCCGATCTGGCCATGCGGGAAGGTCGTAGACCGCGGCCGATTTACCAAACCCACAAGTGGTTCGCGCGCCGCTTCGGTTCGGCATTTCGGGGTCTGCTCGTCGCGGCCGCGATCAGAGCTGATGAAGACTTTTGGGAGGCTTACTTAGGGGGGGCGAGTCTGGAAGGCTTAAAGATCGGGGACCCCTTTGTCGGAGGCGGAACCGCGATAGCCGAGGCTCAGCGTCTAGGCGGCCATTGCTACGCTTCAGATGTCGATCCCGTCGCTGTCTCGATTACCCGGTTTCAGTCGCAGTTGAGCGCCGTGCCTCCCCTCGAAGCCGAACTCGAACGGTTGAAAACGACCGTCGGAACAGACCTCACAGTATATTATGTGACACTTGATCATTATGGAAAACTGCGACCCGTGCTTCATTACTTTTGGGTCCAGCAGATCGACTGCGGTGGCTGCGGCGGCCGCTACGACGTTCATCCTCATTTCCAGCTGGCACATGACGCAGGCTCAAAGCGACAGTGGGCAGTTTGCCGCGACTGCAGCGAGGTACACGAGCTGGCGATCGACCGAAAACGCCTGGACTGCCGGTCGTGCGGAGGCCGAACGACAATCGCGCATGGAACATGTGCGGCCGGCACGGGGATCTGCCCGCATTGCGGCCACGGCGAGCGGCTGATTGATGTCAGTCGCCGAAGCGGCAGGTATCCACGATACCGCCTGTTCGCTTTAGAGTACCTATCAAAAGATCCGGAGAAACGACCGGTGCCCGCCTCGCACAGGATTTTCAAGCGCGCCGACGACCAGGATCTTGAGCGTTATAACCAGGCTTCCGCCCGCCTGAAGGCGTCGGACGCTGGACTGCTGGATCACTTACCACAACGTGTCATTCCTGATCACGATCGCGCCGACGACCGCTTGATCCGGTATGGCTATCGCCAGTACCTCGACCTGTTTAACGATAGGCAGCGGCTGCATCTGGCAACATTATCTCAAGCCATAGGGTCCGCCAACTCGGCGGCTCGCGAAGCGCTGTCGATTGCGTTCTGCGACCATTTGAAGACGAATTGCATGTTGACTTCCTACGCCTTTGGATGGCGTAGGCTCGCGCCGCTCTTCTCGATCCGGGCCTTCCGCCACATTAGCCGGCCAATTGAATTGAACCCCTGGCTAGATGGCACGGGTCGTGGCACCTATCCAAACGCCGTCCGTCGCGTTGAGCGTGCGCGAAACTGGCTGCTCAAGCCGCGCGAGGCAAGCCCTACCGGCGGGTTTAAGGTTTTCAAGCAGGACGAGCAACCACCGATGGCGCCTGTGGTGACACGGGTCTGCTCGGCCGAAGAACTCAGCCACATTGCGGATGGCGCACTAGATCTCGTCGTCACCGACCCGCCCTACTTTGACAATATCGCTTATTCGGAACTGTCGGATTTCTTCCTGCCATGGCACCAATCACTCGGGCTCACCGATCAGGTGCAGCTCGGTTTCCCCCCTGCGCGGTTGGATGCGCGACGAAACGACGACATCGCTATGATGACGTTTCAGCATCGGCTCACCCGGTGCTTTGAGGAAATTGCTCGCACCCTCAAACGCGATGGCTTGGTCATCTTCACCTACCAGCATAAGACGCCGGAAGGCTGGGAGGCACTAGGCAAGGCGCTCGCCCAAGCCCGCCTCGCGGTCTGTCGTGTTTTCCCAATGCTCGGTGATACTGACGCTGGACCGCACAAGCACAGCGACAGCATTCGCTGGGATGCGGTGATTATTGCAGTCCCTGGACATGCTGGCCCGAACTGTGGGACCCTCACAAACGCCGCTAGGATCTGGGCTGAGGCGACAGCCGAGCAGTGGACACAGCGTCTGCGACAGACTCCGCGTCTATTGTTTAAGGCGGCGGATGAAATCAATCTTCGACGCGCCTGCTATGCCGCGGCCCTATCTCACGTCAGTAACGCAGACAGCGCTTTCGCCTCGTGTAAGCTGAGCGATCTGCTTAAGATATTGGACTGTCAAAAGGAATCGAGTCGCACCGTTGCCGCTCCTGACGAAACAAGTTATCGCGCACTACGTTCGCACCGAGTGCAAACGACGGCTACGGCTTGACCTTTCGCCCGACAACGCGACCTTTCGCGCCGAGCGTGCGTTTGAGGACATGCCAGAGCCGCAACAGCCGCGGCCGGGGCTCCAGTTGCTGCGCGAGGCTGGCGACGAATGGAAAGCTGCCAAGCTTGAAGAACTCTATCGCCTCCTCGGCCCAACGGCGCTGATTGGCACCGCTGTCCCTGCGACAGGCGGCACCACAGAATTTCGCAATGTTGCGCTTGAAGCAGTCATTGGCGCCGCGACCCCCGGCCGGTTCATTGTGCGGCCGCGATTTCAAGTCGGCCCGGCCTTCAAAAATGCCCTTGGGCTGGAAGATCTCACCGCCGATCACGGACTCAGCTACGGCGAACTTATCCCGGACCTTATCCAAGTTCTTGCGCCCGACGAGCGCACCGACGTGTTCGGCATCGCCCCCAACGGCGACACGTGTCCGCTTCCGCCTTCAGATACGCGGCTGCGGTTAAAGCTCATTGATATCAAACTTACGGCAGAGCCCAATCCCGGCTATTTCGCTGAGATCGTTTTCTACGCCATGGCATTGGCCGGATGGCTGATCGACTCCGGGCGTCACGATAGGTACATTGTTACGTCCGATGCTTCGATCTGGCCGGGTGCACATGGCGCGTCACAGATGGCGCAGCATGTACAGGCCATGTCTCAAACCGGAGCTGTCGTATCGGCAACGGGCCTGTTGACGGCGTTGAACAAAGACTTGGAGCGGGCTCCCTTCGAGGTGTTCGCCTTTCGTCTTCGTCGCGTTCTACGCGACGACCTCCGCACCGTTCTCACAACACCCTGGCGCGAGCTGGATTGGCATGTCGACAACCGTTGTTCCGGTTGCGACTATCTTGGCTACCCATGGATCTCGAATGGCCAGCCGACAAGCCGCCCCAACCACTGCATGCCGGAAGCCGAAAGCCAGGGCCAACTCAGCCGGGTCGCGTTCATTACCCGCGGGTGCCGGACGGTGCTCTGGAACCAGGGTATCCGAGATATTTCCACCTTGGCAGCGCTCGACAGTGAGGCTGGCGAATTCGACAGTCACCAGACGTTGCGGGCTTCCCGCACCGTCCTTCCTCAACGCGCTGGCTCTCTCCTTACAGAGACGGCCCTCATTCCCCCGGACACGGGGGCCTCCGGGATCATGCCCAAATGGGCGGATCTGCGCATCTACCTGACGGCCGATTTTGACGTCGGTAGCGGCATCTCGTTCGCGTTCGGTATAAAAGCGTTTTGGCTTGAGAAGCGCGAGTTCGGTAGTCGCAACGCGACGCCACGACAAACCCAAGCCTGGCCGGCCACCACATTCGTTGTTCCGGAAAGGAGCCCCCAAGCCGAGCGCCGCCAGTTCCTGGCGTTTCTGGAACACCTTCACTCCATCCTGAGTGATCCGCGGATCGAGGCAAACAAGCCAGATCTGCAGGTCTATATCTGGGACAAGCTTACCTATAGGCACCTGTGTCGCGTCGTAGGTCGGCACCTCGATGGCGTCTTGTCGCAGCTGACGTTAGCGCATCTGGCTTGGCTCTTTCCGTCCGAAGAACTTATCGCCAATGCGCGCAATGAAACGAGTTCGTCGCCAATTACGGTCGTTCAAGATGTCGCAAAGGCGGTTCTGGCCGCGCCTGTGCCGCACTACTACAACCTTTTCCGCGTGGCTCGAACTTACCACGAAGCGACTTTGCCGGCCGGGGTCGCTGCCTTCAGCGTCCATCCGCTGTTTGAGGATGAGTTCAGCGACCATATCCCGTCCGAACGGGCCCATGAAATTTGGACTCAGTCAACAAGTCCGAGATCGTACTGGGTCCGACAACTCGCCCGCCTCGAAGAGACCGTCGGAAAGAGGCTCTCGGCCTTGGAGACGGTGACTCGCCGCCTTGAGGCCGATCTCCAGCCGTTGCTCGGCAAGAATGCCGCCGCCTATCCCATTGAGCCTCCGCGGCGCGAAGGCGGGATCAGCGTGGACGGTGAGCTGTGGCTGGCGTTTCACCGCCTAAACACCGCATTAGACCAGCTTGAGGTTGCACAGGTTCGCGCAATGCCTCCACACGAGCGCGAGGCGCGACATCGTAGCGC
The DNA here is from genome assembly GCF_020164995.1 of Mesorhizobium sp. CO1-1-11. Lineage (NCBI taxonomy): Bacteria > Pseudomonadati > Pseudomonadota > Alphaproteobacteria > Hyphomicrobiales > Phyllobacteriaceae > Mesorhizobium > Mesorhizobium sp. CO1-1-11. The sequence continues at coordinate 10,059 of NZ_JAIUHE010000041.1, forward strand.
TAGATTGGAACGACGGCTGACCGGTCGCGAAGAGGTTGACGCGCTAGCCAGATTGGGACTGCGGGCAGTTACGGGTCGCCGGGTCTACCGCATTCGCCCAGGCTCGCGGGAGGCAAGGGTCAGGGTGGGAGACTTTAACTTCGCCCTAGCGCCCGACGGCGATCCGACATTTCTCGAATCTTCATTCTTCGCCGTAGCACAGCGCGCCGGGATTTCCACACAAGGCTACGAAGCACGATGGCGAATGTCCGACGCGACGAGCGTTAGCGTCGCCGGTTTGGACCGCAGCGAAGCGCTGATTGCGATCGACTCGGGAGCATATCGCCGGCCGACATTGCTCGATGATCTCGAACAAGCGGGTGCGGTTAATCTCTCACGCGACGTAACGCTGGATCCTCGTCACGTCGATTTCTTCACGCCCAAGCTCGTCGCCGCCCTTCGCGGTCTGGGGAATCCCCCGACTGCCGCTTCGACCCCACTTGTGCAACGCGCCATCGGCGGCTTCACGTGGGCTCGCCCACCTCGCCAGACGGCGCACTGTCCAGCTGCAGACTTTGTGTGGGACGCGGCGGCAACCCAACTGGCGCATTGCGCCCGTGACGTGCCTCTGGCGCGTCGACTGCTCGAAGCCGAAGGAGCCGAGCTTAATCCGTCACAATGGATTGCGCTTGAATGCGCCCTCGCGCGGCGCCTGCATCTCATCTGGGGACCACCAGGAACGGGCAAGAGCCAAACGCTGCGTGCGACCCTGCGAGGCGCCATGCTTGAGGCGCTAGAGCGCGGGCGACCATTGCGCATACTGCTTTCGGCTTTCACGTGGAATGCGATCGACAACGTTTTGTACGGCTTGCTCGACGAACTCGCGGCGAGCCCTGCTGCGGGCAATGTCGAGACCTACCGTTTGCGCTCGTCGAGCGCGCTTGCGGATCTGCCGCCCACACACGCCCATATTGACACGCTGCTCGAAGCCCGAAATCCGTCAAACAAGGTACTTGCGCTGCGTCAACGCCTACTGGACGCTGATGGCGTGACGCTAGTTGCGTCTACCGCCGATCAAATTTCTAACCTGCTGAAGGTGAACGACGAGAACCGAGAGGAATTGTTCGACCTCGTCGTCATCGACGAAGCGTCACAGATGGACGTGGCGCATGCTGTCGTGGCCTTCTCTTCGTTGGCCGAGGGAGCAAGCCTCATTCTCGCAGGCGATCCAAAGCAACTCGCACCTATTCACCAAGCCGAAGCGCCTGTCGGTCTGGAACACCTCGTGGGTTCGATCTATGAATTCTTTTCCCACCACCACAGTGTGGTGCATACGATGCTGTCGACAAACTACAGGTCTAATGCGGCCATTGTGAATTTTAGCCGTATGGCTGGTTACGAGTCATCTTTGGCGCCTCAATCGCCAAACCTGGCAATAGATCTTATCGATGACTTTACGGATACGCGGCCGCCCAATTGGCCATCGAGCCTTCTCTGGAGTCCAGGATGGGCAGAGATTCTTGACCCCGCCAAGGCAGTGTGTTGCTTTGTTTATCCGGAGGGCTCCGCCAGCCAATGGAACCCGTTCGAAGCGGATGCGATCGCAGCCCTCGCGCTGCTGTTAGCTGGTCATCTGGCAAATCGGCCGTCCGGCGAACTTGACAGGGCCGGCAACCTGTTGCCAGCCTCAAGTACCCTTCATGATACGGAGAGCATCTGGCGACGTGGCCTTGGGATCGTCACACCACATAGGGCTCAACAGGGGTTAGTCGTGAGCCGGCTATCAGAGGTGTTTCTGCCACTGGGGCATTCCGAAGCTACGATCCGAAACGCCGTGGACACCGTCGAGCGGTTTCAGGGCCAGCAACGGGACGTGATAATCGCCAGCTTTGCGCTGGGCGACCCCGACAGCATACGTGACGAGGACGAGTTTCTGTTCAGCCTCAACCGCTTCAATGTCATGGCGTCGCGAGCGCGAGCGAAGTTGATTGTGTTGGTCAGCCAAGAGGTTGTGGACCATCTCGCCACGGATATCGAGGTCATGCATCAATCTAAGCTGCTCAAGGTTTTTGTTGAATCATTTTGCAACGCTTCGGGTGAACTTGCACTCGGTCACTTGGTAGGAAGCAGCCTCAGGACCTTCTCTGGGCTATTAAAGTGGCGACAATGACGAGGCGTCACGTCAGGCCGGTCGGCTGGAACCGGCTTCTGCAGGCTCGTCGCGGAGTTAGGCGATGTTGATCGCGCGTTTCCGTAGCATATCGAGCTCTTCATGCTGCCGATCGTTTTCGGCCAAGCGAGAAGCCTCATCGATGTCGCTGAAGGGTTCTTCACCCAGTTCAAGCTTCACCTTGATACGCTGGATCAGAAAGCTGCAACGGAAGTTTTCATGCCTACCGACGGCACCATCGATGGCCGCGTTGGACAGGGCGAGAGCCTCACCCGCATGACCCAACCCCAGCTTCGCACGCGACAGGCTGTGCGCTATGAATATGTGGCCTCCTTTGTCATCGATGGCCTCAAGCATCGCTACAGCCTCGGTGTATTCCTCCAAGAGGATTAGTGTTTCTGCCCAACGCCTGCGCTGGAACGCGTCCGGCGAGCGCATTGCTTCATATGCAAGCCGTGCAATCAGGGCGTATTTCTTAGGGTCGATCCTCACTGCTGCCAGATACATGAATTCCGCAAACGCCCCGCGGCTGCGCTCGTCTTCGAGCAGGAGCGGCATAGGCTCGGGCAGGCGCTCAAGAAGATCGGCAAAGGTCTCGGGCCGTGACCAAGCCGTTTGCCGCGCGAATGTCGCAAGTACCTCATAGGCTTGTGGTATGTTCGCTACCGCGCCGTACAGCGCCTGGTTCAGGAACATTTCTTCCTTCTCGGCAAGCAGACTCTTGGCCCAGTCCGCAGGGTTTTTGTTCAAAGCATCGGCGAGACCAAGAAAAACGGAAATGGAAACACCCTCGCCGCTTTCAAACGCAGCGATGATTTCGCGGGCGTGCCTTTCAGCTTCCTCAGCCTTGTGGGAGCCTTTGGCGTGGAGGCGGATGAGCTGGAGCTTTGCTTCGTTCAGCGGGAACTGCTGGACTACCTCCTCGAATAGGCCTGTTGCCAACTCATGCTCCCCCAGTAACCGCAACGCCTTGGCTCGATGATGTTTTATTTCTGCCTTCTGGCGATCTGTCAGCCCGCCTAGCGATTGCAACGTGTCGAAGGCTGGCATCCGTCTGCGCAAGCTGGCCAATGCGTGATCTCGATCTTTGACATGCCGTTCATGCCGATAAAGGGCTTCGATTGTCTCGAACACCAGCAGCATCTCGGCGTCGGCGGATTCGCCGTCGCGGCCCTCGAGCGAGCGAGCCAGTTCCACGGGATCAGACAACAGATTCGGCTGAACGTCGACAGCGCTCCACGTTGCGATGAGAGCAAGCATGAACGCGGGGCGTCTGTCAGCGCCAGCGAGAAGTTCTATTAGATGCCGCCTGAGGTGGACCGCGACGCTATGCAGCCCAACGCCATCGCCGCGGATCAGCTTCTTCAGGTACTTCTCCAAGGTATCGTTGAGTTCCTGCTCGCGATCGCGTGTAAGCCAACCGCTGCTTTTCAAGGCCGCATAGACGATGTCGTGAATGCTGACTGACGAGTTGCCGGAGGCAGTAGTTAGGCCGGAATCGACGAGCTTCCGTATACCCAATGGCCCGATCGCCAACTTGAGGAATTGGCGGTCACATGACGTTTCTTGGGCCCAGGCAAAAACTGGAAGTTCGTACAACAGGGTGGACCGCAGCCGTCCCAACACGCGTTCAGCCAGCAGTTCGCCGTTGTCCTCCAGCCTGCCAACCATCTTCAAGTCTTCCAGGATATCGTCCAAAGACGCGCCGCCCCGCAGCGCTGAGTTGAGAAGCTGAAGGCTCAGCGGGTGTCCGCCGACGGTTCGCCAAGCTGCCGGGAGGACGGCATCGGCCGCGCCGTCGGGTAACCCGCGGCCGAGCAACGCCTTGGCGGACTTTTTATCCAGCATAGGCAGGGAATATGCATCGGCAGAAGGGCGCCTGCGCGTGATGATTACACGCGCCTCAGGACCACACTCGACGCCGATCTCGTCAGAAGATAGCTGGTCCGGAGCATCGTCGAGCACCAGCAAGCATTTTTTGCTGTGCAGCAGACCGCGGACATTTCGCTCTGTACCCCCCCGGCTGTAAGGGGTCGCTGAAAGCTGCCGCTTGTCATTGATGCCGCGGGCATCGAGCCAGAGGATATACGGAAACTCGGACTGGCGTTCGCTAACGTAAGCAGCAGCAGCCCGGGTCTTCCCGATGCCACCGATGCCAGCGATCACGACGCAACGCGACGCGGCGAGACGGCTGTCCAACTCCTCGGTGATCCCCGTTCGCCGAATATGTCCGAACTCGACTGACGGCACGAGATGTGTTGCAGCCAAGTCGTCCCGGATATCCGACAGCATGGGCAAGATTGCCGAAAGTTCTTCGACGGCATTGTCCTGCTCAAGAAGGCCGTCAACGACCTTCTCGGCCATTGCCCGGCTGTCGAGCAGATGCAAGATTTTCCCTGACATCCCCGGCTTCTTGACCGAAGTGGCGGCGAATTCCTCTATCTTTCCGGTCGGTGCCCGCTTCGAAGACAGCAGGTAGATTTCCCTCACATCAGGAGACAACGATAGGACATGCTCCAAATCGTTGGTCGGCTTCTTCAGGTCCCCACCGAAATAGTCCTGTTGAACCGATGTCTCGACCGCGACTCGGCCATCCGGCGACAATCCGTCAAGGGTGCCGCCTACCGGATTGCCGCTAACCGAGGAGCCGCGCTGCACGATGTCCACGCCCGCGAGATGCTTGACGAACAGCATTCCAAAGCGCTCGAATATAGGCCCCGGTCCCATAGGCTCGATTGCTTCGATCACCCGAGTGATGAGGAGGATGCGCAGCTGAGGGTTCATGGTCGAATACGGCCCGCCTATAACAGTGGCGCTATTGCCTGCCAGACATCATCCGCGACCTTGGCGAGCGAGCGACTGGCATCAATAACGCAGCACCGTTCAGGAAAGCGGTTGGCGACTTCCAGCAGGCCTTCCCGGATCGAAGAAAAGTTCCTGACTACTTCCGAGGGATCAGACTGGAGATCAGCCCGGCCATGCCGGCGGCCGGCGGCCATCGCTTCGGGGAGATCGAGGATGATCGTCACGTCCGGCATCAGCCCGCCAGTCACCGAGCGCGTGACAGTCTCGAACAACTGGTCCAATTCCGGAGCTCCGCCGTAAACTTGGAATGCGAAGGTTGAATCGATGAACCTGTCGGACACGACCCAATCTCCCGCATTGACTGCCGGCTGAATGACGTTACGGACATGATCATATCGTGACGCACTCACCAGCAGGAGTTCTTCTACGGCCGAGAGCTTTCGGTTTTCGGCCGTCATTATGCCCCGCACCTCGCGGCCGATGTGGCCTCCGTCAGGCTCCTTTGTCTGGATGACCGTCTTCCCCGACCCACGGAGACGCTCAACCAGCTGGGAAATCTGCTCGGATTTGCCGCTGCCGTCTATGCCCTCAACGCTTACAAACGGCACATCGAACCCCTATATGTGCGCCCCAGCCCCCAGCGGGGAGTTCAGCAGGCCCAATGAATCGATCTAACATAGTTGTGTTCGTGTCGGCAGGCATGCTCGCGCCGAAGAAGCGTGACCATGCGCTCGCGCGACGGCAGCTGTATCTCAACTATGGCGCGTTGTCCCTAGCTACTGTGCTTCAGCTGCAGGGGCATGAGACCCGTCTCATTCACGGGGAACACTACACGCCTGACGCCACGCTGATGCAGCTGCGCGAGTTCGGGATTTTCCCCTCGCGCCACCCTATCATGCTCTCAATTCCAAGCTTTTATGCGCTGACATGGGCCCAGTCATTCTGTCAGTTGGTCAAGCGCACCGACCCGGAGGCACGGGTCATCGTAGGCGGCAGGTGGGTGGTCGGCCCGGATCCAGATTGGCTGCGGGGATTGCTGCCGGAAGCCGATGTTCTGGTCGAAGGCATGGCAGAACCTATCATCGGCAGCCTGCTCACTTCCAGCCCCGATCTGAGGAAGCTCGCCGCTCCGACGCCCGGTTTCACTCTCAACCACCTCTTGGTGCAAGGCCACCTTCGGTACCAACCGAGCGTTGAGGCTTCGCGAGGCTGCGGGATGGGGTGCAAGTTCTGCGAGGAGCGCGATATTAAGCTCGATCGCATCCGCGCTCCCAGCGAACTCGCGCACTCGATGGCTTTGGTGCAGGAGCAGTATGGCGGAGCTGATATCCATCCCTACTTGCAGGCATCGATGTTCGCCGCGAATGCGCAATGGGGTGAGCAACTGGCTACCACTGTGAGCGAGCTCGGCCTGAACATCGAGTGGAGGACCGAAAGCCGGGTTGACGCGCTCACACCGCGAGCCGTTGCTGCCTTGGCGCGCGCAGGCCTTAAGGTGGTCGATCTAGGGCTCGAGACCGCTTCTCCGGCCCAGATCGTGGCTATGAAAAAAGCTCGTGATCCTGATCGGTACCTTGCCAGCGCGTCCAAGCTGTTGGCGGCCTGCAGGGAGAACGGGGTCAGGGTCAAAGCCAATATCCTTCTCTACGCTGGCGAGACCGTTAACACCTTTGAAGAGACGCGCTCTTGGCTCGATGACCACGCAAGCTGCATCAGCGGTGTATCGGTGGGGCCCGTGATCGCTTATGGCCCTCCGAAAACAGCCGATTTCCTGTTGGAAGACTGGGAAAGATTGGGCGCGCATCCGGTGGACCCGCTGAGCAAGCACGTCAGCGGCATCACGCACATGCATCTCAGCAAGGACTTTGACAGCGGCGCGGCGGAGGCGGCCAGTCTGAACCTCTCCCGCCGCTACATGGATGCAGACAGCTACTTCGAGCTGAAGAGCTTCAGCTACTACCCCAGGGACTACACGCGGGCCGATTTCGATCAGGATATCGAGAGATCGAATCTCGAGAAACTGCCTTTCCGGTTGATGGCGAGGCACTAGCAAAGCGGTCCTCTGTTTCGGCCAGGCTAGCGGAGCAGGTCAGAACGGAACGTGCGATGACGGGATTAAGCGTGTGCCATCCATACACCGCGTGCCGCGAGCGGCCGTTCTGTTTTCGGCCACAGCGGTGATTCAACAAACTTGAGGCAGATGGCCGCTTCTGTGGCTAAGCGGTCAGAGAGAAATTCCTTAACACGCTGGACTTCGTTGGCACAGCAAGCATTGCTGTGGGAACCGGGCGACGTCCCCGTCTCGACCAAAGCCCTCCCAGCGCGGGCTCCAGTCAGTACAGGCATTGGAAGGTCCGATGTCGGTATTGATGGAGAGAAACAATGCACGTTACCGAAACTGAGCAGACGGAAAGCACTGGAGCCGGCGAGCCTAAGAACATTTCGCTTCAAGCGGTGGTGACCTCGCCTAAACGCCCTCGGAAGCAGGCAGCCGCACATGCGGAAGTTGCGAAAGGTAAAAATCCCAAGCCTGTAGAGACGAAAGCGGATGCCGTCTTGAAGAAGCTTCGCTTGGCCAAGGGCATCACAATCGAAGGCTTGATTGAGGCAACTGGTTGGCAGCCTCATTCGGTGCGCGGATTTCTCTCTGGAACCGTAAAGAAGAAGCTCGGCCTGCTTCTAGTCAGCGAAGTCGGCAAGGATGGTGTCCGGCGCTATCGGCTCGACACTAAGGTCAAGTGTTGAAGCCATGGTCATCGACTCAAAGCTTCAACTGGAGGTCGCCGCGCTCGGCGACCTCTCTCGCGGCGAGCTCGCGGCTCGGTGGATCAAGACCTATGGGTGTCCGCCGCCGAGCGGGGTGCGGCGCGAACTTCTGGTGAGAGCAGCCGGCTGGCATTTGCAAGCAAAAAGGCTCGGTGGCTTGTCTACTGAGACAAGGAAGCGCCTCGCTGAGACGGTGCGAGGGGTTGGAATTAATAGATCAGGAAAGGCACCAGGCTCGGCCCCAGCGGCTTCAAATGAGACTCACAGCGATGCCAAAAATACTGAGGCGGCCTCGAAGCCGCGTCGGCCGCTATCGAAGGGGACTCGCCTGCTGCGCGATTGGAACGGCAAGACTCATGTCGTCGACGTGACGGCAGAAGGGTTTCTGTTTGAAGGAAAGCCTTATCGGTCTCTCTCCGCCATCGCCCGCAAGATCACTGGCGCCCACTGGTCCGGTCCGAGGTTCTTCGGATTATGAGCAACCAGCAAAAACTGCGTTGTGCGGTCTACACGCGCAAATCCACCGAAGAGGGTCTTGAGCAAGAATTCAACTCACTTGATGCCCAGCGTGAAGCCTGCGCGGCATTCGTTGCTTCGCAAGCCGGCTTGGGGTGGAAGCTCGTCCCCGACTTCTATGACGATGGCGGCATCTCAGGCGGGACCATGGAGAGGCCGGCCCTAAGACGCCTACTCCAAGACATTCGCAACGGCGGGATCGATGTCGTTGTGGTGTACAAGATCGACAGGCTCACGCGATCACTGATGGACTTTTCCAAGATCGTCGAGACCTTCGATGTCCATGGAGTGTCCTTTGTTTCTGTCACCCAGCAATTCAACACAACGACGTCGATGGGCAGGCTGACGCTCAACGTGCTCCTCTCGTTCGCTCAGTTCGAGAGGGAAGTGACCGCAGAGCGTATCCGCGACAAGATCGCTGCATCCAGGAAGAAGGGCATATGGATGGGCGGTACCATTCCGCTCGGCTACCGTGCAGTTGATAAGAAGCTGGTGGTCGATGAAGCGGCTGCGACAATGGTCCGGTCGATATTCCAGCGCTATCTGGAATTGAAGTCGGTACTGGCCTTGGCCGATGAGCTGAATCAAAGCCAAACGGTGGTCGGGTCCACGCCGCTTCGCCCCCCGGTCAGTCGCGGGCGACTCTATTACCTGCTTTCAAACCCAGTTTACATCGGTCAGGCTCGTCACAAAGACACCTGCTACGAGGGTGCTCACCAGCCGATCGTAGACGCGGAATTGTTTGCCTCTGTTCAGGCGCTGTTGAAGGAGCAAGGGCCGAAACGCCGATCGCGATCGAATGCCGCAGATCTGCACCTGCTTACAGGCCTCATCTTCGATGAAACCGGCGATCGGCTGAGCCCTGCCTATGCGAGCAACCATGGCAAGCGCTACCGCTACTACATCTCCAATCGGCTGAAGGTCGCTCGGCGCAAGGAAGACACCGGCTGGAGGGTTCCGGCTGACGAACTAGAAGCAATCGTCGATCAGCAGGTGATTGCTTTGCTGAACGACAAATCGCGACTGGCTGAATGGGTCGAGCAGTACGCATCAAAGGATAAGATCGCGAGCGGTTTGAGCGAGGCTGACGGGCTCTTGAGCGACTCGCTAGGAAGTAGTGCAAAGCGTCGATCGATCGTCAAAAACGCGATAGTCAGGATAACGGTCTCGCCCAAGGCCATTGAGCTCGCGATTAATCCTCCTTGCTTTGGTGAGTGTGATCCTAGAACCACAGGGCGACGGACAATCCGGTGCACCTGTCACGACAGCGGAGACACACAAGATCAGCGTCGTATGCGAGATACAACGGCGTGGAAACGAGGCACGCTTGATTATTGGGGATCAACCAAAGCGTGAAAAGGCTCCTGACCCGAGCCTGGTCAATCTGCTGGCAAGGTCACACTCGATGTTGTCGGCGCTCACAAATGGCGGGGCTCGAAGCATTTCGGAACTCTCGAAAGCTACCGGCATCCACCGCGCCGACCTCAGCAAGGCATTGCCACTAGCCTTCCTTTCTCCGGCAATCGTGGACGACATCTTGGCGGGCAATCAACCTGTCAGCCTAACCGCCAGGCGGCTGGCTCGGCTCGGCGATCTGCCGGTTGATTGGAACCAGCAGCGGTCCCTTCTGGGCTTCTAGCCACCACCTGGTCCAGAAGCTTGGGACGCATAGGCGATCTCTCTCTGCATCAGTCCGAAAACAATAGGGCACGGAAGGCCGGTTAGGGAGACGGGGCTAGAAGACTCCGTGGAAACAGAGACGGATTGAGCGGGACAGCCCGACTGTTGAGAGAAGGGTCCGGCTAACCCTCCAATAAGTCGTCCGAATTTCGAGCCAGCCGATATAGGCTATATCCACAGTGTGCCCTTCCCGAGAGATGGGTGACAGTTCATTCCGGATAGATGGGTTACACTTTCGGCCCTTTGCAAGGAGAGCA
>NZ_JAIUHE010000042.1:0-20178 GCF_020164995.1 Mesorhizobium sp. CO1-1-11
TGTCCAAGGAAGTGGCGTGATCGACCACATCTCATCCCGAAGCCGGTAAACCGCGGCTTATGAGTTCACGGCCTAACCAACGGTCCTATTGGCCAGTAACGAACCGCAGGAAATCCACTCATACTCTGTACTCGAGCGACGACTTCCGAAGTATCTATCGAGAATCTCTTAACGCTATACTAAGGTAACGTCACGTCATAGTGTAGAGATGACAGCTGATTAATGAGGTTTCTCTAATGTAAGTCGTCCCGAAAATCACCTCGGTTTTGGGCAAGCAACGTGTATGAAAACAATGATGGGCGCGCCACATATCCAGGCCGTGCCGTGGCGCCTGGTAGCCGCTTCGACGGCGCTGAGGGATCCTTGATCTCAGCGCATTGTTGGTGAGGATGGCCGCCGTGTATTTCAGGCGAGTACCGATTCTCGATCAGCCGGCCGGCTTGTCCTCCGCCGAACCTAAACCCTTCTCTCCACCATCATCTTCTTGATCTCGGCGATCGCCTTCGCGGGATTGAGCCCCTTCGGGCAGGTCTGCGCGCAGTTCATGATGGTGTGGCAGCGATAGAGCCGGAACGGGTCTTCGAGATTGTCGAGCCGTTCCCCCTTGGCCTCGTCGCGGCTGTCGATCAGCCAGCGATAGGCCTGCAGCAGCGTCGCCGGGCCGAGATAGCGGTCGCCGTTCCACCAGTAGCTCGGGCACGAGGTCGAGCAGCAGGCGCACAATATGCACTCGTAAAGCCCGTCGAGCTTTTCGCGGTCCTCGTGGCTCTGCAGCCATTCCTTGGCCGGCGTTGGCGACACCGTCTTCAGCCATGGCTCGATGGAGGCGTGCTGGGCGTAGAAATTGGCAAGATCGGGCACCAGATCCTTGATCACGGGCATATGCGGAAGCGGATAGATCTTGATCGCGCCCGATATGTCGTCGCAGCCCTTGGTGCAGGCGAGCGTGTTCGAGCCGTCGATGTTCATGGCGCAGGAACCGCAAATGCCTTCGCGGCAGGAGCGGCGCAAGGTCAGCGTCGGGTCGATCTTGTTCTTGATCCACAGCAGCGCGTCGAGCACCATCGGCCCGCAATCGTCCATATCGACGAAGTAGGTGTCCATGCGCGGGTTCTCGTCGTCGTCCGGCGACCAGCGATAGATGCGGTATTCCCTGAGATTGGTGGCACCCTCCGGCTTCGGCCAGGTCTTGCCCTGCTGGACCTTCGAGTTCTTTGGGAGCGTGAGTTCGACCATTATCTCAGGTCCTTTCGGATGACGAGCTTCGGCCCGGACCAGATTTCGTTCACGGCGGCGACCTTGACGTCGACAAGGTCGAGCTTGAGCGCTTCAGCACGGACAACGCCCTCGGTGACGTCGGTGGCCACTTTCGAGGCCTTCTTTGGCCAGGAGACCCAGACCATGCCGTCGCGCTTGATCGCCGCCTCGAGTGCGCCGAGGCGATCCTCGATCTCGGCGCGCTGTCTGGTGAAGGCGTGGACAGCGTCGTATTTCAGCACCGCGCCCGAAATGTCGGACCATTCGGCCAGCCGGTCGACCTCGGCGAAATCGACGGCCTCGGCGAGGTCCGTGAGTTCCGGCGGCAGGGCGATGAAGGCGGCAATCATCCCATCCTTCAGGCCGAGCTTAGCCGGAAGGGACGTACCGGAATATCCCGCCGCCGTCGCCATCCTCAGTACACCCTGGCCTTCGGCGCTATCTTGGCCAGACTGATGCCGCCGTCCTTTTCGGCCAAAAGCGGCTCGGTGTGCACCGGCCGATAGGTCAGCGTCACCGCGCCGTCCTCGCTGAGATGGGCGAGCGTATGCTTGCGCCAGTTGGCGTCGTCGCGGGCGGAAAAATCTTCCCGAGCATGCGCGCCTCGGCTCTCCTTGCGCGCCTCGGCGCCGTAGACGGTGGTGATGGCGTTGGCCATCAGGTTTTCCAGTTCCAGAGTCTCGACCAGGTCCGAGTTCCAGATCATCGAGCGGTCGAAGACTTTGACATCCTTGAGCTCGGTCCAGATTTCCGAAATACGCTTGCAGCCGTTTTCGAGCGATTCCTGCGTGCGGAACACGGCGGCATCTTCCTGCATCGCCTTTTGCATCTTTTCACGAAGGACAGCCGTCGGCGTCGAGCCGTTGGCGTGGCGGAGCCGGTCGAAGCGATCCATGATCTTGTCGACCGAAGCCTGGTTGGGCGACGGGATCGCCGCCTTGCGGTCGATGACCTGGCCGGCGCGGATCGCCGCGGCGCGGCCGAACACCACCAGGTCGATCAGCGAGTTCGAGCCAAGCCGGTTGGCGCCGTGCACGGAAGCGCAACCGGCCTCGCCGACCGCCATCAGGCCGGGCGAGACCCGGTCGGGGTTGTCCGCGTTTGGATTGAGCACCTCGCCCCAATAGTTGGTCGGCACGCCGCCCATATTGTAGTGCACCGTCGGCAGCACCGGGATCGGCTCCTTGGTCAGGTCGACGCCGACGAAGATTTTCGCCGACTCCGAAATGCCTGGAAGCCTTTCGTGCAAGACCGCCGGATCGAGATGATCGAGGTGCAGGAAGATGTGGTCCTTGGCCTTGCCGACGCCGCGGCCTTCGCGAATTTCCAGCGTCATGCAGCGCGAGACGACATCGCGCGAGGCGAGGTCCTTGGCCGACGGTGCGTAGCGCTCCATGAAGCGTTCGCCCTCGGAGTTGACGAGATAGCCGCCCTCGCCGCGCGCGCCCTCGGTAATCAGGCAGCCGGCGCCATAGATACCGGTCGGGTGAAACTGCACGAACTCCATGTCCTGCAACGGGAACCCCGCCCGCGCCGCCATGCCGCCACCGTCGCCGGTGCAGGTGTGCGCCGAGGTCGCCGAAAAATAGGCGCGCCCATAGCCGCCGGTCGCCAGCACCACCATCTTGGCCGAGAAGCGGTGGATGGTGCCGTCGTCCAGATTCCACGCCACGACGCCGGTGCAGGTGCCGTCCGGTTCCATGATCAGATCGAGCGCGAAATACTCGATGAAGAACTGCGCGTTGTTCTTCAGCGACTGGCCGTAGAGCGTGTGCAGGATGGCATGGCCGGTGCGGTCGGCGGCCGCACAGGTGCGCTGCACCGGCGGCCCGTCGCCATAGTTCATCATGTGGCCGCCGAACGGCCGCTGGTAGATCTTGCCCTCTTCGGTGCGCGAGAACGGCACGCCGTAATGTTCGAGTTCGTAAACGGCCGCCGGGGCTTCGCGCACCAGATATTCCATGGCGTCGACATCGCCCAGCCAGTCCGAGCCCTTGACGGTGTCGTACATGTGCCACTGCCAGGAATCCGGGCCCATGTTGGACAGCGACGCGGCGATGCCGCCTTGCGCGGCAACCGTGTGCGAGCGGGTCGGGAACACCTTGGTGATGCAGGCGGTGCGCAGGCCCTGTTCGGCCATGCCAAGCGTGGCGCGCAGCCCGGCGCCGCCGGCGCCGACGACGACCACGTCGAACTTGTGATCGACAAAGGTGTAGCCTGCCGCGTTGGCTGATTTCGTGTCCTGGGCCAAGACTTCAGCCTCCGAATGCCAGTTTCAGCAGGGCGAAGAGCGAAGCGACGCCGACTGCTATGGTGAAGAATGTGTTGAGGGCGATCAGCGTCAGCTTCATGCCTTCGCCATGCACATAGTCCTCGATGATCACCTGCATGCCGATACGCATATGATAGAGCGGCGAGATGAGCACCAGGGCCATCACCAGTGCTACGAACGGGTTGGCGAGCGCTGCCCGCACCTGTGCATAGCCGGCGCCGTTGAGCGCGATCAGGAACCCGGTGAAAAACAGGATCAGCGGGATGTTGGCGATCGCCGTCAATCGCTGGCGCCAGAAATGCCCGGTGCCTTCGCGGGCAGAGCCCAGGCCGCGCACCCTGGCCAGCGGGGTGCGCATGTCGGTGTTCTTCGCACTCATCACAAAGCTCCCCGCGCTATGGTGCCGGCGACCCAGATCAGCAGCGTGAGCAGAACCGAGCCGGCAAGCGTCGCCCAGGCGATCTTCGAGGCCGTGTGTTTTTCAAGCCCGGCGCCGGTGTCCCAGATCAGATGGCGGACACCGCCCAGCATGTGATGCATCAGCGCCCAGCTATAGCCGAACAGGATCAGCCGCCCGATCCAGGTGCCGAAGGCCCAGTTCACCCAATCGAAAGCCGGCTGCGAGGATGCCGCCGCCATCAGCCAGACGGCAACCAGCAGCGTGCCGAAGTAAAGCGCGCCCCCGGTGATGCGATGGATGATCGACATCGTCATGGTGATCGGCGGCCGGTACACGCTCAGGTGCGGCGAAAGCGGCCTTTCGCGTCTGGCTTGGGTGGCTGGTGATTTGCTCATGGCTGCCCCAGTTCGGCGTCTGCCGCCTCAGGTGGAAATGCGGCATTGCCGCTTCCGGTTGCGACTTCGGACAGCCGGTTTCTAATGCTCTTTTTGCACCGCGTCAAAGCCAGAAAACCGTTTCGAAAACGTAATTTAGTCTGACTAAAAGCCGGATGCGGCTTCAATCGATTAGCGGGCGAACGGCCGAAGCCGGCTTGATATCGCTGCAGTGCAGCATGTCTCGCCAGGGGCGCGGCCGTGTCGAGATTTGGCTCACCGGGTGCAGGTCTGCGGCGTCGATCCCTTCTTCATCACCAGCGCCTCGCGTCCGTCGATCACGATTGCGTCATGCGTGACCGCCTGGTAGCGGCTGCTCTGGTTTGCCGGTGACGCCGCGAACTCCTCGGTGGCGCCTTCCTGGCCGACCACGCGCAGCGACGTGCCGAGATTCTGAATGGTGATCATGCCGCCATTGCCGCATCTGTAGGTGGCCGTGCCCGTGGTGAAGCGTGGGGCGGTGAGGTCGGTGGTGATCTTGGTCGCCAGTCGCGCGGACTGTTGCTGGACGGGAGCAGCAGGCGCCACCACGGGTGTTGCTGTGTTGGCGGCCTTGGGCGCGCCGTCCTCCGGCACACAGGCGCCGGCCGCGAGAAGCAGCGGAATAGCGAACGACATCCGAAGCGTTCGGTCAAACATCATGTGCTGCCCCCTCATGGCCGGGCACGCTAGCCACGCGGCGCGCCAAGATCAAGTTCACCCCGGATTAGACCGGCCATGTCGATCCATTGGGGACATCGGCGGCGACCGCGAAATTAACCATCTTCATTAAGAAACGGCCGTCGGGCCGCTCCTCCCCTTAACAAAGGTTAAGAAAGGGTTAATTTCCGATTCGGACCAGATCGGGGCGCGATCTCTCTCGCGCCGACAAAGGGAGAGCGACATGCGTTCTAGATCAGTGCGGGCTAAATCAGTGGGTTCTAAATCAACGCGGGCCAAATCAGTGCGGACAAGCCTCGCGGCCCTCACGCTGGCAGCGCTTGCCGTCACGGTGGCCGCGCCGGCCGAGGCCGGCTTGCGCCATCATGACCGCGTCTACGCCGATTCGTTCGGCAATCTCGTCATCGACAGCGCAGCCGGCTACAAGCGCATCATCGTCGGCGAAGGCAAGCTGGCCAGGCAATTGTCCGACTACACCAGCGCCGGCCAGCCCAAGGTGATCTACCAGAACGAATCCGACGACATATCGGGCGAAGGCGACTGCTATCGCCCGCCGGTGTTCGTCAAGGGCCGCTCCTATATGTACGGCCTGTCCGACGGCGAAATGCCGGAGCTCAGCCCCTGCCGTTGATGCGGGCCTTGCCGATTTTGAACACGGCCAGCCCATCGGCCGGCCCGGTGGAGACACGCACGCAGTCGCGCCCGGCATTCTTTGCCAGGTAGAGCGCTTCATCCGCGCGCCGCATCAGGTCGGAAAACCCCTCGCTCACGTGGAGCTCGGCAATGCCGAAGCTCGACGTGCAGCGGCTGTCGGCCGGCAACCCGCTGATGGGCAATGCGCCGAACGCGTGGCGGGTGCCTTCCGCGAACAGCCGGGCGGCTGCAAGGTTGGCGCCTGTCAGGATAACGGCGAACTCCTCGCCACCGATGCGGCCAACCACGTGATGGCCCTCGGCCGCTTCTCGCAGCAGGCCGGCAAAGGCCTCGATCACCCGGTCGCCGGAGGCATGGCCGAAGCTGTCGTTGACGGACTTGAAATGATCGAGATCGGCAATGACCATCGCCACCGGCACGCCCAGGCGCGTGGCGTCGTGTACGGCCAGCTCCGCATGACGCGTGAAGCCGCCACGGTTGAGCAGGCCCGACAGCGTGTCCACCTCCGACTTCGACGTCACTTCGGCAAGCACATCGCGAACGAGAATGCCCAGCGTCAGCAGCGCCAGTGCCAGGGCAAAGACAGTGCCCAGCGACTGCGACACCAGCGCGTAGCTGCTTTGCAGATAGGCCTGCGGATTGGCGCCCCAGCCGCCGAGCGCATGCGCGATGAACGGCTTTGAGGCAAACTGCAGGCCGCTGGCCGCCAGCACCGCCATCAGGATCAGATCGAGGCGACCGCGGCTTTGCCTAGACGCCCAGACGATGCCAAGGCCAACGAACTGCATGGCGGCGTAGGGAAGCTGGTAGGCCATGATGCGGGTGAGCGACTGGCGCGGCAGATCCTGCACGAAATAGACCGCGATGGTGGTTGCGGCCAGGAAGAACAGCATCGGCGTCCATGGCGGCGCCACGCCATATTTGCGGGCAAGTCCGCCGTTGAAGGCAATGGTGGCGCCGAGGAAAACGGCAAAGGCGGTAACCACAGGAAGCCGTGCATCGTTGAAGGCCGGAATGCTGAATTCGATCGCCGAATAGACCACGCCCAGGACATAAGCTGACGCCATCCAGCGCGCCGGCGCGCGGCCGGCATCATGGAACGAGACAGCCATGAAGGATACCGCCAGCAGGCCGGCAACCGCCAGATTGATCAACAGGATGAAGTTGGCGCCGCTCATCTATCCTCAAACCCCCTCCGACAGCTAAACATCGACGGGCGAAAAAGACGTTAACGCGAAGCCCGGACGCGGCGGTCAGCTGGCCCTGAGCGGCTCAGGCACGAACACCGTCTCCGGTCGCTCGTAGGAGAGGCGCACGCTGTCGCGACCGTTTTTCTTGGCCTTGTAAAGCGCCTCGTCGGCCCGTCGCATCAACGGTTCCAGCGTCTCCTCGCCGCTGCGGGCCGCCACGCCGAAGCTGGCGGTGACCTTGGTGCCGGCGGGAAGCCCGTCGACGCCGCCAGCCGAATAGAGTGTGCGCACCGCCTCGGCGAACAGCCGCGCCGCGGCGAGATCGGTCAGCGGCAAAAGCACGGCGAATTCCTCGCCGCCGATACGCCCCGCGGCACCTCGTGCTCCCGTGGCCGAGCGCAGCTTCCCGGCGAAATCCGCGATCACGCGGTCGCCGGCGGCATGCCCGTGCATATCGTTGAGCGCCTTGAAATGGTCGAGGTCCGCCAGCACCAGCGCCACCGGGAATTTGGCCACGGCGCAACGCTGCAGCAGCATGGCGGCGCGCTCCTCGAAACCCCGGCGGTTGAGCAGCCCCGAAAGCGGATCGGTGTGGGTTTCCGTCTTCAGCGCCTTCATCACGTCGAGCGCGGCGGCGGTGAAGAGGCAAAGCGCGATCAGCAGCGACAGCAGCGCGTGCGACAGCAGCGCCGTCGTCCAGTAGGACGAGCCGTAGAAGCCGTCATAACCGGCGAAGGGCCCGTGCGCGATGACGACCGCCAGGGTGCGCACGAAGAAATTGACGCTGGACAGCAGCGACAGCACGAACAGGATCTTTTCTGTCGGGCCGTTGTTGCGCACCGGGCGCAGTTCGGCGGCGACGAGCAGGCTGACGCCGCCGAAACCGAAATTCATCGCCAGGATGCGCCAGGTGAGATCCGGGGTGACGAACAGGAACCACGCGAATGCCGCAAGGCCGCCGCCCGCCAGCACGGCGATCCCGACGCCGGGCACCTTCCTGCCGTAGCGGGCGATGATGGCGCCGGACAGGCAGCAGGCGGCGATGGTGAAGCAGATGTTCGACACCAGCTTGGTCAGCGTCACACCGATGGGCAAGGTGAAATATTGGAACAGGAAGCCGGGCGCCGAGACGCAGTAGCTGAGCGCCAGCACCGCCAGATAGGGGCGATGGCGCTGATGGAACCACAGCATGAGGAAGGCCGCGCCGAGCGCCAATGCGATCGTCGGGTTGAGCAACGCTATGAACAGGCCGGTGTCCAAAGGACTGTGACTTCCCCTCTGCTGACGTCACGGAAGACCTTAGAGGGCAAGCCCAAACAAGCCGTTAAGCCTGGGCTGTCGGCGCCGTATGTTTGCGGGAACCCGGTGCTGTCGGAAGCGTTCCTGAACTCACAATCCAGGAGCAGGCCATGGCCGACACGATCACATTGACCGACCACGATGCAATCCGTTCATGGGCTGCCGGGCGTGCCGGCTTTCCCGCGATCGTCGACATATCGCCAGAGGCTGGGACGCAGCCCATGCTTAGGCTGGTCTTCGGCCAGCACGCCTATCAGGATCAGGACCAGCCGGAACGGCCCGTCAACGCTGGCGGTTATGAGCTTGTCGAATGGGACGAGTGGTTCAAGCTCTTCGACGAAGAGCAGCTGGCGCTCGTGGTCGCGGTGGACGAACCTGGGCGCCGCGAGGAATTCCACGAACTCATCCGGCGCGACAGGAAGGCCTGACCCGAGCCCCGCAAAGGCTCGGGTCAACTCCAGCCTGGCTTATTTCCAGTCGCGAATGTCGACGAAGTGGCCGGCAATCGCCGCCGCCGCCGCCATGGCCGGCGACACCAGATGGGTGCGGCCCTTGAAGCCCTGGCGGCCCTCGAAATTGCGGTTCGAGGTCGAGGCGCAGCGCTCATGCGGCTTCAGCCGGTCGTCGTTCATGGCCAGGCACATCGAACAGCCCGGCTCGCGCCAGTCGAACCCGGCGGCGCGGAAGATCTTGTCCAGCCCCTCGGCTTCGGCCTGCTCCTTGACCAGCCCGGAGCCCGGCACGATCATGGCGTCGACATGCGGGCTGACTGTCTTGCCTTCGACCACCTTGGCGACGGCGCGCAGATCCTCGATGCGGCCGTTGGTGCAGGAGCCGATGAAGACGCGGTCGAGCGTGATGTCGGTGATCTTCGTCCCCGGCGTCAGGCCCATATAGTCGAGCGCGCGCAGCTTGGAGGTGCGCTTGTTCTCGTCGATGATGTCTTCCGGGTTCGGCACGATGCCTTGCACGGAGACGACATCCTCGGGCGAGGAGCCCCAGGAGACGATCGGCGGCAGCTTGGCCGCGTCGAGCACGATCACCTTGTCGAAATGCGCGCCTTCGTCGGTCTGCAGCGTCTTCCAGTATTCGAGGGCCGCGTCCCAGGCAGCGCCCTTCGGCGCGCGCGGCTTGTCCTTGACATAGGCGAAGGTGGTCTCGTCGGCCGCGATCAGGCCGGCGCGCGCGCCGCCCTCGATCGACATGTTGCAGATTGTCATGCGGCCTTCCATCGACAGCGCACGGATCGCCTCGCCGGCATATTCGATGACATAGCCGGTGCCGCCGGCGGTGCCGATCTCGCCGATGATGGCAAGGATGATGTCCTTGGCGGTGACGCCTTCCGGCAGCTGGCCGTCGACGCGCACCAGCATGTTCTTGGCCTTGCGCTGGATCAGCGTCTGCGTCGCCAGCACGTGCTCGACCTCGGACGTGCCGATGCCATGCGCCAGCGCGCCGAAGGCACCGTGCGTCGAAGTGTGGCTGTCGCCGCAGACGATGGTCATGCCGGGCAGCGTAAAGCCCTGCTCGGGGCCGATGATGTGGACGATGCCCTGGCGGATATCGTTCTCCGAATAATATTCGACGCCGAAATCCCTGGCGTTCTTGGCCAGCGCTTCGACCTGGATGCGGCTTTCCTCGTTCTTGATGCCGAACTTGCGCTCGGGCGAGGTCGAGACATTGTGGTCGACCACGGCCAGCGTCTTTTCCGGGTGACGGACTTTCCGGCCGCTCATGCGCAGGCCTTCGAAGGCCTGTGGGCTGGTCACCTCATGGACGAGGTGGCGGTCGATGTAGAGCAGGCAGGTGCCGTCGTCCTGGCGGTCGACGACATGGTCGTCGAAAATCTTGTCGTAGAGGGTGCGCGGTGCGCTCATGTGCGTAAATCCGTCGATATGAGAATGGGAAAGAGCTGATGCCGCAAGCCCGCGGCCGGCCGGCAGGGATCAGCGAAGTCGGCTGGTCAGGGCGCCGGACACGCGCGCGGAAAAGCGCGACGGCAGGCGTTTTCTGTCCTGCAGCACGAACCCCTTGTAGGCCGGATCGCTGAAAAGCTTTTCCATGGCGGGCTAGATAGCAATGTTTTGGCTTTTCGGCAATTGCGGCATGTCGCCAGCACTTCTTCCCTCGGCTTACATCACCTCAAAGACAAAAGTCTTCACCAGCGCGTCGGGCTCGGCGATGGCGTAACAGCGAAACCACGGGCTTGCCTCAACCGCCCGCCATTTCGCTGCCTGTTCCAACTCATCGAACACAGCCTGAAAACCGCCACTCTCAAACACCTGGTCGCGCACCGTGAAGATGGCGTGGCCGCCCTTTTTTGTGATGCGCACCAGTTCGTGCAGGCCGGTGGCCGGCGCGTGGCTGATGGTGAACACACCGGTGGAGAAGAAGGCGCGGAAATACCCGTCCGGCCATGGCAGCGGCCCGCCCAGCATTGCCTGCTTCAGCTCGCTGTAGGCACTGCGGCTGCCGGCGATCTTGAGCATGTCGTCCGACAGGTCGAGTCCGGCAATGTCGCTGTAGCCGAGCGCCTTCAGCGACGGTCCCGACAGGCCCGTGCCGCAGCCGGCGTCGAGCAGCGGCCCTTCTCCCGCAGGCACGTGGCGGGTAACCCAGGCGGTGATCAGGAACGGCAGGAGATACCCGAGCGAGGCGGTTTCGCCATCATAGGTCGCGGCCCATGCGGCATAGGCCCGCGCCAGCGTTTCGGGCGTATCGGCCGTGTAGACCGAATCCAGCGCCGCATTGGCCTTGTCGATGTTCACTGGCAGCTCCTCCTCCGGCAAGCAGCCGAGCGTAACGCTGTCCCGGCCCAAAAACTATTCCGCGTGCTGGCGGCGCAGCCGCCGCTCCAGCGCCCTGAGCGCCAGCGACAGGCCGACGGTGAGGATGAGATAGATATAGGCTGTTATCGAATAGGTCTCGAAGAAGCGGAACGAGCCGGCGGCATACACTTTGCCCATCTGCGTGATGTCGGCCACGCCGAGCACCGAGACCAGCGAGGAATCCTTGACCAGGGCGACGAAATCATTGCCGAGCGGCGGCAGGATGGTGCGGATCGCCTGTGGGAACACGACCAGCCGGAAGCGCTGCGCACGGCTCAGCCCCAAGGCCTTCGCTGCCTCGATCTGTCCTTTCTCGACCGACTGGATGCCGGCGCGAAAAACCTCGGAGATAAAGGCCGAATAGCCGATGGTCAGCGCCATGATGGCACGCCACAGCAACGACACGTCACGCACCAGCAATTCGCCGAGGACGCCGGCATTCTGCAATGGCGCGGTCAGCCCGTTCCAGGCCGCGACGAAGGCCGGCGCGCCGGCAAAGGCTATCCAGAACAGCAGCACCAGGATCGGCACGCCGCGAATGATCTCGACATAGAAGCGCGCGATCTGCCGCAGCCAGGCCGAACCCGACAGTCCCATCAAAGCGATGCCGAGGCCGATCACCGACGCCAGGACAAAGGCGATCACGGTGACGAAGATGGTGATGCCGATGCCCTTGGCGACAGTGGCGAAGACCTGCGCATAGAGATCGCTGGCGGCGATGGCGAGGGCGGCCGCCAGCGCAAGGACACCGGCAACGGCGAGCCACCAGGGGAAGTCGGGTTTGGAAATGGTGGGGGCTGCCATTAGCAGAGGTCGGCGACGCAAGAACTGCGAGAGGGACGCGCCAACGCAAATCCCTGCCCATCAGACCACGCCCTCAACAAGATTGGCTCACTGCCCCATCTTGTAATCAAGGAACCACTTCTTGTTCAGCGCATCGAAGGTGCCATCCGCCTTCAGCGCTGCGATCGCCGCGTTGACCGGCTTCACGAGGTCGGAGCCCTTGGGGAAGATGAAGCCGAAATCCTCGGTGCCGAGCGGGCCGCCGATCAGCTTCAGCTTGCCCTCCGAAGCATCGACATAACCCTTGCCGGCGGTGCCGTCGGTCAGCACGACATCGACGTCGCCGGACTTCAGTGCCTGGACGGTGGCGCCAAACGTCTCGAACAGTTTGATGCGCGGGTTTTGCTCATTGCCGTCGAGCACACTGTAGACGGCGGTGTAGAAGGGCGTGGTGCCTGCCTGTGCGCCAATCAGTCCGTCCTTGAAGGCGCCGAAGGTCTTGGCGTCGGTGAAGCGGCGTTCATCGCCGCGCACCAGCATGAACTGTTCCGAGCGCATATAGGGGTCGGAGAAATCCACCTTCTGCTTGCGGTCGTCCTTGATGGTGATGCCGGTCATGCCGATGTTGTACTGGTTGTCGGAAACCGCCTGGATCATCGCATCCCAGGAGGTGTTCTGGTACTCGACCTTGAAATTGAGCCGCTTGGCGATCTCGTTCATCGCGTCATATTCCCAGCCGATCTGTTTTCCCGTCTTGGCGTCGATGAACTGCAGCGGCGGATAGGCGTTCTCGGTCACCACCACCACTTGTCTGCCGCCGAGATCGGGCAGCGCCTGCGCGAAGGCGGCAACGGGCGCCAGGACCAGGGCCAACAGGCCGGCCAACAGCAATTTCGATTTGGTCATGACACACTCCCCGAAATGATTGGCCGCGCGATGCATGCGCGGCAGAGAAATCCGGCGCCGACTTTAGCTTTCCGCAAGCGCCTTGCAAGACGGGTCCAGCGCGACCTTGCGCGTTGACGTGGATTCCAGTGCTTCCGGGAGGCGGTTTTTGAGGACGATCCTTGCCGCGATCAATCTTGCTCGGTCGCGGCTTCGCGCAATCCCGCGACAAGGCGGGTGAGCGTGCCGTGAAGGGTTTTGAGCTCAGCCCGCTCCAGCGGCATGCCGCAATCGAGCGCCGCCTGCACATCCTTCATGTTCGCGCGCAGCGCCTGGCCCTTGGCCGTCGGCTCGACCAGCACCCGGCGCTCGTCGTCGGCATCGCGCCGGCGGGTGACGAGGCCGCCCGCTTCCATTCGCTTGAGCAGCGGGGTCAGCGTCGCTGAATCCAGGCCGAGCGCTTCGCCAAGGTCGCCGACCGTGCTCGGCGCGCGTTCCCACAGCGCCAGCATCACCAGATATTGCGGATAGGTCAGGCCGAGCGGATCGAGCAACGGCCGGTAAAGCTTGGTCATCAATCCGCTCGCCGAATAGAGCGCGAAACAGAGCTGTTGATCGAGCCGTGGCACCGGGTGCGCCCGGGCGGCCTCCGCCGGGGCTTCTCTGGCTTTCGTTTCGACTTTTGTCGTCATGCCACCTTTACCGAAAGCGCCACCTCGACATTGCCCCTGATGGCATTCGAATAGGGGCAAATCTGATGCGCCGCCGATACAAGCGCTTCAGCCGCCGCCTGATCAAGGCCTTTCGTCTCCGCTGCCAACGCGACGCCGAGCTTGAAGCCTTCGCCATTGGGGAGCAGGCTGACGGTGGCCGCTACCGCTGCATCCTCGAGCGGCAGCTTCTGCTTGCGCGCCACGAAGCGGATCGCGCTTTCGAAGCAGGCGGCATAGCCGATGGCGAAAAGCTGTTCGGGATTGGTCGCGCCACCTGGTCCGCCGAGCTCCTTGGGCATTGCCAGATCGACCTTGAGCAGGCCATCGCTGGTTTCGCCATGGCCGGCGCGACCGCCCGTCACGTGGGCCTGTGTGGTGTAGAGTGCCATCTTCCATTCTCCAATTAGATTGTGCACGATTAGTTAGTACACAATATGATTGGGCGTCAATTGCCGACCCCGATCTCCGAGGCTGAACCCGTTCACAGTTCGGTGAAACGAAAAAAAGGCGGCCGAAGCCGCCTTTTTCAAATTCCTTCGTCAAACTCTTATTCGGCCGGGGTCGCTTCGGCGGCAGCCTTGGCTGCTGCTTCAGCCTCGGCGGCTGCCTTCTTCTCGGCGGCTTCCTTGGCGGCCGTCTCGGCGGCCAGCGCCTGGGCGGCTGCGACCTTCTCGGCCTCGATGCGCGCCTTCTCGGCGTTCAGCGCGTCGCGCTCCTCATCATTGAGCTTGCGGGCGCGCACGCCGGTGTTTTCCGAAATACGGGCCGACTTGCCGCGACGATCGCGCAGGTAATAGAGCTTGGCGCGACGTACCTTGCCGCGGCGCACGATCTCGACGCCTTCGACCATCGGCGAGTAGACGGGGAACACGCGCTCGACGCCTTCGCCGTAGGAGATCTTGCGGACGGTGAAATTTTCCTGGAAGCCGGAACCGGCGCGGGCGATGACGACGCCCTCGTAAGCCTGGACGCGGGTGCGGGTGCCTTCGGTCACGCGGACCTGGACGCGCACGGTGTCGCCGGGCTGGAATTCGGGAAGCTTGCGCTTGGCTTCGATCTTGGCGGCCTGTTCGGCCTCGAGCTGACGGATGAGATCCATCTAAAAATCCACTTCTTGTTCTTCCGACAGTCAGAGCGCCCTACGCTCGCCTTGCAGTTCCATTGACCGCTCGGCTATGTCCTTTGTCTCCAAGACATTTGTCTCCCAGACATCGGGCAGGGGCGACTACACCGTCATTGTTGACGGGTCCGGCAGATTTGTTCTTGCCGGTACGGGCGGGCACATACAGCTATTTCGGCGCTTTGTCACGCCTTGCCCATGCATTTTTTGCCGGCATGGCTCCCGGCATGGCACCATCTTAATCCTGCCGTGCCGGGTTGCGTCTGTCCACCAAGCTTCCTAAGCCAGAATAGCACACTTCTTCACGGCGGCCATCCATGTCTGTTTTCGACGCCATCCTGCTCTTCCTGGCGGGCTTTCTGTCAGGCGCAGCCAACGCGGTTGCCGGCGGCGGCACCTTCATCACCTTCGGCGCCATGACACTGGTCGGCGTCCCCCCGATCGTGGCCAACGCCACCTCCTCGGTGACGCAGTTCCCCGGCTACATCACCTCGACCCTCGCTTACTGGGCCGACATCAGGCACTTCTGGCGCGGCGCGCTGCTGCTCTGCCTGATCTCGGCCGTCGGCGCGCTAGCCGGCGCCCTGATCCTGCTGGCGCTCGACAATCCGTCCTTTCGCGTCCTGGTGCCGTGGCTGCTTTTGGGCGCGACGGCACTGTTTGCCGCCGGGCCCTGGCTGAAGCCGGCGCCGAAACCCGGACACGAAGCGGCTGTCGGCTCACTCGCCGGCTCCCTGGCGCAATTCGTCACCGCCATCTATGGCGGCTTCTTCGGCGCCGGCATGGGCGTGATGATGCTGGCCACCCTCGGCCTGACTCAAGCCGGCGACTACCACCGCCTGAACGCGCTGAAGAACATGCTGGCCGTGGTCATCGCGGCTGTCGCCATCGTCGTCTTCGTCTCGGGCGGCGTCGTCGCCTGGCCGGAGGCGATCGTCATGATCCCAGGCGGGGCGCTCGGCGGCTATGCCGGTGTCTGGATCGCCAAGCGCGTACCGCAGAACGTGGTGCGCGGCTTCGTCATCGCCGTCGGCCTGTTTCTGGCCTTCTACTATTTCACCAAGGGCTGAGAGTCTGACTCAGAAATAGATAGGGTATCGTAATGGCGACGGAGAAAATCGAAAAACCAGAGAATTTCATAAATTCTTTTTCATTCCACGATGTTAATTTAGATCGGATAAATATCGATTTTGATATTCAAACCGCAGAGCTGGTTACTCCAGATATGAATTGGAATTACGAAGGAAGATACGGATATGTGAAGCGACCTTGCAGATTGATATTTGGATGCGTGACTGGATATTTAATTAATGTTACTGACTTGGAAGGAATGAGAATAGATTCCATGTCAGCGAATATTAAAGAAGGATATATTTTGGCAAATATCAAGCTTAATCTTGGAAGAGGCGACTTTGGTTCGGAGTTGGATCACATAAGTTTTAAGTTTAAAACTCTTGAAGTGGTCGACATGTGACGGTGCACCATTATGTCTGAGAGGCGGCAAGTAAGTCCGGCCGCCGCTCCCGCGTGAGCTTCTCGGCTTCCGCGCGGCGCCAGGCGGCGATCTTCTTGTGATTGCCGGAGATCAGCACTTCCGGAATCTCCCGGCCCTCGAATTCCTGCGGTCGCGTGTAGTGCGGATGTTCGAGCAGGCCGTTTTCGAAACTCTCTTCTTCCCCGGAGACCGCATTGCCCATCACCCCGGGCAACAGCCGCACCACGGCGTCGAGCAGCACTAGGGCCGCCGGCTCGCCGCCGGACAGGATGAAATCGCCGATCGAGACTTCCTCCAGTCCCCGTGCATCGATCACCCGCTGGTCGACGCCTTCGAAGCGGCCGCACAGGATGACGGCACCCGGCCCGGCGGCGAGTTCGCGCACGCGAGCCTGCGTCAGCGGTTTGCCGCGCGGGCTCATCAGCAGGCGCGGACGCAAATCGCCCTCCGGCGAGGCATGGTCGATCGCCTTCGCCAGGACATCGGCGCGCATCACCATGCCGGCGCCGCCGCCGGCCGGCGTGTCGTCGACGGTGCGATGCCGGTCGGTGGCGAAGTCGCGGATATGAATCGCATCCAGCGACCATGTGCCCGCCTCCAGCGCCCGCCCGGCCAGCGACAGGCCAAGCGGGCCCGGAAACATCTCGGGATAGAGCGTCAGCACCGACGCGGCAAAACTCACCGGTTGCCCCCGGCGCCGCGCGGTCCGCGCGGCCGGCCCTTCGGGTCGAAATCCTCCTCGCGCGGCGCGTCCGCGTCCGCGTCCTCGTCCTCGACCAGTCCAGCCGCCACCGGATCGACGCGGACAAAGCCCTCGGCGATCGACACGGCAGGCACGGCGGCCTGCGTGAACGGGATCAGCACGCCCTTGCGTCCGGCGAGCGTCACATCGAGGATGTCGCCGCCGCCGAAATTGTGCACCGCGACGACCTTGCCGATAGCGGCGCCGGTATCATCCCGGATTTCCAGCCCGATCAGGTCGGCATGGTAGAATTCGTCCTCCTCGCCATCATCGGGCAGCATCGAACGGTCGACGAACAGCTCCGTGCCGGCGAGCGCCTCGGCCGCATTGCGGTCGCTGACACCCTTGAAGCGCACCACGACAACGGTGTTGGCAGGCCTTATGTCGGTTATCTGAAAGGCTCGTCCATCCCTGGCGTAGAGCGGCCCATAATCCGCCAGCGCCATTGGCTCGCCGGTGAAGGTTTTTACCCTGAGTTCGCCCTTGATGCCGTGCGCGGCGCCGATTACGGCCATCTGGACGGGGTTCTGCGGCTTGCTCATGGGCGAAAATCCTTTGTCCCTGCTCTAGCGCTGCCTCGCCATCATTTCAACAACGGGCTCTTCACCGCTTCCTAACCCGGCTGCCGGAAAATGACGGCGAACCGGAACAGACCCGATGCAGGAATTCCTCATACCGGCAAAAGCCGATCTCCAGGCCGCGCGCGAAAGCTGGCTGAAGATGCTCGCGCGTGAACGTCGC
This sequence comes from Mesorhizobium sp. CO1-1-11, assembly GCF_020164995.1. NCBI lineage: Bacteria > Pseudomonadati > Pseudomonadota > Alphaproteobacteria > Hyphomicrobiales > Phyllobacteriaceae > Mesorhizobium > Mesorhizobium sp. CO1-1-11. The sequence continues at coordinate 17,474 of NZ_JAIUHE010000042.1, forward strand.
CTGTCACCCGAGACAGTGGAAGCCTATGAGCGCGATTCGCGCCAGTTCCTGCACTTCCTCACCGGCCATCTCGGCGGACCGCCCGGCATTTCCGATATCGCCGACCTGCGCCCGGCCGATTTGCGCGGCTTCCTCGCCGCCCGCCGCAATGCCGGCGCCGGCGCCCGCACGCTTGGCCGTGGCCTGGCCGGCATCCGCTCGCTGCTGCGGTTCCTCGAGCGGCGCGGCCTCGCCAATGCGGCAGGTGCCGCGGCCTTGCGCGCGCCGCGACAACCCAAATCCCTGCCCAAACCTTTGACGGCGAGCGATGCCAAATATGTCGTATCGGTGGAAGGCCAACTGGCGGAAGAACCCTGGATCGCCGCCCGCAACGCCGCCGTGCTGACGCTGCTTTACGGCTCGGGCCTGCGCATTTCGGAAGCGCTTGGCCTCAATGCCGCTGATCTGGCGTCGGAAGCCGACACCGTGCTGCGCGTCACCGGCAAGGGCGGCAAGACACGGCTGGTACCGGTGTTGCCGGTGGCGCTCAGGGCGATCGCCGAATACCGCCGGCTGTGCCCCTATCACCTCGATCCGAAGGGTCTGCTGTTTCGCGGCGCGCGCGGTGGCCCGCTCAACCCGGCCATTATCCAGCGTGACATGGCGAAGCTGCGTTCGGCGCTCAACCTGCCGGACACGGCGACTCCACATGCCTTGCGCCATTCCTTCGCCACCCATCTGCTCGGCCGAGGCGGCGATCTGCGCACCATCCAGGAACTCCTGGGCCACGCCAGCCTGTCGACGACGCAGATTTACACCGGCGTCGACACCGCAAGGCTGCTGGAAATCTACGAATCGGCCCATCCCAGGGCATGAACGTCGGTAAAGCCATGCAGTATCGGTGGCCCATTATAAACATTCGCGATTGGCCGAAGCCTTCCCAACTTCGTCATCCTAGGGCGAAGCAGGAGCGAAGCTCCGTCGCGGAGACCCTGGGATCCATGCCGTGACATCAGCCGTGGAATGCAGCGGAGCTGAATTCTGCACCGTGGGCGGTGCTCTGAAGTCGCGGCATGGATCCCTTGGGCTGCGGAGCAGCTCCAGGGGTCTGCGCCGCGTCGCTATGCTCCTTGCTCCGCCCGTGGATGACGAAGAATGGGCGGTTAGGACAATTTCATAACCCCGATTAACGGTTTTGCCGCTTTTCAGTCCTAGGAATGGGACCATGAAACGTGTCATTGCCATCGCCGACCGTGCGGCTTCCGTCTCGCTGAAACTGCTTGTCGCGCTCAACGTGCTGTTTTTCCTGTCCTTCCTTGCTGTCCTGCTGTTCGCCGCCGGCAGGGCGCACGCGGAAATCCCGACCTGTACCGGCGCCGACATGCTGTCGGCCTTGCAGAAGAACAATCCCGCCACCTACGGCAAAATCGAGGCCGAGGCGGCTGCCACGCTGAACGGCAAGGGACTGCTGTGGAAGCTGGAAAAACCGGGCGAACAGCCATCCTACCTGTTCGGCACCATGCACATGACCGATCCGCGCGTCACCACGCTGCCGGCCTATGCGCAGAAGGCCTTCGATGCTGCCGGCACCCTCATCATCGAGACCACCGACGTGCTCGACAAGCAGAAGATGATGGCGGCGATGCTGAAGGAGCCGGACCTGATGATGTTCACCGACTCCACGACGCTTTCGTCACTGCTGTCGCCGGACGAAGCGGCGGCCATGAACGCCGCGCTCGATGCGCGCGGCATCCCGCCGGCGACGGTCGCAAAAATGAAGCCGTGGATGCTGTCGGCCATGATGGCGCTTCCGGCTTGCGAACTCGCCCGCCAGTCCGGCGGCGCGCCGGTGCTCGACGTCAAGCTGGCCGAGAGCGCCAAGGCGGCCGGCAAGCCGGTGGAAGGATTGGAAACGGCCGAGAGCCAGCTGCGCGCCATGGCCTCGCTGCCGCTCGCGTTTCACATGAAAGGTCTGGTCGACACGCTGAAGCTGGGCGACAAGGTCAACGATATCAACGAAACCATGATCGTGCTTTACCAGCGTGGCGACACCGGGATGTTCTGGCCGCTGTTCCGCGCCGCCATGCCCGAGGAGCAGGACGACCCCGCGGGCTACGCCGCCTTCGAGGAAACCATGATCACCAGCCGCAACAAGGTAATGGTCGATCATGCCGGGCCGATCCTGGCCAAGGGCAACGCCTTCATGGCGGTCGGCGCGCTGCACCTTCCCGGTCCAGAGGGACTGGTCGAGGATTTCCGCAAAGCCGGCTATACTGTCACCGCCGTCAATTGAGTCGGATGGCAGCGGAGGCACGCAAACGCCGCGTTTACGGCGTTTTCCTCCGCTAGCGTGAAACCCATTCAACGGTTGCGCGTTGATGGATGTTGATTGACCTTTTTCATTTTCCCGGAGGACACATTTATGGCGAACACACCAAACCCAAACGACCCGTACAATTCGACCACCAATGCCCCTCGGCCGAGCGGCGGTGGCGGCAGCCCTTGGTTGATTGCACTGGTCGTCGTTATCCTGGCGATTGTCGCGTATTATGTTTTCGGAAGAAGTGGTGGCGAGCACCCGGCACCCGCCGAGCCGCCAGCGGCCAGCACACCGGCTCCGGCGCCCGCACCGGCTGAACCGATGAAGCCCGCCGAACCGGCCAAGCCAGCCGAACCTGCTCCTGCCCCCGCCCCGGCACCAGCGCCAGCGCCGGCTCCCGCACCAG
>NZ_JAIUHE010000043.1:0-15635 GCF_020164995.1 Mesorhizobium sp. CO1-1-11
TGTCCAAGGAAGTGGCGTGATCGACCACATCTCATCCCGAAGCCGGTAAACCGCGGCTTATGAGTTCACGGCCTAGTTCCCTGAACATCCGGGGATGATCGTGTCCAGCCTTGTGGCCACCGCAGGGGCGGCCGTCGTGAATCCGTGCCCCATAAATCGGTTCGGCGCGTGCCGCGTCCCGTGCGCGGCCTTGAACGGGTCAGCTCCATCACTGTCTTCGGGTATACCATGGCCCTAGGACCGGGCGGATCCTGAACAGGTATTCCACGAGGTACTGGCTTGCGATCTTCATCACTGATGGGCGAAGAATTTGCAGCGTGTCGCGGATAGTCACGGGCAAGGACTGGTGATGAAATCTGGCGGGTACGCGTGCAACCCGCAATGCTCGCAAGAGGCTCTCAGGGTCAGGAAGATTCCTTCTGTTTTCGAGCAGCTGCCAATTAAGCTGCTTAACCGCAAGCGTAACTTCGTCCACTTCCGTGTAGCTCTTCGATGTGGTGATGCTCGGATGGTTGGTCGCGTCGTAAAAAATCAGACCCTCATTAATCGCAACCATGTCTCCGTGACCGGCCAGGTCCACGAAGAACAGTTGGTCGACGCCGGCGGGGATCGATTTGTGTGCACGCATTCGGCATCCAGCCTGAAGAACCTTGCTGTTGATCAACAGTGTCGAGGGAATGATGCCGAGGCTCCTCGTCGTCCGGACAAGGTAAAGATCCCTGAGGCATTGCTGGCTCGAATAGACTGAAACGCGGTTTTGCTCCGACGGCGTCGAGCGGAGCATGATCCTGCCGTCTTCCACGATATTGGCTGCACAGGTCATGAATGCGGCCGAGGGATGCTCCTTGGACACCTCGGCAAATCGCTTGAGTGCGCCGGGCGCAAGCCAGTCGTCGTCATGCAGCAATTTGATCCAGGTGCCGGTGCAAGCCAGCATGGCGTTGTTGGTATTCTCGACCTGGCCTCGCCCCCTGCCGTTCTCGACAATCCGGATGCGACCGTCGGCACGCGCATATTCGTCGACGATCCTCCAGGACAACCCTCCTTGCCCCTCGTCGTCGCTAACCACCAGTTCCCAATTCGCAAAATCCTGCTGGAGGATGCTGTCGATTGTCCTTCGAATGGTATCTGGCCTGCGAAAGGTCGGGATGGCCACTGAAATGAACGGCCGAAGTGTCACCAACTCCGCCGACCCCTCATCTTGCGAAGGTCCGACGCCCATTGGCAAGGCTGCGGAAGGAAGGGCGTCGCGACTGTCCATCTGCGTCATGTTATCTTTCCTCCAAGGCGATGCACCGGCTGCGAGGCGACGTCTCGTCCGGTTGAACACTTTGCTTCAACAGATAGAGAGAGACTGCCGTCTTGATGAAGAAGCCCCCGGCGCCGCCGGCAGCCATGAGATAAATGACAGTGAGAGGTTCCCAGCCAGCTCTGGCGCCGGCTAGAAGCGGACCAAACACGAGCACCGTCCTTACGGCATCGACGACCAGGCGCACCTCCTGCCGTCGCAGGAGAGCCGGCACATCCTGAAGCGGCGTCGACAAAGCTTGCACCGCGCCCATGAAAGCCAGCGCCGTCATGATTTCGGCGGCGGGCAGCCATGGCCGTCCCAATAGGGGTACGACGAGCTGCGGTGCGGCGAGGCCAAGAGCCAGAATGGGCAGTGAAGTGAGCCCGCCGGCAAGGATCAGCAGGCCTCGTGCGAGGCCGAGCAGATGCCTGCGGCCGCCGCCCTTATTGGCTTCGGCGACAAAGACATTGCTGAGCGGCGTGGCAATGAGGGTGACGGGGCCGGTGACGAGCCGCGACGCGACGCCCAGATAGCCAGCATAGGCGGTCCCGAACATCGAGCCGACGAGTATCGCCGGAAGGTTGTTGATGGCGAAACTTGCGACCGTTGCCGGGATGTCGAACAGTGGAAATTTGTATTCGCGCCTGGCCTTTTCAAAGACCGTTTGCCACGGCGCGCGGGCAATACCGCACACGTCCTCCCAGCGGAAAATCCGAACGCCAAGGAACCCAATGAAGATGAATTGGCTGAGAATGTGAGCGTGCACCATCGCCTCTCCTCCGAGATGGACGATGCCGAACATCAGCTGCAACAACGCCATCGTCGCGGGCAAGATCAAGCGGCCGAGCGCGAAGTCGCGCAGCAGGCCGGCACGCAGGCTCCAGCAATTCATGGTCTCCACAAGACCTGCGCCTGCCATGCCGATCGGAACCAGCCACACAAGGTCAACAGCGCGGACCGGAACGGTGCTCGACAACATAACCCCCGCCGTCAAGGCAAGAACGCCGGTTGCCGACACGGCCAAAAGAATGAGCTTAACCGTGACGTATGCCTGCGCGTCGCTCTTGACGCCGTACAGCGAAGCCTCAAAGCGCAGTGCCGCGACCGCCCCCAGTATGTTCACGGTCGAAAGATAGATCGTGAACAAGCCGAAATCAGCAGGAGAATAGAGCCTGGCCAACACCGGAATGGTCGCGACAAGAATGAGCTGACCGGCAATCGCCATGGCCGACACGCCACCGGCCGCTCGAAGGACCTTGCCGATCGGGCTTTGCGGAAGTCGGATCATGGCGAGCCTTGCTTACGGCCGGTGCCGGTCGAATTCATGAGATCCTCTCGCGCAAAAGATCGGCACTGTCGCCAAACCGATACCTGCCGTACCGGGTGAGGTTCACCCGGGTAAGGACGCTCGCCACCGGAACCGAGAGCGTTCCGTCGCTCAGGAGCTGCTCCACCACCCCGCGCGCGACATGCCGCGAGGTTCTTGCCCAGCGAACGGTAACGAGAACCGCGTCCGCCCAGCTCTTGAGGAACATGGCTTCTGGCCCAGCCAGCCCCGATGGCCCGTTTATGATGACGAGGCTGTACGCCGAGTGCAAATCTTCCCTGCACTTGGCGGTGTCGACACGCGCCAGGAGAGCCAAAAGATCTTCTGCAGGTGCCATGGTCGTCAGGTCGATGCCAATTTCGGGAATGCTGGCGACCGCGTCATCCAAGGTACAACGACTGCTGATGTAATCCGCGAAGGAATGACGAGCCTTGGGTCCGTTGAACTGGCGCAGAAACTCGGGCGTAAGTTGGGAGCCCGCCCGCTGGAGATCCACCAGAAGAACACGATTGCCCAGTCGGGTGGCCGCCAAGGCCAGGCCCCACGCAAGCTCGGTCGCTCCGTCAGCCCGGACGCTTGGCGTGAGCAGGATCGTGTGCGGAGCACGACCCCTTGCCTGATCTGGCGCGGCCGCGACCAGCAGCGACGTCACCGCACGGCTGTAGGCCGACTTGGGCTGGCCCAAAACCAAGTCACGCAACTGTTTGGCGTGCATCCTGCCCGGTTCGGGCACGAGCCCCACGCACGGTATCCTGAGCACGGCTTCCGCCTCCGCTTCACCGCGCAAGGTGCGATCGAAGCGATTTCGCATGAGGACCAAAACAGCGCCAAGGAGGCCGAACGCAATCATTCCCGGTGGAACCAAAAAAACCGGCGGCAATGTCTGCGGAATTGTCGGCGGCCATGCAACGGAAAGGACCGAGACCCCGGCGGACGGAGCTCCGATGCGCCGCTTCAGGTCCTGCTGGCGGCCGAGAAGTTCGTTGTAGCGTTGCGTCAGGAGGCTGACTTGAGGTTCGAGCGCCCGCAAACCGGCGAGCCGGCTGGCCGTGTCGGCCGCGACCGCATCGAGCACACGCATTCGATTTCCCAGAGCCTCGACCTGGGCACGATAGATGTCCGCTTCAGCGACGATATCAGCGATTGCCTTTTCGATCGCGACGGAAAAGGCATTGGCCAGATCCTTGTCCGCTGGCGCCCTGGCCACGCGAGCCGAAAGGTCGGCCAACTCCTGCGTGCCGGCGGCCTCGGCCAGGGTCGCGGCCGGCGCGCCCTGCTTTCGAAGCTCCTGGATACGCTGGAGCCGGGACTCCAGCGCCGCCAGATCCGCTTTGGACATCGATATCTGTTGGCTGAGATCCGCCCTCTCCCCGGCCACCTTGTCAGCCGAGCCTTGATCGACCGCGCCATGGCTCAGCCGATACTCCTCGAGCCGATTGGACGCATCCACCAGTTCATTCTGCAGTTTGGGCAAACTGGCGACGACGGCGTCAAGTTCCTGCATGTTCGACGCCTGACTTTTCTGCGCGAGGTCGTCGACATAGATCTTGGTGAATGTATTGGCCACCATCGCCGCGCGCGCCGGGTCATCGTCCGAGAAGCCGACGGAAATGACCCGGGACCGGAGCTCTTGTCCGACCCTTACCCCTTTGCGCAGCGCTTTCATCTCGGCGGCCTCTGCTGCTTGCGGCGCATTGGTGGATACAACATCCCGCGGCCAAAGGCGCTTCAGCAGATCGCCAGCGAAAGAGTGCGATGTCGGCGGATCGGCGGGCGTTGGCCCCTGGCTGGAGCTTCCCTTCCCGGCTTGCGGTTGTGCGGTCGCGTTGGCCGGGCTCGGTTGACGCAGCGCTGCGGCGACTCGACGAAGGTGGCTCTCCGACGAGAGCATCGTGATGTGGTCGTCAATGCTTGAATCGATCATGTCCTGCGCTGAGCCCGGGCTGGCGGGAAGGGCCGCCCTGGCAGGAGCGTCTATGATAAGCTGGCTGGTGGCTTCGTACATGGTAGGGCGGGTTATTCCCGCCAAGGCCGCCAAGATGCCGCCGACAACCGCGAAGAGCAGAATGATCCATTTCCTGCTCGCCAATGTCACCAGCAGTTGGCGAGACGGGGTTGCTGAATTCGGGGCGCTTCTGGGAGGCCGTACGCGGGCCCTGCTTTCAGGAGCCGGGGCAGCCACCGGGGTGGCTCGTGGCAATTCAATTCGGCTGACTGCGGAACCCGCCATTTCATACTCCTGCCAGATCGAGTTCACGGGATGAGTTCGATGCCGACGCCTGCCGCTTGGCCTCGTTGCACCAGGCTTGAAACATCAGCACCGACCACAGTTCACGGGAGCGGTCCTGTCCTGCAACGTGATCGCGCCAGCAGGCGTCCACCTTTGTGCTGTCCAGCAAGCCTTCGCCCTGGTTGCGAACATCGGACAGAATATCGGTGGCCCAGCTGCGCAACGGGGCCCGCAGCCAAGCCGCGATCGGCACGTCGAAGCCCTGCTTCGGCCGGTCGATCAGCCGTTGCGGAAGATAACGACGCAGCACATTTCGAAGGATCCACTTGCCTCTGCCGTTGCGAACCTTCATGGCAGCCGGAAGGCGCCAAGCGAATTCGACGGCGCGGTGGTCCAGCAGGGGACAACGCGCCTCGAGGCTGTTGGCCATGCTGGCTCGATCCAGTTTGACGAGAATGTCGCCAGCGAGGTAACCGGACATGTCGTCGTACAGGAGGCGAGACAACAGCCCGTCGAGCCGCGGTGCAGAGACTATGGATGCAGGAGTCTCGTGCCGGGTGAGGTTTTCGGCCGATGATCCCGTCAGCCGCCTGTGCAGCTCGTCTTCATCCTTCGCGGCGAGAAGCCAGGCGAAGCGAGTGAGCCGATCGCTGCGCAGCGCATGCCGCACATGCGACGGAAGTGGCAGGTTGCCAATGAAATCGTGACGAGCCGCCCTGGACAGCATCCCTGCGCCGGCCGCCACCGTTCGTCGTGCACTTGCGGGTAGACCTTGGTACCGTTTCAGCCGGTCCGCCATGAAGTGGCGGCCATAGCCTGCAAAGCACTCGTCTCCGCCGTCCCCCGACAGCGCCACGGTCACGTGCTGGCGGGCCAGCCGCGCCACCAGCAGAGTCGGTATCTGCGATTCGTCGGCGAATGGCTCATCCCATACCGTTGGCAGTTCGGGGATCACGTCACGCGCGGCGGCAGCCGAAAGGTGTAGTTCCGTGTGGTCGGTGCCCAGATGGCGCGCTACCTCGGCGGCGTAAGGGGCCTCGTCAAAGCCGCTCTCCGCGAAGGCGATGGTGAAAGTGCGCACGGGATTTGGAGATTGAGCCTGCATCAAGGCCGCAACGGTAGAGCTGTCGACGCCGCCCGACAGGAAACCGCCCAACGGAACGTCGGCGATCATGCGCTCGCGAACGGCAAGCCGGAGCAGATGATCCAGTTCATTGGTCAGATCGTCGTCACTACCGGCGATCGGTTGTTCTCGCCCGTTCTTGGCGACTTCGGCCAGCGACCACCAGCGACTTGCGCCCTGCGAAAGGGAGGCGGCCCCGCGCCCCTCCGCCACAGTCGCGGCCGTGAGGGTCAGGACCGAGCCGGGTGGCAGCTTGAAGACACCTCGCCAAATGCAACTCTGATCCGGGACCCACCCCTTGGAAAGCATTGCAGTGGCGGCATCCAGATCGATCTCCGGAGAGTAGCCTGAAAAGCGGCTGATTGCTTTCAGTTCGGAAGCAAAGACCAGCGCATGCCTGGCTGAAGCGATGTAGAGGGGCTTTTTGCCCAGTCGATCCCGCGCGAGATGGAGGGTCCTCGTCTTCAGGTCCCACAAGGCGAACGCGAACATGCCAGCAAAACGCTGGAGTGCGGCCTCGAGGCCCCAGCTCTCGATCGCACACAACATGACTTCCGTGTCGCTGGTGCCGCGGAAATGGTGCCCGACGCCTTCAAGCTCGAGACGCAGGTCACGGAAATTATATATCTCGCCGTTGAAGGTGATCGCATACCGACCGCTTGTGGACAGCATGGGCTGTTGCCCCGTTTCCGACAGATCGACGATCGCCAGCCGCCTGTGGCCTAAGGCAATGCCTGCTTCGCGATCCGTCCAGAGTCCTTCGCCATCCGGACCGCGGTGACGAAGCGCCATCATCATTTGCCCGATCTGATCGAGCGACTTGGGGTCGGCAGCATTGGACGCGAGAAGTATCCCGGCTATCCCGCACATCACATCACCTCTGAAGGCTCAAGCTCGCGCCGGAAAACGCTTGGCGGTCCCGCGACGAGGCAGAAGGTCAATGCAAACCACACGATCGGATGACGAATGATGAGGTGCGGTATGCTGAACACGGCTGCGGACGCCACGAGCACCAAAAGCGCGTCGTAGCGAGCGCGCCAGGCGGACATGGCCGCCGATCCAACGATCCACAGCAAGGCGATGACGGCGATCAGCCCGCCCTGCAGATAGAGGTCGAGAACCGTATTGTGCGCTTCGAACGGCCGCTCCAGAAATTGCATGTCGGCCGTCGGCGGGCGCTCCAGGTGGGGGCCAGGACCGAGGCCGAGCGATGCCGATTGCAGCCCCTTCTGAAGCGCCTCATCCCACAGATAAACCCGAAGCTCGAATGTTTCAGCCGTGGCCTCGCCGCCTCCGTCCTTGGTGAGGCTCTTGGCAAAATTCGCCGCAAAGCTTTCCTCGCTAAGAAGATAGGGGGTCATCGCTATCACCAAGGGGACAGCGCCGACCATCAGCAGAAGTGCGATCTGCCTGGGCAGGCTGGTTCGATTGCCATCGGATGCCAACCATGCCTTCAACCGCAACCCGAGGAAGGCGACGCCGCTTACAATCGTGGTGTAGAGATAGGCATCGCTCCTGGTCAGGCGGCCGACAAAAAAGATGAACACGAGGCTTGAGAGCGCAAGGACCTGACCCCACCGATTGCGAGTAGTGGTTGCAAGGTGCAGCGCCAGCGGACCAAGAAGCGCGCAATAGAGCGCGAGTTGGTTCGGATTTTCAGACCAGCCGCGAAAGCGGTCCCAATACCACGGATCGACGCCGGGCTGATGGAGCCAGCCCCACGCGATGGCGAGTTGGATGGCAAATATTGCGTCGGCGAACACGATTGTCCACCAACCGCTGCGCCGAAGACGACGCCCCGCGTCCGGCTCAACACTCGCCAGGCAAGTGATGCTGGCCAACAGCACGTAGGCCATTGTGTCGTGCAACAACCCTGTCGGGTAAAGCAGGGTGGTCAAGTAGCCGACGATCGTGCCGATCCCCAATGCGAGAGAAAGGAGCAGCCAAAAAGTCGCGAGTTGCGCGAAGGCTGGTGTCGCTTCGACGCGCCCGCCGACCAACATTCGTCCGGCCGACAGCATGATCCAAAGCGCCAGGAGCAGTTCGCCATAGCCGAATGGCATGCCGGGGACGGAGAGCTGCGACGCGGCTGACAGGATGACACCGCCGGCAAGCAACGCGTCGCGCATCATTGCCGCGCCCCGTCCAACCGGCGGTTCGCAATGCCGCTCTCCAGAGGCGATGGAGCAAGCAAGCCGCGAGATTTGGTCCTGAGATTGCTCTTATAGACATCGCAGTATTGGTCGACGATGCCCGGCAGGGCAAAACGCTCCCTGACAAGCGAGGCGGAGCGCTGCCCCATGGCGGCTCCCAAGGTGCGGTCCGACAGTATGTCGACTATCCGGTCCGCAAGGGCGCGAGCATCGCGCGGCGTGACCAGATAACCGTTCCACCCATCTTCGACGACGTCGCTGCAACCGGGCATTCGCGATGCGACTATCGGCAATCCAGCGAGTCCGGCTTCCAGCAAGACGCGCGGAACGCCCTCGCGATATTGCGTTGGGAAGGCGAACAAATCAGCCATGCCAAGCAGACTGGGGACATCATGCCGTTTGCCCAGCACGGTCACATGAGAAGCAAATCGTTGGATTTCGGACTTTTCGACGGCGAATGGTCCTTCCGATTCCCGTGGGCCAACGAGCACGAAACGCGCATGAGGTCTTTTGGAGAGAATGTGCGGAATCGCCTCGAGAAGGGTCGGAATGCCCTTAAGGCGGGTGAGCCGGCCGACAAAAATGACGATCTCGGCCGATTCCAGTCCGAATTCCCGCCGCATTGCCGCTGGTGATGAGGCAAGACGTCTTGCCACCGCGAATGCATTGACGTCGATGCCCGACCCCTGAATAAGGCGTCCGCTGCCGCGTGGGATCAGCCGATAGCGCTCAAAAAAGGCTTGGTCGTCGCGATTTTGGAAAACCGTGGCAGCAGTCCAGAAGGAAGCAACCCACTGCAGACCGCAGAAGGCGGGCCGCATGGCCAAGGCTCGCGGCTCCAGCGATGAGAAGGTCCAGCCCAAGCCGTTGATTGTGCGGACGACCGGGACTTCTCCCCGCACCGCCAGCGGGGTTAGCAAATTGGGTTTCGTATCGAAGCTTTGGACGATGTCGGGGCGGAGTTCCCGCAACAACCTTCGCAATGTCCTGATCGTCCCGGCTTTGCCGCTGCCATTGGCAAAGCGATTGAACTCGTAGCGGCGGTGCGGAATGCCGTGCCGTAAAAACAGAGCTTCATCGCCCGTCGAGACCGCGGTGACCCGAAAACCCCGCTCGCGGAGTTCCATCAGAAACGAGATCCTCAGGGCGTGATCCTCGCCGCCGATGCAAACCAGGTGCGGGTTCATCGTGCCGCTCCCGAAATCCAGCGGGCCTTCGGCTCCCATAAGCGGCTCAAACTTGGATCGTTTCCCATGGCCCGATTTCGTTGCGATTTACACCAGCAATTCAGGCTACGGGCAGGGCTGGCCGTTGTCCTCGTCCGTTCGAATGACGCAACTAGGACCGTGCTTGCGCGCTAACGGCGCAAGGATCAGACCGCGGGCTGGACTGTTTGGATCGAGACACCGTGACTATCGGATTAGCCGCATCGGATTAGCCGCGCGAATGCGCATTCATCGCGAACGGGTGATCGGACTATCAAGATTGCTCGTTGGGGTGGGTTGAGGTCGATCCGAGAACGTATATTCATAGGCTCGGCGGCGGCCGTCTTGCTCGAATACCCGGATCCAGCGGGCCTCGGAAGCACGAAGCGTGATTTCCCGGTTTGTCGCGAGCTTGGCTGCTCGAAACGGAGTTGGTGCGACTACCTTGTGGGTCACCACGACTTGGCCGGCGAAAATCTCCTCGACTTCGTAGCTTGGCACGTCATCCATCCCCTGCGCGATGGCACCAAACCACGATCAAGGCAGAATGTTCCCGCAATGCCTCGGACGGCAGCCGTTCTTAGCCCAAAAAGCGGCGTCCGCGCTCAACTCGGCGGAAAACAGATGCGAACTGTGCTGAATAGATGCCGAATGGAGAAGCCGAACCGGCAGGAGCGCTCAGCTCCTGCCGGAAGCACAATTTGCGTGCGTCAAACCACGAAAAAGGAGCTCGCGCCAATTGAGAGATGCGGAGCAACGGTCGCAAACTGCGTCTGAGCATGGCCGCCGATACCGTCACTGTCGAAAGAGAGCGCGCCGGTCGAACTGTTATAGATGACGTGGTCGCTTCCATCATGCGCACCTTTGCCGATGTGAAAGTTCGCGGCCGAAAGGGCGCCCTGCTGGAGTCCGCTGAATACGCTGTGATCAAGTTGGATTTTGTCCTGGGAAACCTTGAAGTCGGTTATCTTGTCGACATTTCCAGAGCCAAGCGCGGTGTTGAACACGAAGACGTCCTTGCCGCCAAAGCCCGTCAGCGTATCGGAACCACCCCCGCCATTGATCTTGTTGGCGCCGGCATTTCCTTGGATCGTCTGGGCAAACTCGTTGCCCGTCAGGTTGATTTGCCCCGTTCCCGAAGCCTGCGTGGTCGCAAGTTTCTCGACGGATGAACCCGCCGAGAGAGCATAGCTCACCGAAGCGAACACCGCGTCCTTGCCGTTGCCTGGCTGCTCCACTACCTTGTCATGCACATTGTCGACAAAATAAGTGTCGTTGCCGCCATAGCCTTTCATTGTATCGGCGCCGCCTCGACCATCGATCTTGTTGGCGCCGTAATTGCCATTGATCGCCTGGCCGAACTCGTTGCCCGTCAAGTTGATCGCATGTGTGCCGCCCGTCTTGTCGGTCGAGAGTTGCTCGACATGCGAACCAGCAGACAATGCGTAGCTGACCGAGGCGACCACCTTGTCGAAGCCGCCGCCTGATGCCTCCATCACCTTATCATGTGCATTGTTGACATAGTAAACGTCGTCCCCGCTGGTCGAATGAAATACGTCCGCGCCAGGGCCGCCATGGAAGATGTGATGGGTCGCCTGCGTGGGATCGGGGACAGTGGGCGTGGTGGGCGTAGGCGTGGTGGGCGTAGGCGTTGTCGGCTCGGAACTCGGAGGCGGTGTCGAAGGACTAGTGCTGGCGAGGTTGTGCTGGCGGAAAACGGCCTGCAACTCAGGCGAGTTCTCCAGGGCGGTGTCGCCGTTCTGCGAACCCCAGGCATACGCATAGTCGAAGGCTGGGGACGGAACCAGCTTTGCCCAGTGATCGATCATCGTTTGCATTTGGGTCGACGTCGGCATGACGTGCTTGCCGCCGGTGTCCGTCTGCCAACCGCCGCCGCCAAATGTCTGATATACAGGAATGATCTTGTCAGCCGGAATGCCTGATTTCACGGCCGCGGCCACGGCTCGGTCGATCATGTTGTAGTCGACGCTGCTTATTCCCGTGCGAACAGGGTATGGGTCCAGTCCATAGTAGTCGATCCCGGTGTTGGCGGGATTATAGGTGTTGGAAAAGTCCGGGTTGGTGGACGACCCCATATTCATCATGGTGATGAAGGTCTTGGCGCCCGGAAAATGGGAGTGGATCCAGTCGGATTCAGCCTTCAGATTTGCCGCACTCGCGTATGTGCCCCATCTGCCGGTAGGGTCCGGCTCGTCCATCAGGAAAAATCCAAACACTTTTGGATTGTTGAGGAAGGGCGTGACTTTTTCGATGAACGACGAGGTCACCCCGTCATGAGCGCTTAGATAGACAAGCCCCTTCATTCCGCTGGGCAGCTCATTGACCTGCGAAAGATACTGAACGTCCGCCAGGTTAAATCCGGCGCCCGCAACTTCGGCAGCCGAACCGCCTGATGCATAATGGAGAGTCGCCATGCGTTTTCCTTCTTGTTTGGCAACACCCCGCCCTGGATGGGGGTTAGACCGAAAGCTACATTAGATGAAAATCACATACCAACATCTTTGAACGAAGTTTTTGATCGCTGTGGGGATGGCCACATCAACGGGTCGGTGCAATTTACTGTAAAGTCAGTGGCTTGCAGCGAAATCTGCGGGTTTTCCACTGACGACCGCATGCACAGTTCTCCACTGTTTTCACAGGCACCCCTCTCCCCACCCCGACTCCCGGCCACGATTTCGCTTCATTTTGCATAAAGTTCGCCATATGTTAGCTAGCCATCATGTCCGGGGGGGCGCATGTGATATGGTGGAATCAGAAAAGGTTACCCATCGGATGAACAAAGAAAGACACGCGACAACGTCGTGTCATAGCAATAAGCTATGAATAAAGAGCCACAAAGCGCCTCTCCGCTACGCTCCGCAATACTAGACTGCCTGCCTGGAATAGCTGGCATCGGACTCTTTTCCGCAATGATAAACATCCTTGCGTTGACCGGATCCGTTTACATGCTGCAGGTCTATGATCGCGTCCTGCCGTCGCAAAGCGTCCCGACCTTGGTCGGGTTCACCATCGGAATGCTGGGCCTCTATGCGGCCTACGGTCTGCTCGATTTCGTGCGGCTTCGTCTACTGGTCCGAATCGCCAGTCGATTCTACTGCAGTTTGCAGCAGAGAACATTCGCAATTTCGTTGCTTCTCCCGCTCAGGGCCGGTCGAGAAGCGGACCGGGTGCTTCCGTTGCGGGACCTCGATCAATTGCGCGGATTCCTTTCGGGAACGGGGCCGACGGTTCTTTTCGACGCGCCGTGGATCCCGTTTTATCTGCTCATTATCTACATGTTGCATCCGTCGCTCGGCGTGCTTGCGACCCTCGGCTCCGTCGCCGTCGTCGTGCTGACCATCGTGGCTGAGATCATCAGCCGCCGCCCTGCGGCGCTGGCGTCCGAAGCGATCCTGACACAGCGCGCGCTTGCTGATTCCGGCCGTCGGAACGCCGAGGTGGTCCACGCCATGGGCCTCTCCGAACGGCTGGCGGGGCGCTGGGGCGAAGTCACTCACGCTTATCTCTCCTATCAGGAGCGGCTCTCCGACATCGTGGGTGGAATCAGCTCGCTGTCGAAGGCGCTTAGGATGGTGCTGCAATCTTCGGTGCTAGGGCTCGGCGCGTATCTCGTCATCGGAGGCGAAGCATCCCCTGGCGTGATCATCGCGTCGTCGATATTGCTGGGTCGCGCGCTAGCCCCGGTCGATGCGGCGATTGCGAACTGGCGGGGTTTCCTGTCCACCCGGCAGAGCTATTCCCAGTTGAAAGCGGCGCTCCGTGCGTTCGAGAGTCCAATCGAATCCATGAAGTTGCCGCCGCCAGAGGCTCGTCTGGCGGTCGATAGTTTGGCGGTAGCGCCTCCGGGTACACCCAGGCCGACGCTCATCGATGTAAGCTTCCAGCTTTCGAGCGGCGCGGGAATGGCCGTTATCGGCCCAAGCGGCTCGGGAAAGACAACATTGGTGCGCGCGCTGGTGGGAGTTTGGAGCCCTCTGCACGGCACGGTACGGCTGGACGGGGCCTCTCTCGACCAGTGGGACGCGCAACGGCTCGGCGCCCACATTGGCTATCTGCCGCAAGATGTTGAACTGTTCGACGGGACGGTGGCGGACAATATTTCGAGATTTGGCGGCAAGAGCGACCCCCAGGGCGTGCTCGCCGCGGCGAAAGCCGCGGGCGTCCACTCGATGATCATGCATCTGCCGGCAGGCTTCCAGACGCGCATCGGCGAGGGAGGAAGAGCGCTGTCGGCAGGGCAAAGGCAGCTTATCGGCCTTGCCCGGGCGCTCTACGGCAACCCGTTCCTGGTCGTGCTGGACGAGCCAAACTCAAATCTCGACGTTGAAGGTGACGCCGCCCTGGCCGGAGCCATCATGGCCGTCCGCCAGCGTGGGGGTATCGTGATCGTTGTTGCACACAGGCCATCTGCCCTCACCAACATCGATCAGGTCATGGTCCTGGCGGATGGCAGGCTGCGCACCTTCGGCTCGCGCGAGGAAGTGCTTGCCGGCATGCGGCGGCCGCCCTCGCCTGCCGCGCAACGTCCATCTTCGATCGCGCCCATCCACTCGGGAGTGACCGGACATGCGTGACATCTTGCCCCGCGTGCTTGCGTTCATGCCGACACTTGCCCGGTTCGGAACTCGATACCAGCCCGCCGAAACCGACTTGCCAAAGGTGCCAGGCAGCATCCCTGCGCCAGGGACCCTTTGGCCAAGCATGACGCTGGGGCTCGTTGTGACTGGCCTGCTGGTGGTCGGCGGCGGAGCATGGCTTGGCTTGACCAAGATAGCTGGTGCCGTGATCGCGCCCGCCACGGTGGTGGTCGAAAGCAACATCAAGAAGGTCCAGCACCAGACCGGCGGCACGATCGGCGGCATCTTTGCGCAAGACGGCGACCATGTTCGGGCCGGTGACATATTGGTCCGGCTGGACGGCACGCTGCCACGGGCCAATCTGCAGATCATCAGCGAAGATCTTGATCGCACCACGGTGCGGCTTGCGCGACTGGAGGCCGAACGCGGTGGTTTGCGTGAAATGCAGCTTCCAGCCGGCCTTGAGGCCGGGATGCCAAAGCCGGAGCTGGCCGCCCTTGTCAGCGGCGAGCGCGCTCTGTTCGAAACCCGTGCCTCGGCATTGGCCGGGCAGAAGGCGCTCTTGTCGAGCCAAACAAAGCAACTCGAGCGTCAGATCGATGGCCTGAAGGCGCAGCAGGTTGCAGCCGATGAATCAGCGGCGCTGCTGAGCACTGACCTTACGGATGTCGATGCCCTCTATTCGAAGAAACTGGTGTCCAAAGAGAGGATCAGCAACGTCAGGCTGGATGCGACACGTGCCAAGGGCGAGTCGGGACGACTGGCAGCCGCGGTAGCAGAGGCACAGGCCAAGATCAGCGAGATCGAGTTGCAAATCCTGCAGCTCGACGAGCAACGGCGAAGCGATGTGACCGGTGAACTGCGCGAGACTGAAGCCAAGCGCACCGAACTCAACGAACGCAAGATCGTGGCGCAAGACGAACTGACCAAAACCGAGATCCGCGCTCCGCAATCCGGCACAGTTCAGCAGTCGTCCGTTCACACTGTCGGCGGCGTGGTCGCCCCGGGCGAACTGCTGATGACGATCGTTCCCGAGGCCGACAACCTTGTCGTGGACGCGTTGATCCCTCCTTCCCGCATAGACGACGTCAACCCGGGACAGAGCGTTTCGATCCGGTTTCCAGCTTTCGATGCCGGGACTACCCCTGTTTGCAACGGCTCCGTCAAGTACATCTCGGCGGACCTGATCAAAGATCCGCAACGCCAGCTTTCGTACTTTTCGGCCCGTATTAAGGTCGACAGTCAGTCGGAGTGCTTGAAGGAAGCCAGGCAACTCAGACCGGGCATGCCAGCGGAAGTTCACATCCGCACGGATGAACGCAATGTCTGGTCGTATATGCTGAAACCTCTCACGGACCAGATTTCCAGGGCTTTCCGCTAAGCAGGCCTGGAATTCGCATGCCGGGTCCAGCCCGAGAGCCATGGGCTGGACATATCATGCGTCCGCAGGATGCCGGTTTCGCGGCGCAACCTATAATGCCTTCTGATGAAGGTACTGGTCACCGGCGCTGCCGGCTTCATAGGCTATCATGTCGCCAGGCGGCTCCTGGAGCGCGGTGACGAGGTTGTCGGCATCGACAGCATCAACGATTACTACGACCCGCAAATCAAGCAGGCGCGGCTGCGGCTCCTGGACGAGGCGAGCCGCAAGACCAATGCCGGCTATCATTTCATCCACGGCGATCTCGCCGACAGGGGCGTGGTTGAC
>NZ_JAIUHE010000044.1:0-14125 GCF_020164995.1 Mesorhizobium sp. CO1-1-11
GCCGACAACCTCGTCACCGCGCTCCAGGAGCCGCCTGGCGACATGATAGCCTATGAAGCCGGCAGCGCCGGTGACCAATACCTTCATCAGAAGCGCCCGTCCGTAACGTCCCTAGGGAACAGCCCCTTGATGTCGTAGATTACACTGGGGTCCTTGCAAAGCGACTTCAGCCCCGCAACGCCCAAGCTGCGGAACTGCGCGTGTCCGACAGCGACGATGACGCCGTCATAGCGCGCGGCGGGCATCTCCTTCACGCTCGCCGTGCCGAAAGCGCGTGCGCATTCCTGCGCGTCGACCCAAGGGTCCCAGATATCGATGCCGGCATTGTACTGCCTCAGTTGCGCGACGACGTCGACGACCTTGGAATTCCTCAAGTCCGGACAGTTTTCCTTGAAGGCCGCACCCATCACCAGAATCCGGCTGCCAACGACAGGTATGCCCTTGCGCATCATCAGGCGGGCCGTCTGGTCCGCCGCATGCTGGCCCATGCCGTCATTGATGCGGCGCCCGGCAAGAATCACCTCGGGATGATAGCCGAGTTCCTGGGCCTTGTGGGTGAGATAATAAGGATCGACGCCGATGCAGTGCCCGCCGACGAGGCCCGGCGTGAAGCGCAGGAAATTCCATTTGGTGCCGGCCGCCTCCAGCACCTCCGACGTGTCGATGCCCAGCTTGCCGAAGATCAGCGACAGCTCGTTCATCAGGGCGATGTTCAAGTCGCGCTGCGTGTTCTCGATGACCTTGGCGGCCTCGGCCACGGCAATGCTGGAGGCACGATGCGTACCCGCCGGCACGATCGAGGCATAGAGCGCGTCGATGGCCTCCGCCGCCTCTGGCGTGGAACCGCTGGTGACCTTGACGATCGTCTGCAGCCGGTGCTCGCGATCGCCGGGGTTGATGCGCTCTGGACTGTAGCCGAGGAAGAAATCGCTGTTGTAACGCAGCCCGGAATGTTTCTCGATCAGCGGTGCGCAGACTTCCTGCGTGCAGCCGGGATAGACGGTGGATTCAAAGATCACCACCGCGCCCGGGGATATGACCTCGCCGACCGTCGTCGACGCCATGACGAGAGGCTTCAGGTCCGGCCTGTTGGCCCGGTCGATCGGCGTGGGCACGGTAACGATGAAAATTCCGCAGTCGTGCAGATCGGCTTTCTCGCTGGTGAACTTCAGCCCTCTGGCGGCGGCGATTTCCTCCTCGCTGGCTTCTAACGTATGGTCCTCGCCGCGCTTCAGTGCCTCCACGCGCGACGGGTTGATGTCGAAGCCGATCACATCCCTGGTCGCCCCGAAGGCCACAGCCAGCGGCAGACCGACATAGCCAAGTCCGATGACAGCTATTTTCCTTGAGGCGAGATCCATTGCTTCCTGCACGTGCGATCGGATTCAGGCCCTGATTTGGCTATCGCGCACCAAAACCGGTGAACATCGTTTTTATGGTCCTGAGAACGATCAGCACGTCCAACCAAGGTGAGAAGTTCTTTATGTAGTAAAAATCATAGTGCAATTTTTCCATGACATCGCCGACCGCTGCGACATGGCCCTGATTTACTTGTGCCCACCCGCTCACGCCCGGCCTGACGATGTGCCGGTACCGGTAGAACGGCAATTCCGCCTCATACCATTGCGACAGCACGACAGCTTCCGGCCGTGGCCCGATCCAGCTCATCTCACCGCGCAGGATGTTGATGGCCTGCGGCAGCTCGTCGATCCTGAACTTGCGCAGGAAGCTCCCGACCCGCGTGATGCGATCGTCATCCCGTTTGGTGATCGCCTTGTCCTTGTCGCTGCCGGAGCCGGTCTGCTGCCTCATCGAACGAAATTTGTAGACGGTGCAGATCCTGCCCCGGTAGCCCATGCGGGGTTGGCGAAACAGCACGGGGCCTTCCGAGTCCAGCCGGATCGATAGGGCGACCAGCAGCAGAACGGGACAAAGAACCACGACAAGGACAAGCGCGGAGGTCCAGTCGATGGCCTGCTTGATCTTGAGATAAGCCTGGTTCGGATTGAGCGAGCCGAGCGTGTTCTCCGATAGATGTTCGATCTCGACACGACCGGTCAACGATTCGCTGACCTGCTTGACGTGATAGACCGGCGTGCCCGACAGCGCCCGGTCGGCGATGTAGCGCTCCCATTCGGCGCCGAGGTCCGCACGCAAATCGACAACAACGCCGTTAACTCTTTCGATAACGGTGCCGGGCGACTTGAGCCAGAACCAGTGCACGCCCGGCAGGGCCCTGAGGCGCTCGACATTGCCGCCGGGAATGACGGCCAGCCGGTACGGCTCAAGACGCCGGGTCATGAGGCTCAGGCCGAAATACCAGAGCGTGGACTGCGTGAAGCTGGCGGCGGCCTGAAACCGGCTATACTCGAAGCGGAAAAAGAAAATCGTCAAGAAAACAAGACCGTAGGACAGGACGAATGTCGGCAGGATATAGCTGGCCGCGGCCACGCCCGGAAAATTGCCAATGCGGCGATAGGCAAGAAAGCCGGTAACATGCGCAATGATGGCAGCCGCGACCGTTATCTGCAGATTGGCCGAATAGATCGCGTCCGGATAGGATGCTATCCGGATCAGTGCTGGCGCGATGATCGCGAATGTCAGTCCGCCGATGAGTTGAAAACGAATTCTGAACAGGAAGTGCCGGCTTCCGACAATCGTTGATGTTGCGACATTCAACTTCTTCCCCTTCCCCCGAAAGGTGCCCCTGTCGGCAATCGCCACTACACTTGGCAGGCCGTTCCTTCGCAAAGCGAACCGGACCCCTCACCATTGGCGATTCGACTCAGTCGAAGATCAAGAGCTACGCCAGTGCGACCTCACCAGCAAGCATCTATTTAGCGGAATAGTTGGCAGAAGTTCTGATCGGCAGCATTGCTGCATTGCAATTTAAAAGCCGCGGCTAATGTCCCAGCTTATTCTCCAATCCTTGAGAAACCTGCCGAACCCTCAGCCGATATATAGAGGTGATGTCTTTGGTGCCGACCAAGCGCCCATGCCAAATCGGCCAACCGCCTGGCCAGATCGCCATCGATGGCCGGTCCGGGCCCGATGCAGCCAAGCGAAATCAAAAAGCCGTCCGGATTCAACCGTTTGCCGATACAGGTTCGAACTCCGACTTTCGCCCGCTGCGCTTGTGGACGCTGGACAATTCCCCGGTTCGCTTCACAATGCGATCAAAAGCGCACCGTGAAAAGCGTGATGGAGGAACCCGGTATGCTGGGACTGATGCAGGAATGGCCGCTGCTGTGCCACAAGCTGATCGACAACGCCGAGCGGCAGCATGGTGCGCGGGAGATCGTGTCGCGTTCGATCGAGGGGCCGATCGTGCGCACCACCTATGCCGACCTTCATCGTCGTTCCCTCAAGGTCGCCCAGCGCCTGGAGCGCGACGGTTTTGCCTTGGGCGACCGCATCGCGACGCTGGCCTGGAACACCGCCCGCCACATCGAGGCCTGGTACGGCATCATGGGCATCGGTGCTATCTACCACACCCTCAATCCGCGCCTGTTTCCCGAACAGATCGTCTGGATCATGAACCACGCCGAGGACAAGGCCGTCTTCGTCGACCTCACCTTCATCCCGTTGCTCGAGAAGATCGCCGGTGCCGTCAAATCGCTGAAGAAAGTGATCGTGCTCACCGACAAGGCGCACATGCCGCAAACGACCCTGCCCAACGCCGTCGCCTATGAGGAGTGGCTAGGAGAGGTCGATGGCGATTTCGCCTGGAGGAGCTTCGACGAAGGCACCGCCGCCGGCATGTGCTACACGTCGGGCACGACGGGCGATCCCAAGGGCGTCGTCTACAGTCATCGCTCAAACGTGCTGCACGCCATGATCGCGGCCATGCCCGACGCCATGGGCTTGTCGTCGCGCGACACGATTCTGCCGGTGGTGCCGATGTTCCATGCCAATGCCTGGGGTCTTGGCCAGAGCGGCCCGATGATCGGCGCCAAGCTGGTCATGCCCGGCTGCAAGATGGATGGCGCCTCTATCTATGAATTGCTCGATCAGGAAAAGGTGACGTTCAGCGCCGCCGTGCCGACCGTGTGGATGATGCTGCTGCAATATCTGGAGGAGACTGGCAAGACGCTTCCCCATCTCGGCAAGGTCGTGATCGGCGGCTCGTCGTGCCCGCGCGCGATCATGACGAAATTCCAGGACGATTACGGTGTCCAGGTCATCCATGCCTGGGGCATGACCGAAATGTCGCCGCTCGGCACGCTGTGCACCTTGAAGCCGGACTATGCCGGCCTCGAGGGCGAGGCTCGGCTCGACGTCCAGAGCAAGCAGGGTTACCCGCCTTTTGGCGTCGAAATGAAGGTGACCGATGACGAGAACAATCCACAGCCTTGGGACGGCAAAACGTTCGGCCGGCTGAAGGTGCGCGGCCCGGCCGTCGCCCGCGCCTATTATGGCGGTGCGGGCGCGGAGCAGTTCGACGTGGACGGCTGGTTCGACACTGGAGACGTCGCCCATATCGATGCCGGCGGCTACATGCAGATCACCGACCGTGCCAAGGACGTCATCAAGTCCGGCGGCGAATGGATTTCGACCATCGACCTGGAGAATCTGGCCGTTGGCCATCCCGATGTGGCGGAAGCCGCGGCCATCGGCGTCAAGCATTCGAAATGGGGCGAGCGGCCCCTGCTGGTCGTCGTTGCCAAGCCGGGCAAGGAACCGACCAAGGCCGGGATTCTCGATTTCATGGATGGCAAGGTGGCCAAATGGTGGATGCCGGACGACGTCGCTTTCGTCGGCGAGATACCGCACACCGCCACAGGCAAGATCCAGAAGATCACCTTGCGTCAGCAGTTCAGGGACTATCGCTTGCCGACGGATTGAGAGGATGTTGCGTGTTTCCGCAAAAAGGCACTAAACCTCCATCCGGGTTGGGGCAGCGCAGAGAATAATGGTTAGCATTCCCGAACGGCAAACGTCGAAGGCTGCCGGCTGGTCGCGGCGCACGGGCGCCTTTTCAGCGGTGCTTTTGCTGACGAACTTTGTCGGCCATCGCTTCGGCCTCGTCCAAACGCCGGTCTTCCTGTGGGTACTGGGCATTGCTGCCCTGCTGGCGGCGCTGGCGCTGCTGTTTGCCGGCCTGGCCTTTGCGAGGCTGTGGAATTTCGGTGACCGTGGTGGCCGTGATCTCACCGTCGGCGCCTTGCTGGCGCTGCTGGTGCTCACCCCGTACGGCGTTGCCGCCTACTGGGCGACGATCTATCCGCCGCTGCGGGACATTTCGACCGATTTCGATGAACCGCCCGCGCTCGATGTCAGCGACCGGACCAAGGACATGAACGCAGTGTCCCCGTCGACGCCGGGTGAGCAGACGTTGCAGACGGACAGCTATCCATTGGTCACCGCACGCAGCTACGACCTGCCGTTCGAGACCGTCGTCAATGCCGTTGAAACTGTGCTCGACCGGCGCGGCTGGGACCTTTCGGAGCCTTATCCCGAACTCGCCGGACAGACGGAGGTGACAATCACCGCCGTCGCCTCGAGTTTCGTTCTTGGCCTTCCCGCCGACGTCGCCATTCGCGTCACGGATGACGGCGACACGGTCATCGTCGACATGCGCTCCGCCTCGCGTTACGGCCGCCATGACCTTGGCGACAATGCCGCGCGCATCACTGAATTCCTCACGGAGCTCGATCAGGAAGTCGCCGGCCAGATCGGCGCGGCGCCGGCACAATAGCCATTTTTCGAGCAAATCGCGCGCCGCGACGATGATTGGTGAACGGGTGGGCGGCGGCAGGGCTATCGGCCAGGCGTGAAAATGCCATCTATGGCGGGAGCGGCGTCCGTCGCCACCACGCCGCGCGCCACCAGGTCCTCCAGATGGGCAAGCACCGACAGGCCGGCGGCGCCGTGCAGCCGGGGATCGGTATCCCTGTAGATCGCCTTGACCATGTCGGGGATTGTCCTGTCGCCGGCCCTGATCCGTTCCAATATGGCTCGTTCGCGCATCTTGCGATGGGTCTTCAGCCCGCGCATGAAAGCGCGCGGCGCCGTCACCGGTCCCCCATGGCCAGGCAGCAGCAGCCGGTCACCGCGCTCGATCAGGCGGTCCAGCGATGCCATGTAGTCGGCCATTGCCCCGTCCGGCGGCGCGACGATCGAGGTTGCCCAGCCCATGACGTGATCGGCTGAAAACAGGATGCCGGTGCCTTCCAGCGCGAATGCCGCATGGTTGGCGGTATGGCCGGGCGTCAGGACGGTCCGGATCGCCCAGCCGTCGCCGCTGACCAGCTCGCCGTCCGGCAAGGCGATGTCGGGAATGAAAGCGGTGTCGGCGCTGGCGTCGAGCGCGTTGGTTTCGCCAATGTGCAAGGGCCTCGCCGGCCGGTGCGGTCCCTCCGCCAGCACTTGGGCGCCGGTGCGCTCCTTCAACCGGGCCGCCAGCGGAGAATGGTCGCGATGCGTGTGGCTGACGAAAATGTGGCTCACCGGTCGGCCCGCTATCACGTCGAGCAAGGTCTGAAGATGCGCTTCGTCATCGGGCCCCGGATCGATCACCGCCAGCGTATCGTGGCCCACGACGTAGCTGTTGGTGCCGTGGAAAGTGAAGGGACTGGGATTAGGGGCCGTGACGCGTTGCACGTCGGGGGCCACCCTTACACCTCGGCCGTAAGCAGGGTCGAAGCTGATATCGAATTTGAGAGCCATGTCGGCGCTTTGTTCCCGGAACGGCAAAACAGATTGCCGCATAGCACGCAAGCCAATATAGGAAAATGCAAGACCGCGATTTCTGGTTCGCGGCAAGATTGAATTGGGGAAGACCATGACAACCGCAACGACGACGCGCCCGCTTGTTTTCCTGGCCTTGCCGCAGGAAGGTGCCGCGCGACTTGCAACGCAGTTTTTGCTGGCGATCGCCGGGACGCTGCTCCTGACTCTTTCGGCCAAGACCAAGGTGATGCTCGGGCCTGTCGACCTCTCGATGCAGACGCTTGCCGTCCTGCTGATCGCCGCCGCCTTCGGCATGCGGCTCGGCGTCGCCACCCTGCTGCTCTACATGGCGGAAGGCGCCATGGGCTTCCCGGTCTTCCAGGGCACGCCGGAAAAAGGCATCGGCATTGCCTACATGCTCGGCTCGACCGGCGGCTATCTCGCCGGCTTCGTGGTCATGGCGGCGATTGTCGGCTGGGCCGCCGACCGCGGCTGGGACCGTCATCCGATCAAGCTTTTCAACGCCATGCTGGTTGCCGAAGGGGTGATGATGGCGATGGGTTTTGCCTGGCTGGCGCTGCTCATCGGTCCGGAAAAATCCTGGCAGTTCGGCGTCGTGCCGTTCATCGTCGGCGATCTCATCAAGGTCGCGCTCGCGGCCAGCCTCGTGCCGGCCGTCTGGTCGTTGCTGAAGCGCTCCTGAAATTTGGGGGTCCCTGCCGCCGACCGAATGGCAGGAGCTTCAAATAGATTCCATCGGCGCAAACTCCTCGTGATCGGACCAACAGCAAAAAGTGCCATAATCCGGCCATCGTCGGTGTTAAGCTTCGTTAACGGGCAAAGGGGTGCGATTGGCGACTGAAAGAGGTTCGCATGGACGCGCTCGACGATAAGGTTCTCGAGAGTACGCTTGCCGAAAGCCTGGCCGATCTGATGCCGGACGAAAAGACCGTTTCCGAAGACGAGTTCGTCGAAGTTGTCGGCGGCGCGCTCGAAGCGGTCGGCGGCACACTGCTGTTCAAGATGTGCGTCCAGAACGAAGGCGAAGGCCAGCACGTCGCGGCGGCATCCGTCGGTGATGGCGGCAATCGCCAGTTCCTTCTGCTCACCTTGCCAACCGTCGGAGGGGCGCTGAAGGTCGAGACGATCTCGAGAAGCAGCAACCCGGTGGCGGGCATCGCGGCCGCCTATGCCGGGCTGATGGACGCCTTCAAAACCGCTGCCTGATTTTCCGCTGCCACGCCAAGGCCAGTCTTGCGCCACGCACGGGGCGCTTGGTGTCTGCTTGTTTGTGACCACGGGCCTTGTTCTATCCGGTCGCCCACCACACCTAAGGTCGGGGCAAGGAGAACCAGCATGGACAAGATCGCCAACCCGGCACCCGGCTTCCAGCGCAATCCCGACAAGATCATCACGATAGAGCCCTATTCCGGCACCGTCACAATCCGCGCCGGCAGTACGGTCATCGCTTCTTCCGCCAAGGCGAAGGTGCTGACGGAGGCCCCCTACCCCGCCGCCTTCTACATTCCGTTCGCCGATATCGATTTCGACAAGCTCAGCCGAACGGATCACGCGACGCACTGCCCCTACAAGGGTGATGCCAGCTATTGGAGCGTGCTGCCGGCGGGCGAAGCGGGCAAGGACGCGATGTGGGCCTATCGGCAGCCCTTCGACGAGATGACCGACATCCGCGACCACGGCGCGTTCTACGCCAGCAAGGTCAGCATCGAGGCCAAGCCGGACTGAACGCTTCGGCTTGAAGACACTCAGGGGCATTGATATTCAGGTGATGCCGGCCCTTAGTCGGTGGTGCCGTGATTACCCGTTCCGTCGGCATCGTCGAGGCGCACGAAGGTCATGCCCTTGTCCTTGAGCGCCAGCAGGCCCTGAACCACGCCCTCGCCGGCGGCATGGGTCGGCTGATTGATGTGGGAGATGATGACATCACCGTCCTTGGCGGCGGCGATGCGCCTGGCCGTTTCCTTGGCGCCGAGCAGCGAGCCACCGTCGCCATTGATCGAGAAGCCGGCAATCTTGAAGCCGAGTTTGCGGATCATCGCAATGGCCGAGGGACTGTATTCGGCTGTTGCGCCACGGAACCATTTCGGCGCCGGTTCGCCGGTCGTGGCCAGAGCCGCGGCCCCCGACTCGACTTCGGCAAGGACTGCTTCCGGGCTGCCGGCGCTGCGTATGCCATAGATCTTCTGTGGCGTGTCGACCGCCGGGATATGCCGGCCACCGTGATTTTCCAGCTCGAACAGGTCGGGATGCGCCCGCATGATCGCGACGGCCTCGGCGTTGCGCTTCAGCCAGATGCCGGTGACAAAAATGGTAGCCGGTATCTTGTTGTCCACCAACGCCGAGAGAATGCGCGTGTCGGTCTTGCCGCCGCAGGCATCGAGCGTGAGTGCAACGCGACCGGTTCCGCTTGCAGCCGGCTTGATGTGCAGCGTGGGTTCGACCAGCGGCGTGGCATGGGCGCTGGATATCAGCGCCACCGACATGGCGATCATGCAGAGATGTTTTTGCGGCAAATGCATCGAACCAAGTTCCCGACCGGCGGTTTCAAGCCGACATCCCAAGACCCGCATGAAGGCGGAAATCGGACGAGGGATAGCAGAAAAACGCCTGGCGCGGCAATTTGACCTCCCACTTGGTCGACGAGCCGTTCAGCGACAGTCTTGCCGTTCCATCGCCCTCAGACAGCGCGTTCATTTTTCAGCTCGGTGCGCGCGAGAATTTCGCGCGCCGCTTCGACAACCGGCTTCACCTCCAGGCGCCAAACGCAGCACGCCTTGCTGGGATCGGTTCGGCGACACAAATCCTTGGCCACGCAGTCACATGGCATTGACGGCCGAAGCGCGATGCTGGGCACGCCGACAGGTCCCCAGCGTGACGGATGCGTCAGGCCGAAAAGGCCGACAACCGGGGTGCCGGCGGCAGCGGCCATATGCATCGGCCCGCTTTCATTGCCCACAAACAGCCGAGCCTGTTCCAGGACGGCCAGTAGGGTCTCGAGCGACAGCGCTCCGACCAGGTCCACCACCGGCGTCGCCGTCTCGGCAACGATCCGCGCGGCGGTTTCACCTTCGCCCGGCCCTCCCACCAGGACGATGCCCAGTCCGGTTTCGGCCGCAATCTGGTCAATCGCCTCGGCAAACCGTTCCGGCTGCCACTGCCGGCCCTTGAAACTCGCGCCTGCGTGGACAGCGACGAAGGCGTTCGGACGGATGTGGTGCGTGCCCAGAAGCGCCAAGGCTTTCGCGGCCTCGAATGGCGGCGGCTGGAGGCTCGGTACCGTCACCCGCAGATCGATGCCGAGCGCTTCAAGAGGGGAGAGATAGCGATAAACAAAATGCTGGCCGCCAAACCCGAATGGTTTGGCAAACACATTGGCGGGCTGCCGCTCCAGCAGCTTCAGCGGCCTTTCCGGGGGATTGTAGCCGACGCGTGTCTTTGCGTTGACCAAGCCGCTGATAAGCCGAGAGGTCTTCGAATCGGTCAGGTCGATCGTCAAATCGAAGCAGAAGCCGCGCAGCGCCTTCACCGTTGCGTAGAGCTCTTTTCCGCGCTCCAGCGGGGTGCCCCGCGCGCGAGCCCGCCTGAACGGAACCACCTCCGAAGCGATGCCATGCGCAATCACGAAGCTCTCCAAGTGCGCTTCGCAGAGGAACACGATCCTGGCACCGGGGAATTCGAGCCGAAGGTTCCTGGCGAGGGTCGAAGCGAGGACGATATCGCCTATGAACTTCGTTTGAATGATCAGGATCGAGCGGAACGGAGCGGGTGAAATCTGCAACATATGTTTCCGGAGACGTTTGGCGATCATCACGAAATTGGTCAGAAACAATGGCGAGATTGCGCGATACCTCTAGCACGTTCGCGTGAGTTTTCATACAAAACCGTAAGCTCGGACCGGTCTATCCACGCCCCGTGGTCGTTGTCTGCACTGCAGCCTGCGCCGCTGCCAGTCTGGCGATCGGCACGCGGTAGGGCGAGCAGGAGACGTAGTCGAGCCCGACCTCCTCGCAGAAGCGGATCGACGAGGGATCGCCGCCATGTTCGCCGCAGATGCCGAGCTTGATGTCGGGTCGCGTCGCCCTGCCCTTCTGCGCCGCCATGCGCACCAGTTCGCCGACGCCCTCAATGTCGAGCGAAACGAACGGATCCTGCTCGATGATGCCTTTCTGGCGATACGTCTCCAGGAAGGAGGCGGCATCGTCGCGCGAGATGCCGAAGGTGGTCTGGGTGAGGTCGTTGGTGCCGAAGGAGAAGAACTCGGCCGACTCGGCAATGACATGGGCGCGGATCGCCGCGCGGGGAAGCTCAATCATGGTCCCAGTCAGGTAATCGATGTTGACGCCGCTCTCGTCCATGACGCTCTTGGCGACGGCGTCGATGCGTGCCTTCACAAAATCGAGTTCCTTCGCCAGACCGACCAGCGGCACCATGATCTCGGGGACGACCAGCGCGCCGGCTTTCTTGCCGGCCTCGACTGCCGCCTCGAAAATGGCGCGCGCCTGCATCTCGGCGATCTCGGGGTAGGAGACGGCGAGCCGGCAGCCGCGATGGCCTAGCATCGGGTTGAATTCGTGCAGGGCCTCGGTGCGCTGCCTGAGCTTGTCTGCCGACACGTTCATGGCGGCCGCGACTTCGGCGACTTCCGCTTCGGTCTTGGGCAGGAATTCGTGCAGCGGCGGATCGAGCAGGCGGATCGTCACCGGCAGGCCGGCCATGATCTCGAACAGCTCCAGGAAATCCGAGCGCTGCATGGGCAGAAGCTTGGCCAGCGCCGCGCGGCGATCCTTCTCGGTGTCGGCCAGGATCATCTCGCGCATGGCGACGATGCGGGCGCCGTCGAAGAACATGTGCTCGGTGCGGCATAGCCCGATGCCCTCGGCGCCGAAGGAGCGCGCCATGCGGGCGTCGAGCGGCGTTTCGGCATTGGTGCGCACCTTCATGCGGCGTACCGCGTCCGCCCATTCCATGATGGCGGCGAAATCGCCGGACAATTCCGGCTGCAGCATCGCCACGGCGCCCTTGAGCACCTGGCCGTTGCCGCCGTCGATGGTGATGATGTCGCCCTTGCGGAAGGTCTGCCCCATCGAGACCAGCGTGCCTGCCTTGTAGTCGACGCGCAGCGAGCCGGCTCCCGACACGCAAGGCTTGCCCATGCCGCGCGCGACGACCGCTGCGTGGCTGGTCATGCCGCCGCGCGTGGTCAGGATGCCTTCGGCCGCATGCATGCCATGGATATCTTCCGGACTGGTCTCGATACGCACCAGGATCGCCTTGCGCCCCTGCGTCTTCAGATCCTCGGCATCGCCGGAAGAAAAGACGATCTCGCCGGTGGCAGCACCCGGAGACGCCGGCAGCCCGACGCCGATGATGTCTCGTGCGGCCTTTGGGTCGATGGTCGGGTGGAGCAATTGGTCAAGAGAAGCAGGATCGATGCGTGCGACGGCTTCTTGCTTCGTGATCAGGCCGTCCCTTGCCATTTCAACCGCGATCCTGAGCGCCGCCTTGGCGGTCCGCTTGCCGGACCGGGTCTGCAGCATCCACAATTTACCGCGCTCGATGGTGAATTCGAGATCCTGCATGTCGCGGTAGTGCTTTTCCAGGCTGTCGGAGATGGTGACGAAGGACTGGAAGGCATCCGGCATCAGCTTCTGCAGCGAAGGCTTGTCGGAACCGGCCGCGATGCGCGCCGCCTCGGTGATGTTCTGCGGCGTGCGGATGCCGGCGACGACATCCTCGCCCTGCGCATTCACCAGGAACTCTCCATAAAGCATTTTTTCACCGGTCGAGGGGTTGCGGGTGAAGGCAACGCCGGTGGCCGAGGTCTCGCCCATATTGCCAAACACCATGGCCTGGACATTGACCGCCGTGCCCCAGCTTTCCGGGATATCGTGCAGACGCCGGTAGGTGATGGCCCGGTTGTTCATCCAGCTTGAAAACACCGCGCCGATCGCGCCCCAGAGTTGCTCGTGCGGATCCTGCGGGAACGGCCTGCCGAGTTCCTCCTCGACCTTGGCCTTGTAGAGCGCGATGACGCCTTGCCATTCGATCGCCGTCAGTTCGGTATCGAGCTCGTGGCCGAGGCTGGCTTTCTGGTCTTCCAGGATTTCCTCGAACACCTCGTGATCGAGGCCCATGACGACATCGGAATACATCTGGATGAAACGGCGGTAGCTGTCATAGGCAAAGCGCGCATCGCCGGAATCGGCGGCCAGCGCCTCGACTGTCTCGTCGTTCAATCCGAGATTGAGCACGGTGTCCATCATGCCGGGCATCGACGCCCGGGCGCCGGAACGCACCGAAACCAGGAGCAGCTTCGACGGGTCGCCGAACCGGCGGCCAGTCAGCCGGCCGATATGGTCGAGGGCGACTGCGACATCAGCCTCCAATCCCGCCGGGTGGGTGCGACCGTTGGCATAATAGGCATTGCAGACCTCGGTGGTGATCGTAAAGCCCGGCGGCACTGGCAGCCCCAGGCTGCACATCTCGGCCAGGTTGGCGCCCTTTCCGCCCAGCAGATTCTTGTCGCTGGCACGGCCTTCCGCCGCACCATCGCCAAAGGTGAAAACCCATTTGGTCATGCTTGCTCTCCGGTTGCAGGAGATTGGAAAGATTGGCGAAACGCAAAGTTCCATCCGTGCCCGACTTTGGAGCGATATGATGCTGCAGTGCGAAAGGCAAGGCGTCGGCAAGCCGTTCGGCCGCTACAATCGATTAAGAAAAAACTCCGCCTGGGCCTGTGGCAAAAAGACTTGCCACCTCACGGCTCGACGTCTAGAACATAAAGGGAACAAGAGGTGCGTCATGAAACAGCCTGGAAAACTGGACTATCTGGAAATGCCGGCGACCGGCGGCACGCTGGATCGGTTGAAGGCCTTCTACAGCGCCGCCTTCGCTTGGTCTTTCACAGATTATGGGCCGACCTATTCGGCCTTCGCCGAGGGCCTGGATGGCGGCTTTCAGGCCGATGCCGCGGAAGCACCGGCCAAGCCGTTGCCCGTGCTTTACAGCGACAATCTGGAGGAAACCCTTCGCGCCGTCGAAAGCGCCGGCGGAACGATCGTCAGGCGGATATTCTCATTCCCCGGCGGCCGACGCTTCCACTTCGTCGATCCAGCCGGCAACGAGCTGGCTGTGTGGTCCCACTAGTCCGCTTGTGGATCACCAAGCGCCGATTGCACCGCTGGTCAGCCGAGCGTCTTCGCGGTCGTTCATAAGCATTGTGCTTTTCGGCTGCTCTGCTAATAACGCGCCGCACAGCGACTCTGACGGCTATTGGGGCGTCGCCAAGTGGTAAGGCATCGGTTTTTGGTACCGACATTCCCAGGTTCGAATCCTGGCGCCCCAGCCAAGCGCAGACGGTCCGTTCCGGACACATAGGTTACGGTTTATACCGGAGACATGGGTAACACTTTTGGCCCGAAGGGGTTTTGGA
>NZ_JAIUHE010000045.1:0-13127 GCF_020164995.1 Mesorhizobium sp. CO1-1-11
CTTCGATCCAGGAATTCTGGTTGGTCGCGGTCGAGGAAGCCGACAGGATGGCGACATCGCCGCCTTCCGGGATGTGAGTCCCGCCGCGGCAACTTAAAAGCTCCGAGATCAATAGATCTTGGAGAACTTCTCGATGTTGCTCTTGTCGAACTGGAAGGGCGGAGCCATCGCGGCCGAGTTGGTGTCGTCGAGCGTGACCTTGCCGACGCGGCCGATCGACAGCGTCGCACCCGGCTTGGCCTCTTCCTTCTTCACCGCCAGGTCGTGGGCGAGGTAGACGGCGGAGTAGCCGAGGTCGATCGGGTTCCACAGCGCAACGGCCTGGCTGGCGCCGTTGTCGATGAACTTCTTGAACTCGGACGGCAGCGCCAGACCGGTGACGTTGACCTTGCCGATCAGGTTCTCGTCGGTGACGACCTGGGCGGCGGCGACGACGCCGACGGTGGTCGGCGCGATGATCGCCTTGAGGTTCGGATAGGACTTCAACAGGCCCTTGGCCTCGTCGGTGCTCTTGGCCGAATCGTCATCGCCATAGACGGTGGCGACCAGCTTGATCTTGGGGAACTTCTCCGGCAGCACCTTCTTGGCCGCTTCGATCCAGGAATTCTGGTTGGTCGCGGTCGAGGAAGCCGACAGGATGGCGACATCGCCGCCTTCCGGCAGATAGTCGGCGGCGAGCTTGATGATGGTCTCGCCGATCAGGCCGGTGTCGGACGGATTGAGGTGAAGCTGACGGCCTTCCTTGGCGACGCCCGAATCCCAGGAGATGACGGTGATGCCGCGTTCCATCGCCTTCTTCAGCACCGGCACCAGCGCGTCGGCGTCATTCGCGGAAATCGCGATGGCGTTGACCTTCTGCGCGATCAGCGAATTGACCACTTCGATCTGCGCCTCGGCGGTCGCCTTGGTCGGGCCGGTGTAGATGATGTCGACGTCGCCGAGTTCCTTAGCCGCCTCTTGCGCGCCCTTGTTGGCGGCATCGAAGAAGCCGTTGCCGAGGGACTTCACCACCAGCGCGATCTTGACGTTTTCCGCGTAGGCGGCATTCACGAACATGGCGGCCGAGAAGGCCGCCGTCACCATCAGTTTCTTCAAGAAGCTCATCGAATTTCCTCCCTTGAGCGTTGCATTCCATCGCCGCTGCGGGCGTGAGGTGTCTCAGGCCTGCAGTGAAGATTCTTCTTTTGTCGACTTGCGGGCGACGATCAACGTCACCCCCGCGGCTTCCAGCATCTTTGCCTCGCGGTCCTCGATGCCGTCGTCGGTGATGACGGTGGCAATGCGCGAAAGACCGCACAGGATCAGGCTGGAGCGTTTGCGGAATTTCGAGGAATCGACCAGCACCACCAACTCGTCGGCCTGGTCGATCAGCTTCTGCTCCGCCTGGATCAGCAGTGGATCGCCTTCCATCAGGCCGAGCGGCCCCAGTCCCTGAGCGCCCATGAACATGCGGCGTGCGTAGAAATTGCGCGTCACGTCATTGTCGAAGGGCGACAGGATGATGTTCTGCTCGCGATAGATGGTGCCGCCCGACAGCATGACCGTGTTCTTGGAGTGCTTGAGCAGGTGCTCGGCGATCGGGAACGAATTGGTGAAGATCGGCATGCGGAGGCCGGTCAGGAAATGCACCATCTGGAAGGTGGTGGTACCGCCATTGATGATGATCGGCTCGCCGTCCTTGCACAACTCGACCGCTTCACGAGCGATCGCCCGCTTCTGCGCCGCGTTGAGCGTTTCGTTGACGGAGAAGGGCCGGCCGGCCAGCCCGATGAACTGCGGCGGCGATATTGCTTCAGCACCGCCGCGCACACGGCGCAGGCGCTTCTGGACATGGAGAGCCGCGATGTCGCGCCGGATCGTCGCCTCGGACGATTCCGTCAGGTCGACCATTTCCTGCACCGTCACCACAGGTTTTTCCTGGACGGCGGACAGAATGATCCTGTGGCGCTCTTTTTCGTGCATGGTTCCTCCCTGCCTGAGCATCTAGGCACCCAAACCGAGCAGTGTCAATCATTTCCGATCATATAATTTCATTGTGCAGCGCAATATGATTGATATTGATCGTTTGTGATTGACAAGCTCGCCTCTTGCGTAGACATTCCCGAGCGAAAAAGGAGCGCATGGTGCGCGCTCCAAAGGGAGGATTACTATGCTCGACAAGCGCTCCGGCTCGCGCCTCGCCAATCTGTGGGACGACGCGAAGGCGAAGGGGATGAGCGAGCCCGAGCTGCTGGTCTATCGCTCGAACACGCTCGGCTCCGACAAGCGCGTCACCAATTATGGCGGCGGCAACACCTCCTCGAAGATATGGCAGAAGGATCCGCTCACCGGCCAGGATGTGGAAGTGCTGTGGGTGAAGGGGTCGGGCGGCGACAGCGCCTCGATCAAGCTTGATGGCTTCGCAACGCTCTACATGGACAAGCTGCGGGCGCTGAAGGGGCTTTATCGCGGCGTCGAGCACGAGGACGAGATGGTGGGCTATCTTCCCCACTGCACCTTCAACCTCAATCCGCGCGCGGCCTCGATCGACACGCCGCTGCACGCCTATGTGCCGAAGCCTTTTGTCGACCACATGCATCCCGATGCCATCATCGCCATCGCCGCCGCCAAGGATTCCAGGGTGCTGACGAACGAGATATTCGGCGATGCCATTGGCTGGCTGCCGTGGAAGCGGCCGGGCTTCGAACTCGGCCTGTGGCTGGAGAAATTCTGCGTCGAACACCCCACCGCCAAGGGCGTCATCCTCGAAAGCCACGGCCTGTTCACCTGGGGCGATACGCCGAAGGAGTGCTACGAAACGACGATTTCGGTGATCAACCAAGCGATAGAGTGGTTCGAGCGCCGCTCCGAAGGCGTGGCGATCTTCGGTGGGGAGGTAGTGAAGTCGCTCGATGCGGCTGCCCGCCGAGCGATTGCCGCCAAGCTGATGCCCAGGATTCGCGGCCTGGTCTCGGAAAAGAGCCACAAGCTTGGCCACTTCGATGACTCGCCCGCCGTGCTCGAATTCGTGAACTCCAGGGATTTGCGCCCGCTGGCAGCCCTCGGCACCTCGTGCCCGGACCACTTCCTGCGCACCAAGATCCGCCCGCTGGTGATCGAATTCGATCCCGCAAAGCCCGACGTCGATGCCGTCATCGCGCGACTCGCCGGCGACATTGCCGAATATCGTGTCGGCTACCAAGCCTATTACGACAGCTGCAAGCATGCGGACTCGCCTGCTATCCGCGACCCCAACGCGGTGGTCTATCTGATGCCCGGCGTCGGCATGTTCACCTTCGCCGGCGACAAGGCGACAGCGCGCATCTCGGGCGAATTCTACGTCAACGCCATCAACGTCATGCGCGGTGCGTCGACCGTCTCGTCCTATGTCGGCCTGCCGGCGCAGGAGGCCTTTGACATCGAGTATTGGCTGCTCGAGGATTTGAAGCTGCAGCGCATGCCGAAGCCGAAGTCTCTCGCCGGCCAGGTCGCGCTGGTCACCGGCGGCGCCGGCGGCATCGGCCGCGCCACGGCCAACCGCCTGCTGCGCGAAGGCGCCTGCGTCGTGCTGGCCGATATCGACGAGGCGGCACTCGCCGGCGCCAACGAGGAACTGGCAAAAGCCTATGGCAGGGATTTCGTCCGCCCAGTTCTCATCAACGTCACCTCGGAGGACCAGGTCGTCGCCGGCTTCGCCGAGACG
Organism: Mesorhizobium sp. CO1-1-11; assembly: GCF_020164995.1. NCBI lineage: Bacteria > Pseudomonadati > Pseudomonadota > Alphaproteobacteria > Hyphomicrobiales > Phyllobacteriaceae > Mesorhizobium > Mesorhizobium sp. CO1-1-11. The sequence goes on from NZ_JAIUHE010000045.1 coordinate 3,683, forward strand.
GCCGTCGAGTTCGGCGGCATCGACATTCTGGTATCGAATGCCGGCTTGGCATCGTCGGCGCCGATCGAGGAGACGACCCTGGCGCTGTGGAACAAGAACATGGACATCCTGTCCACAGGCTATTTCCTGGTCTCCAGGGAAGCATTCCGGCTGTTCCGGGTACAGAAGATCGGCGGCAACGTCGTCTTTGTCGCCTCCAAGAATGGCCTGGCGGCATCACCCAACGCCGCCGCCTACTGCACCGCCAAGGCCGCCGAAATTCATCTCGCCCGCTGCCTGGCGCTGGAGGGCGCGGAAGCCCAGATCAGGGTCAATGTCGTCAACCCGGATGCGGTGCTGCGCGGCTCGAAGATCTGGACCGGCGAGTGGAAGGAACAGCGTGCCGCCGCCTACAAGATGTCGACCGACGATCTGGAAGAGCACTACCGCTCGCGTTCGATGCTGAAGCGCTCCGTCTTCCCGGAAGACATCGCCGAGGCGATCTATTTCCTCGCCTCCGACATGTCGGCCAAGTCGACAGGCAACATCATCAACGTCGACGCCGGCAACGCACAGAGCTTTACGCGGTAGCCGCTCGCCGGCGCTCACGCTGGCCCCTTCTCTCCCGTCGCTATACGGGGAGAAGTTTCCGGCAGGCGGATGAGGGCGCCGCCGACCGAATGCATTCTGGGAGGAACAGCAGTGTCCGAATCCATCATCTCCGCCGACATCGTCGCCAGCAGTAACGCCGCGCGCAAGATTGACCTCGAGCGTGACTATGCCTCGCTCGGCGAGCGCCTCGACCGACGCGGCATCGCCATCGACTCTATCCGCGACAAGGTGGAAAACTTCGCGGTCGCGATCCCGTCCTGGGGCGTCGGCACCGGCGGCACCCGCTTCGCCCGCTTTCCCGGCGCCGGTGAGCCGCGCGACATCTTCGACAAGATCGAGGATTGCGCCGTCATCCAGCAGTTGACGCAGGCGACGCCGACCGTGTCGCTGCACATTCCTTGGGACAAGGCCGATCCGAACCGGCTGAAGCAGGCGGCCTCCCGCTTCGGGCTTGGCTTCGATGCGATGAACTCCAACACCTTTTCGGACGCGAAGGACCAGACGCTTTCCTACAAATTCGGTTCGCTGTCGCATGCCGACGCCGACACGCGTCGTCAGGCGGTCGAGCACAATCTCGAATGCATCGAGATCGGCAAGACGCTTGGGTCGAAGGCGCTGACGGTGTGGATCGGCGACGGCTCCAACTTCCCCGGCCAGGTCAATTTCGCCAAGGCGTTCGAGCGCTATCTCGATGCCATGAAGGAGATCTATGCCGGGCTGCCGGACGACTGGAAGCTGTTCACCGAACACAAGATGTATGAACCTGCCTTTTACTCCACCGTCGTGCAGGACTGGGGCACCAACTACATCATATCAAGGGAGCTCGGCGACAAGGCCTTCTGCCTGGTCGACCTCGGCCATCATGCGCCCAACGTCAACATCGAGATGATCGTCTCACGGCTGATTCAGTTCAAAAAACTCGGCGGCTTCCACTTCAACGATTCGAAATATGGCGACGACGACCTCGATGCCGGGTCGATTGACCCCTATCGGCTGTTCCTGGTTTTCAACGAATTGGTCGATGCCGAGCTGTCAGGCCCCGAGGGGTTCGACCCCGCCCATATGCTCGACCAGAGCCACAATGTCACCGATCCGATCGAAAGCCTGATGCTGTCGGCGGTCGAGGTGCAGCGCGCCTATGCGCAGGCGCTGCTGGTCGACCGAAAGGCGCTTGAGGGGTTCCAGGACGGCAATGACGCTCTGATGGCGACGCAGACGCTGAAGGCGGCCTACCGAACCGATGTCGAGCCGATCCTTGCCATGGCACGGCTGAAGACAGGTGGCGCCATCGATCCGGTCGCCGCATACCGGGCGGCGGGCTATCGCGCCAAGGTCGCGGCGGAGCGGCCAGCCGTCGCAGGTGGTTCCGGCGGGATCGTTTGAGGTAGAGCCGATCTTCCCCTTTGCGGGGGAGATGTCCGGCAGGACAGAGGGGACGCTGTCGCGCCGACGTCCGAAAGTTGGCGGTCCTTCACGCCTCCTCTGCCCTGCATCTCCACCACAAGCGAGCAGTCACCAACCCGTGAATGTCTTCATTGAAGATGGACTCGATCGCTCCAAGTAGCTCTTCTAGGCAAGCATCACTTGGAGAACCCGCCATGCATCTCACCCGTAGGACATTGATCGCCCTCGGTCTTTCCATCGCCCTCACCTTTTCGCCATCGGCTTTCGCCGCGTCGCCAGCACCGGCCAAGGGCGAGAACGGCATGGTCGTCACGGCCCAGCATCTGGCTTCCGAAGTCGGCGTCGAGGTGTTGAAAAAGGGCGGCAATGCCGTCGATGCGGCTGTCGCCGTCGGCTATGCCTTGGCCGTCGTCTATCCCAATGCCGGCAATATCGGCGGCGGTGGCTTCATGACCATCCGCTTCAAGGACGGCAAATCGACCTTCCTTGATTTCCGCGAGCGGGCGCCGCTTGCCGCGACCAAGACCATGTATCTCGACAAGGACGGCAACCCGGTGAAGGGCGCTAGCCTGGACGGCTATCTCGCGGTCGGCGTACCAGGCTCGGTGGCTGGTTTCGAGATGGCGCGCCAGAAATATGGCACCTTGTCCAGGCAGGACCTGATGGCGCCGGCGATCGCCTATGCCAGAGATGGGTTCGTCCTCAACCAGGGCGATGCGGCTTCGTTCGCCGGCAGCGCCGAAAGGTTGGCGAAGGACCCAGCGGCGGCGGCGGCCTTCCTCAAAACCGATGGCAAGCCCTATGGCGTCGGCGAGAAGCTGGTTCAGCCCGACCTTGCCGCGTCGCTCTCGGCCATTTCCGAGAGAGGTCCCGATGCCTTTTACAAGGGCGCCATCGCCGACGCCATCGTCAAGGCGAGCGGCGCCAAGGGCGGTATCCTGGCCAAGGGCGATTTCGAACAATACGCGGTGCGCGAGTTGAAGCCCGTCACCTGCTCCTATCGCGGCTACGAGATCATCTCTTCGCCGCCGCCGAGCTCAGGCGGCGTCATCATCTGCGAAATCCTCAACGTGCTGGAAGGCTATCCGCTGTCCTATCTCGGCGCCGGCTCGGCCGAGACCGTCCACGTCATGGTCGAGGCGATGCGCCACGCCTATGTCGACCGCAACTCCGCGCTCGGCGATCCCGATTTCGTCGACAATCCCGTCTCCAGGCTGCTGGACAAAGCCTATGCCAAGGACATCCGCGACAAGATCGATCCGTTCCGCGCCGGCGTGTCGCAGGATCTGATGCCGAAGGGCTTCGGCGAGTCGAAGGAGACGACGCATTATTCGATCATCGACAAGGACGGCAACGCGGTCGCGGTCACCTACACGCTCAACGGTTCGTTCGGTGCCGGCGTGGTCGCCGACGGCACCGGCATCCTGCTCAACAACGAGATGGACGACTTCACCCAGAAACCCGGCGTGCCCAACCTCTATGGCCTCGTCCAGGGCGAGGCCAATGCCATCCAGCCGAAGAAGACGCCGCTGTCCTCGATGAGCCCGACCGTGGTGGCCAAGGATGGCAAGCCGTTCATGGTCATCGGCAGCCCAGGCGGCTCGCGCATCATCACCATCACGCTGGAAGCCATCGTCAACGTGATCGACCACGGCATGAACATCCAGGAGGCGATCGACGCGCCGCGCATTCATCACCAATGGCTGCCCGATACCGTCTATGTCGAGCCGTTCGGCCTTTCGCCGGATACAGAAAGACTGCTGGCCGGGATGGGCTATCGCCTTGATCTCAGTGACCAGAGCTGGGGCCAGGCGGCGGGCATTCTCGTCGGCGGCAAGAGCCTGGCGGAAATCGAGAAGGGCGGCGGCGCGCGCTACAATGGCGCCATCGACAGCCGCGCGGCAGCCGGCGAAGCGCTCGGATATTGATAGGCCGCAAGACCGTTGCTTTCCGCATGAGGCCGGATTCCGCCTTTCGGGACCGGCCTCCGCCTCATGGCCCGGGAGCCGTCAGGTCACCAGCGTGATGGTCGACGCGATCAGCATCAAGGCGGCGATGCCGACGAACAGCGCATAGATGCGTGGCCGGTCGAGCAGCAGCGCGTTTCCCGATATCCAGGCCGACGTGGCACCGCCCAGCGCGAACAGGAACCCGTTGCGGTGGCCGAAAGTCATCGACGCGGCCATCAAGCCGCCGATGATCAGGGCGCCGAACACGATGATCACGGCGACCGCGTACTTCTCGAAGTCGTTATTGCCGATCCCTGGTCCGATCGCGTTCAAATTCGGCAGGTCGTCCGGATCGAAGGGGTTCGCCGACCCGTATTCGTCTTGACCCATGGATTCTCGCATCACTTGATCTCCGCTGACCGGCAACAAACCATCAACGCCTGCCGAGCGCAACCCGATCACGCTGTGGCGGATGCGCCCGGCACCGCCTCCGGCCCCTTTTCGGGGATAGTTTGCTGACGGATTTTAGGAGCTGTTGCCGGATCGCGTCACCTGCCTTCTTGGGGTTTGTCGCCGCCGGCCTCGTCTTAAAACTTGACTAAGAATATCCTGTTTAATAGTCAACTCGGATTGGTCGCCGGAGACCAGGGCCCCGGGCAACAGGCAAGCCAAGTTGAATACAGATCATCAACCCCGGCCAGGAGAGGTCAATCGTCCGCGCGTCCGGATCACGCGTCGCCACGCGCTCGCGCTGTTCACTCTGCCGTTCACCGGCGTCGTGACGCCAGCCGCGGCCAGCCCGCCGCGCATCGTCTGCCTCGATGACGGCTTGGCGGAGACCTTGCTCATGCTCGGCATCACGCCGGTCGCTATCGCCGACCGTGAGGTCTGGGAAAGGTGGGTGGTCGAGCCGCCGCTGCCGCCCCAAGTCGCCGACATCGGCACGATCCTGGAGCCCAATCTCGAATTCCTGCAACAGCTTCGTCCCGACATCATCCTCTCCATCCCTTATCTCGACGGCATCAAGCCGCTGCTCGAGCGCGTGGCACCGGTGACGACGATCGGCATCTATACGCCCGACGGTCAGCCCTATCAGCGCGCCATCGAGGCGACCCGGCAATTGGCGAGGCTTGTCGGCAAGGAAAGGGAGGGCGAGGCGCTGATAGCGGCGACGGAGGCGCATTTTTCGACCATCAAGCAGCAGCTGGAACCGCTTTCGGCGCGGCCGATCTATGTCGTCAGCTTCCTCGATCCGCGCAATGTGCGCGTCTATGGCGAAAAAAGCCTGTTTCAGGCGGTGTTCGACCGCATCGGCATCCGCAACGCGTGGGCCGGAGAGACTAATTACTGGGGATTTGCAACTGTCGGCATCGACGGGCTGGCAACGTCTGATGATGCGCGCCTTGCCTATCTCGAACCCTTGCCCGAAGGGGCGGGCGGAACGCTGACCGAGAGCCCGGTCTGGAATGCCATGCCGTTCGTGCGCAAGCGCTCGATCATGCGCCTGCCTGCGGTGCTGATGTTCGGCACGCTGCCCTCGGCGAGCCGTTTTGCCCGCCTGCTGGCCGCGGCGCTGACGGCGGAGACCGCCCGTGGTTGAGCAGGAAGCGATCTTGCCCGACAATGCCGTCCTCGTCCGCGGTCGCACCCCGTCGCCTCGCATACCAGGCGGATATCCCCTGGGCGCGATCCTGCTTTGCGTCGTGCTTCTCTGCGCGGCCGGCGCCGCGACCCTCTCCAACATGAGCGTGCAATTGCCGCCGGCACTCTGGCTGGGGGCGCTCGCAAGCCCCGATATCGAGGATATCAGGCAGGTGCTCGTTCACTACGCCTTCCTGCCCCGGCTCGCCGTCAGCCTTCTCTGCGGTGCGGCCCTCGGACTGGCCGGGACGGTGCTGCAGCAGGTTTTGCGCAATCCGCTCGCCTCGCCCGAAACCGTCGGCGTCTCGGCCGGCGCCTATCTGGCGCTGGCGCTGGCGACGCTTCTGGCGCCGTCGCTGCTTGCCTTCGGCCGCGAATGGGTGGCGCTTGCCGGCGCCTTCACTGCCCTTGCGGCGGTCCTGGCGCTCTCCTGGCACAAGGGCCTGTCGCCGCTTTCGGTCGTGTTGGCCGGGCTGGTCGTCAGCCTTTATGCCGGCGCCATCGGTGCTGCGTTTGTGGTGCTTCGGCATGAATGGCTGGCCAGCCTGTTCCTCTGGGGCGCCGGTTCGCTCGGCCAGCAGGACTGGTCGGCAACGCTGTGGCTTTTGCCGCGCCTTGGCGGTGCCGCGCTGGCGATCGGCCTCATGGTGCGGCCGCTGACCCTGCTTGGCCTCGACGACGAAGGCGCGCGCAGCCTCGGCGTCCCGCTCGGTGCCTATCGCTTCGCCGGACTGGCGGCGGCGGTCGCCCTGATCGCCTTCGTCGTTGCCGCCGTCGGCGTCATCGGCTTCGTCGGCCTTGCCGCCGCCACGCTCGCGCGCATCGGCGGCGCCCGCCGGCTCGGCGAGCAACTGGTGATGGCGCCGCTTCTCGGCGCGGCACTGCTGTGGGCCGCGGACCAGGGAGTGCAGGTCGCGACCGGGCCACAGGGCGACCTGCTGCCGACCGGCGCGATGACGGCGCTTCTCGGCGCGCCTCTGCTTCTTTGGCTTCTGCCGCGCCTCGCGCTTGGCGCGGAAGCACCGGCACTCGCCGCCGAGCGCTTGCCCAGAACGAAAAGGCCCGGCCTTGTGCTGGCGGCGATCGGCGGCCTCCTGCTTTTGCTGCTCGTGCTGGCGCTGCTCTACGCGCCGGGCACCGATGGTTGGACATTCGCGTCCGGCGATCAGCTGCGGCCCTTGCTGGCCTGGCGGCTGCCTCGAGTGTCCGCGGCACTTGCCGCCGGCGCCATGCTGGCGCTGGCCGGGCTGATGATGCAGCGGCTGACCGGCAATCCGATGGCCAGCCCCGAAGTGCTCGGCATCAGCGCCGGTGCTGCGCTCGGCATGATGATGGCGCTGTTCGCGCTCGCCGATGCCAGCCGCCCGGTACAGACCCTGGCCGCCACGATCGGCGCCTTCGCCGCCCTTCTGGTGACGCTGGCGATCGGCCGCCGTACCGCCTATGCGCCAGAGCGGCTGCTGCTTGCCGGTGTCGCCTTGACGGCCCTGTTCGACGCGCTGATCCTGGTGCTCACCGCCACGGGCGATCCGCGCGCCATGCTTTTGCTCAATTGGCTCACCGGCTCGACCTACGGCGTCGACGCCGGCTCGGCGCTTCTGACCTCGACGTTTGCCTTTTGCCTGTTCCTGCTCGCACCGTTCTTCCTGCGCTGGCTGGACATGCTGCCGCTCGGCTCCGCCGCGGTGCAAAGCCTCGGGGTCAACCTCAAGGCAACACGGCTGCTGGTGCTTTTGATGGTGGCAGCGCTCACCGCCGCCTCGACCCTGGTCGTCGGGCCGCTGACCTTCATCGGCCTTATGGCGCCGCACCTGGCGTGGCGCCTTGGCCTGTCGCGTGCGCTGTCGCAAGCGATCGGCGCGATGCTTGCCGGCGCGCTGATCATGGTCTGCGCCGACTGGATCGGCCGCACCGCCATCTTCCCGCGCCAGATTCCGGCCGGCCTCGTCGCGACGCTGATCGGCGGCCCCGTCCTGATGTGGCTCTTGCGCCGCCGCTGAGCCTTGTCCCGTGGAGATATCCAAGCCGATGGCGACGCCAGCCTTGATTGCCGACACCACCGTCCACGACTTCGTTGGCAAAAGCGGAGGCGATCCCTGGCGGGTCTTCATCCATGTGCCGTCGGGGCCAATGCCCGAGGCCGGCTGGCCGGTGCTCTACATGACCGACGGCAACGCCGTTATCGGCACGGCGGTCGACGCGATGCGCGCGCAGGCCCTCTATCCCGCCGGCACCGATGTCGGCTGGGGCGTCATCGTCGCCATCGGCTACCCCGTCGAGGGCGCCTATGACCCGCTGCGCCGCTCATGGGATCTGGGCCCCCCGCCGGGCAGGACCTATCCGCCCTTCTACGAGGGCACGCCGGAAGTCAGGACCGGCGGGGCGGGCGATTTTTTGGCCTTCATCGAAGCCGAGCTGAAGCCGTGGGTCGCCAGCCGGACCAGGGTCGACGAGAGCCGCCAGGCACTTTACGGCCACTCTTTCGGTGGCCTGTTCGCGCTCTACGCCCTGTTTACCCGCCCGCTCTCATTCAGCACCTTCATTGCGGCCAGCCCAGCCATCTATTGGGAAGATCGCGTTATCGACCGCTTTCTCGAAAGGTTCGAAGCCGCTGTTCCCGACGGCCTGAAAGCCGACGTAATCCTGTCGGCCGGAGAGTATGAGACCGAAAAGCTGGCGCCGTTCCAGGTCGGCGCGGAAGACGAGGAAAAGCGCCTGGCGCAGAAAAAGCTCATCCTTACCGACGAATTCGCCAGGGCGATGGCGGAACGCCTCGACGCGCTCCCGGGCCTGCGGGCAAGCTTCGAACTCCATGCCGGCGAAAACCACATGTCGATCCTGCCGGTGACGGTCAACCGGGCGGTGCAGGCGGCATTCGCGGTGCGGTAGAATTTCTATTCAGCGCGCAGGCGGCAGTTCGAACAGCTTTGCGCCGTTTTCCTGGCCGCGCTCGACATAGCCGATAATGCCGAACCACCTGGCGACATCGGGCCCCTGGAGCCAACTGCGCGAGTGGATGGGAAGGTTGCCGGCAAGCGCCTGAATATGCCTGATATGCCGCTTGCAGAAACGGACGGTCGAGCCGCGGAAGAAATCCTCCTGGGCGGCGAACAGCGTATCGGCGGCATCGCTGTTTTCATGCCACGCGATGATCGCCACGGCCTTCTCGCCCTCGACAAGCGCGTGCGCGCGGCCTTCCTTCAAATTCATCATCAGATTGTCGTAGGCGATCTTGCTGTCCTTGCCGGCCGCCGCGTACTCGTCCGACATCCGCTTGGACAGGCCATGGAAGACATCCTCGAGATCCCCAAGCGTTGCTGCGCGTGCTCTCATTTCACCTCCTGCAGCCCCGGCAGGGAGTTTGCCCTAGGGTTGTGGGATCACCAAGCAAATTGAATCCTCCACAAGCCCGGCGAAGGCAAAGTCGTTCCGTCCATCGATCTTTGTGACAGGGCACCCGCACCAAGCCGACAGAAGGCTTCGGCCTCCCGGTTCTTTAAGACACGAGGGAACAAGAGCCTGTGGTTGCGGTTAACTGGATATGCCAGCCAAGATCCAAGAACCACGGCCGAAGCCCGGCCCGCAGCCACCCGTCCGTCGGCCGGACAAGGAAGCACCGCCAGAGCCTGAGCATGTCGATCCGCCACCGCGAGACGTGCGAGAGGCGCCGGCACCAAATCCCGATGGCGACAAGAAAGCCTAAGCGACGACACGCGAACGCGCCTGCAACAGGCGCATGCGATTGATAGCGATCAGGTGGTCACGCCATAAGCGCTTGGATTTTTATGCCCTTCCCGAGAGATGGGTGACAGTTCATTCCGGATAGATGGGTTACACTTTCGGCCCTTTGCAAGGAGAGC
>NZ_JAIUHE010000046.1:0-9595 GCF_020164995.1 Mesorhizobium sp. CO1-1-11
GCCGTGCCGTCGCTCAGCACATTGCCCGAGGCCTGCGCGCCTTCCGTGACGCTGTTGGTGTCGGCATGGGCCGTCGGCGTATCATCAGTAACATTAACCTGAACCGTCGCGCTGGCCTGGCTACCGTCCGTATCGGTGGCGACCACGTTGATGCCGGTCAGGTTGATGATGTTCTGTCCGCCCGCGTCGGGATGCGGGAAGTTGTCGAGCAGCGTCACATTGACTGTCGCCGAGCCGTTACCTCCCGCCAGGATCGGCAGGGACGATGCGACGAGGTCGACCTGGATAGCTTCGATGCCGTTGATGGAACCGACAATCTGAGTCGGCCCGGCAAGCGTCCAGACGATATCGGCGCCTGCAACTCCGTTGACGTCCGCCGTGATCCCGACAACCGACGAGAACGCTAGCCCGGTGATGTTGTCGGAACCGGCGTGGAACGTCACGGTCCCGCTGCCGTCCTCGACGTTGGTCGCGGCCGCGCTGCCGGTCGCGTTGGCGGTGCCGAGCCCTGCCTCGTCCACCGAAATTATCGCGTTCGAGACCACCGACGGGCCTTCCCCATCGCCTATGGTGATATTGAGTGTCGTCTGCGAGGTGTCGCCGTCGCCGTCCTTCAGCGTGTAGGTGAAGGTGTCGGTCACCGGAGAAGCGTTATTGATGTTGGAGTTGGCGACATAGCTATAAGTGCCGTCCGGGTTCAGCGTCAGCGTGCCGTACTGGCCGACGACATGGAAGTCGCCGCCTACCACCGTCGTTGCCCCGGCGCCCGTCACGCCGCTTACTGAGGCGCCGTCCGCGCCCTTGGTGTCGGCGCCGGCGGCATTGCCGTCGCTACCAAGTCCGGTAATCACGTTGCCATTCGCTGTGCCGCCTTCCGTGGTACTGTCGGTGTCGGCAACCGCCGTCGGCACGTCGTCGATGATGGCAACGGTGAAGGTCGTGCTCGCCGTATCGCCGTCGACATCCGTGACGGTGATGCTGAAATTGTCCGGAACCGTATCGTTGGCGTCGTATCCGGTCGTGCTGACGGGATGCGTCACCGACTGGGTCACGGTGTAGTCATACTGGATGGCACCCGTGCCAGGATCAAACGACAGGATCGTGATGTAGCCGAACTGCCCTGAAATTTGCTGGCCGACGCCGGTCACGGTGGTGCCGTTGATGACGATCGAGCCGATGCCATCGGGTGCGTCGATGCTGATCGTCCCGACGCCGGAAGTTTCGGAGTTGGTCGGTGCCTCGCTGCCCGGCGATTGTTGCGCGCCGCCATCGAGTCCGGTTTCGCTGGCCGCCTGATCAGGGTTGGTCAGCGACATGGCCACGACGGAGACGCCTCTGTCGACCAAAGAGGGAAACAGCTCATGCCGCTCGAGCTGCCCAAACTGCAAAGCCGTCGGCGGCAGAAGCGCCGACAGGCCGAAGCCGTCGCCGATCCCGCCGGCAGGCTGTTCGAAATTCCCGCCGGCGCTCGAGGTCGTGCTGCCACCGGCCGATATCGAGCCGTCCGCGCCAAAGGCGACATCGACATGGCTCGCTTCCAGCGCTGCGATCAAGGCCACGCGCGGCACTTCGACGTCGCCGATGATGAAGGTCGGCACATGCAGGGCACCGTCCTTGATGACGATGACCGAGCCGTCCGCCTGCTCGAGCACGAGGTTGTGGCCGTCGACCTTGATGTTGTCGATCGAGACATTGGCGGGAAGTTTGACGACGTTGCTTGCGTCCGCGACGTATTCGTGCGGGGCGTTTGCCGCTGGCGGAGCTGCCGCTGGCGCGCCGCCACCGACATCGACCGGCACAGGCTCGGCCGCGGCCGGCGCTGTTTGGACCGGTGCCGCCGCTTGCTCGGCGGGCGCGGCTTGCGCCACCACCTGGGTCGGCGCTGTCAGGTCGTGATGATCGTTGGAGACGGAATGCTCGTCCCACGAGTTCGAAAGATTGTCCAGTTCAATGCTGTTCGCCATAGCTCAAACCCCTCCGGTATTTCCCGGATAGAGACAGGCGGCGGCTTGACTTTGCAACGGTCCGTCAATGCATTCTATATATTTGGATATGCCTTCGATGACTTTTTTTACGCTTGGTAAACTGTGAACATATAATCAGTTATATGTTGTCTGGAAGGCATAGCGCTTCGCCACCGGCGGCGCGGAAAACTTGGTAAATATAAGTATAAATACATGTAAAATTTTACTAAAATCAGCAAAGTGAATTCGTAGGAAACTTATCCATCTTCCTTTCCAGTAATTTGAGACAAAATTGGTAGCGTCCACAGTCAAAGGTGGGCGTCATGAAAAAACAAAGGAATGCTCCGGGGAAGTGCAAGCTCAAGCTGCTTCTGCTGGCGGTGGGGATAGCCGGCTCGGCGCAGCCAGCCCTTGCCGGACCCGTCATCAGGAATTTCATGCCCGAAGCAGCACTGCTTGGAGTGGTCCAGGCGCCGCTTGGCCTCGGCGGCATTTCGCTGCAGAGATACCAGCCCTGGCAGCCGGCCACCCCCTACCGGATCAGCCTTGTCCTGAACGGATATGGTCCCGTTTCCGCTCAAGACGGGTCCAGCGCCTCGATGGCGCAAGAGGGCAGGGGTGTCGACCCGATGCAGACGGCGTCGATCATTCCGGGCGTTTTCGGGTCGGTTGCGCTGTCCATGCGCAATTTTCCCGTTTCGGCGCGCTGGGCACCTGTCTACCAGGCCATAACCGATTGCACCGCGGGCAGCCCCTGTGATCACGAGAGCCCGGCCTTCGCGGCCATGGTCTCGGCCGCCCAAGGCAAGGGGTTCGTCGAAAAACTGTCGTTCATCGACAGCGGCATCAACCACCTGATCGCCTATAAGAAGGACAGCGTCGTTTACGGCAAGCTCGATTACTGGGCGAAGCCTTCGGAGATCCTCGCCAATCGTGCCGGCGACTGCGAGGACTTCGCTATCCTAAAGATGACGGCGTTGCTGAGGGCTGGCATTCCGGCACGCAGCATGTCGCTTGTCGTTCTCCAGGACCGCAAGCGGGGCTTTTTCCACGCCGTGCTTTCGGTCAGCACCGCAAGCGGCGCTTACATTCTCGACAGTCTCAACGATACCGTGCTCAAGGACAGCGCCCTTCCGAATTATCAGCCACTGTACTCGTTCAGCACCGACCGGGCCTGGATCCACGGGTCCAAATCGGGGGACGCCCAGATGGCCGATGTCAAGGGCGGTTTCGCAACCGTCGCCCCTGGCGAAGGCGTCCAGGCGGAAGTCAAGTAAGGGGCCCGCGCGCCGGCTTTCTTGTCCCGGTTGATTGGCGGACAATTCCGGGAAAAGTCCCTTGGTGGTTTTCCGGCGGAATTGCGTCAGGCAGATAGGGCCGTTCGGCGTTTGCGTGAAACGAGGAACGGCGCTAGCCGTTGAAGACGAAAGCCATCAGCAATTCCAGGTCCAGCACCGGCGCCCGCACCACGTTCAACTGGCCCCGGTAACGGCGTTCGCCGGCTCCAATCACAAATCCGCTCGCAACGGCAACGTCGCCATTGGTGTCGAGGCGGGCGAATATATCGGCCACGTTGAGGTCCAGCGCCAGCTTCAGGTCCTGGCGCGTGTCTTCGTCGAATGCCGCCGGCAATTGTCGTTTGACCAATTGCTGGAACGGCGCATTGAAGGTCACGATCTTCTTCGTCGAGGCCAAGGCGAAGGCCGGCGACGGGCAGGCAAGCAGAATGACGTTTATCGTCCTGATCGATGCAAGCCTACGCAAATTCAGGTTCTCGCGCCCCAACTCGCGTATGCAGGCCACCCGGATTGCCGAGGTCAAGTTTCCTTTCTCCGCGTGACCTTCGGCGATCTCGTCGACCAGCATGCCGATCGTGCATTTGCGGCTTTCAGCCATCTGTTTCAGCGAAACCCAGAAAGCCCGTTCAAGCCGAATGCCGCGCCTGATGCCGCCGCGCGCCACGACGCGGAACTCGAGTTCGAAATCTTCTGTCGGGAGTGGCAGAAGCAAGTGGTCGCTCCGGGTCGCGGGAGAGGTGGCGCTAGCGCTCACTCATTGCCTCCTGGCGGGCTTTGTTGATCGGCTTCAGCAGGTAGCTCAGGATCGTCTTGCGACCGGTCTTGATATCCACGGAACAGATCATGCCGGGGATGATCGAATATGCCTTTCCGTCTCGCTCCAGCGTCGATCTATCGGTTGAAACACGCACCTGATAGTAGGGCTCGCCCGTCTTCTGATCGACCAGGCTGTCGGCGGTTATGTTTGAAACCTTGCCCTCGATGCCGCCAAAGATCGAGAAATCGTAAGCCGTGACTTTGATCAAGGCATCCTGATCTGGGCGGATAAACGCGACATCGCGGGGCGAAACACGTGCTTCGACCAGCAATGTCTCGGAAGTGGGCACGATGCCGGCCACGACAGTACCCGGCTGGACGAAGGCGCCGACGGTGTTCAGTTCCATAGTGTTGACGATGCCGTCCACCGGCGAGCGGATATCCGTTCGCGCGACCTTGTCGGTCGCGCCGCGAATGGTTTCGTCCACCACTGAAAGATCGGCCAAGGCCTGCGTCAGGTCATCGAGCGCTTCCTGCTTCAACTGCAGCCCGAGTTCCTCGACCTGGAGCTGCGCCTCGGTGATCGCCGACTTGCCCTTCTTTATCGTCTCGCCGGCCAGGTTCAATTGGCCGTTGAGTTCGGTCTGTTCCTGCTCGACCCTGAGCTGCTCGGTCCTTGCCATCAGACCTTTCTTGACCATCGCCTCGACCAGCTTCGCCTGCTGGTCGCTCACAGCCAGGTTTTTTGTCAGGCGGTCGAGATTGGCGTTCGCCTCGTCCAGTTCCTTTTCGCGCTGGTCGAGTCGCGACTTGAGCACCGACAGCTTGTTGTCGAAGTTTTCGCGCCGGGCAACGAGGAGATTTTGTTCGTTGTCGCAGATTTCCGGCGCCACGGATTGGATGTCCTGCGGACAGGGAAACGATCCGGTGATGCTGCCGCTCTGTTCGTATTTGAGCCTGGCGATGCGTGTTTGCAGGGCCCGCGCCTTGGCTTGCTGTTCGCCGAGGCTGGATGTGTTCAAAGTATTGTCGAGACGGATAATAAGGTCGTTCTTCCTGACGACCTGCCCCACCTTCACGGCGATTTCCTGAACGACGCCCGGCTCGCTGGCTTGAATGACCTGGGTCTTGGAGGCCGGTATGACCTTGCCGTCGCCACGCGCGATCTCGTCGACCTCGGCGAAGGACGACCAAGCGACAAAGGCGGCGAAGAGCGCCCCTATGATGAATATGGACGCCGTCGCGAAAAGCGGCGGGCGGTCTTCCCTGGCAAGCATTTCCCACGCCCCGTTATCATATCGGTTTCAGCCCGATATAATTTGTTCATTCAGGAATTCGTTCTCTGCAGCGCCTGAATGACTTGTTCTTTTGGCCCGTCGGCAACTATCTTTCCTTGTTCGATAACAATGAGGCGATCGGCCAATTCGAGCATGCTGAAGCGATGCGTCGAGACGATCAGCGTCGTGTTGTGGTCGAAAGCGGTCTTGAGTTGCTTTATCAGTTGCCGTTCCGACGCCAGATCCATCGAGCCGGACGGTTCATCCAGAAAGACGATCTTCGGCTTGGTCAAAAGCAGCCGGGCGATCGCCACCGTCTGTCTCTGCCCGCCGGAAAGATTGGTGCCCCGTTCACCGACGTTCATGTCGTAGCCACGCGGGTGGCGAGACACGAACTCGTCGACGCCGGCGGCTTTCGCGGCTTCGATGATCTGCTCGTCGGTCGCCTCCGGAGATGCCATCAGCAGGTTCTCCTTGATGGTGCCCGAAAACAGATCGCCGGCTTGCGCGACGATGCCGACGGCGGCGCGCACCTCTGACGGGTGATACTGGCGGATGTCGATGCCATCCAGCAGCAATTCGCCGGAGCTTGGCAGAAAAAGCCTGCCGATCAGGCGTCCCATCGTCGTCTTGCCCGATCCGATGCGGCCGATGATGCCGATGCGCTCTCCCGGCTTCACCGAAAAGTTCAGGCCGGACAAAACCTCGTTTTCCGATCCGGGGTAGACGAAGCCGACATTCTTGAACGTCATCGCTCCATTGCGAATCGGGCGATTGACAAAGCCCACCGTATCCGGCCGGTCCTCCGGCTGGGCCATGATGGAATTCACCATTCTCAAGGAGAGCATGGCCTGGCGAAATCTCGACAAGGTGATCGCGATCTGGCCGAGCGGAGCCACGGCCCGGCTCGCCAGCATCACCGTTCCAATGATGGCTCCTGTCGAAACATGCCCTTCCGAAAAGGCGTAGGCTCCAGCCACGACCAGGGCGACCGTCACAAGCTGCTGGATGGCCTGGGTGATGTTGCCGGCCGCCGCCGAGAGCTGCTTGATCTTCTCGGAAGTGTTGGCCGCGTTCTTCGAATGCTCGCCCCACTTCCTCAGCAAATAGGCTTCGGCGCGCAGCGACTTGATCGTTTCCAGCGTGGAGATAGACTCGACCAGCAGAGCCTGGCGCTGGGAGGCTTCATTCATGGAGGCTGCGACCCGTTTGCCGATGCGGCGTTGCGTGACGAGGCCAACGACCACCGACGCCACAAATGCGAGGGCCGGGATGACGACCAGCCAGCCGCCGATCGCGTAGATGACGAGCAGGAAGATGAAGACGAAAGCCGTATCGATGAACACGCTGATCGTGTTGGAGGTGAAAAATTCCCTGACGAACTCATATTGGGTGACGCGGTTGGCATATTCGCCTGTCGAGCCCGGGCGCGCGGACAGGGATGAATTCAGCACCTTCTCGAACAGCAGATACGATATCCGCAAGTCCGCCTTGCGCCCGGCATAGTCGATGAGCGAGGCTCGGGCCGTTTTCAAAAGCAGATCGAAGAGAATGACGGCGCCGATGCCGATCGCCAGCACCCAAAGCGTCGATATCGCCTTGTTCGGCAATATGCGGTCATAGACATTCATGGTGAAGATCGGCGAGGCGATGGCCAAAAGATTGATGAAGATCGCCGACAGCACGACCTTGGAATAGGTGCGCCAGAAAGCGCCCATCGTCCCCGTCAGCCAATGGCGCCGCTCGATCTGCTGCGCCGACCCGACCTTCATGCCCTCGGTGGCGTTGGCATAGGTGATCGAGAAGGATACGCCGCCACTGATGTAACTTGCGGCCAGCTCGGATTTGCCGACAGTCGTGCGCCCGTCTTCCTGCGGGGCCGTGAGATACCCGTCGCCGTCAGTTTCCGCCAGCAAGGCGATCGGCAACTGACTGACACGGAAGAGAATTGCCGGAAGATCGACGCGACCGCGCAGGAAGTCGCGATGGTTGAATTCCTGGGTCTCGAGACCGATGCGCTCGGCAAGATGCCGGATCTCGGTGACCTCGATGCGCGTGTCCGAAATCGGCACTCCGGCAAACAGCACGGTCTCGGCGCTCGGCCTGCCGAGATAGGCGGCCACCGCCGAAAAGCAGGCCTTGAACGCCTCCTTGGGCGACAGAATATGTGGCTGCTGATTCACGACCCGCCCGCCAGAACCCTCAACACCCCTTACGGCTCACTTCTTCCTGACAGGGGCGAGGATATCGAAGGGCAGGTCGTTCTTCTGTTCCGACGGGGTCCGTGCATAGGTTTCGGTGTCTGGGATCTCCGGAACCGCGAATTCATCCTTGGCGTAGGCCGCGGCCTGCTTCGGCGGCTGGATGTCCATCGTTTTCAGCAACTGCCCGGTTGCCGCCAGAAGTCGGTATTGGGCAAAGAGGGATGCGTAGGACGCGGTGTCCGCCAGCGTTGCTGTGTTGAACCGCGTATTCTGCGCATCCAGCACATCGAGCAGCGAGCGCTGTCCGACCTTGAACTGCTCGCGATAAGAGGCAACCAGCTTCTCGTTGGAAGCGGCTTGCAGCTTCAGGGTCTTTGCCAGGTCGGCTTGCCGGAAGCGGCGATCCCACGACGTGCGAACGGCTTCTTCGATCTCCCGCAGAACCTGATGCAGCCCAAGCCGCTGTTCGCTGGCGCGGCGGATCTGCTCCTGCTCATTAGCTTTGTCGATGCCGCCCCGATACAGGTTCCACCGCAGCACTACCCGTGCCTGCAGATCGGACGTGTCTCCATTGTCGCCGTCAATGTCGTATCCGGCCCGGGCAACGCCTTCGGCGACGACCGACGGGCCGTATTTCGCCCGAGCGGCGTCAACCTGCGAGCCCGCGGCGGCGATATCGCTATTGGCCATGTGGACGCGCGGGTTGTTCTCCCGCGCAATGCCCAGCGCGTCGTCCAGGGACCTTGGCAGTGCAGAGGAAACGTCGCCTGGCCGCGATGCATTGGTCAGCGGTTTCCCGACGGTCTTGAAAAAGCGTATTCTCGAGGCCTCGAGTTCCTCGGAAGCCTCCTGCATGCGGGCCTTGGCCGCAAACAAGCGCTCCTCGGCCTGTTGCCGGTCTGCTTCGTTCAATCCGCCGCCTGCTATGCCTTCCCTGATGTCGTGGAGAATCGCTTGGTGAAAGCCCAGATTCTTCTTTGCCTCGGCCACGATCGAGGCCTGAAGCATGTATTCCAGGTAATCCTGGACGACAGACAGCCCGATGAACTCAGATCGCTCCAGCACGCGGAATGAGGCGCCATCCACTCGCGAGGCTTGACGGTTGAGTTCGGCTCGCCTTGCGCCACTATCATAAAGCGTTTGCGAAACCGTCAGATCGGTCTCCGCGGGATAAAGCGCATCGTGCTCGATGGAGAGCGCGCGGCGGGAGGAGTTGTCCAGGCGGCGAGCACCAGCGGATGCCTCCAGGTCGACGCTTGGAAGATAGAGCCCTTTTGCTTGCCGCAGTTCGAACTCGATGGCCTCGCGGTTTTCGATGGCCTGGCCGATTTCCGGGTTGGATTCCACCGCGACCGCCATGGCTTCCTTGAGTGTCAGCGCATGCGCGCCCCAGCAGCTCAGCATGGTAGCCGTCATCAAGAGACCAACGCCCATGACCTTGGTCGACAGACCTGTCGTCTTCATTTTCCCACCCACGTTTCCCCGCGCCTTTTAAGAGCGCCCCAGCCGGGCTTGGCGCCTGACCTTGCCACTATCTTGCAAATTAACGTGCGCGTTTCATTATTAAGCTGTGACTAAATCATAGAATTTAGGCAGACGGTCAAAAAATGTAGCAAAAATAGCACACATTTGGGACGCCGGCGGGATCAAATGCCGGTATCGAAACTTGAAGCCCCGAGACAAGATATTGAAGATGGGCAACAGCAAGCCTGTTCTGGCATATGCCGACGAGTACGCATGTCCGCAAACAAAGTTGCTCTCGCGGAGGCAATAAGGCGCCTTCAACAGCTCGGGTGCAGAAGGATTTGGTCCGGCCCACCCAGATTGACGACATGTTCTGGTCGCGCTTTCATCCGCTGTGGTTTGCGAGATCGCCGAGGCACTGCCGAGCGTGACACTTCTTGGTCAAGTCTAGGCTGCAGAGTGTTTGGAGCAGGGCCTATTCGGTGCGCGCTTCGGCCTCGAATGGAGTCTGCCCTTCCCGAGAGATGGGTGACAGTTCATTCCGGATAGATGGGTTATGCCCTTCCCGAGAGATGGGTGACAGTTCATTCCGGATAGATGGGTTACACTTTCGGCCCTTTGCAAGGAGAGCA
>NZ_JAIUHE010000047.1:0-8483 GCF_020164995.1 Mesorhizobium sp. CO1-1-11
TCGCTCGACACCTCTCCCCCGGTCGACGGGGGAGAGGAAAGGCGCCGTCGCTCACCCCGCCAGCCGGCTTACCATTTCATGCTGGGCATAGGCGCGGCCGAAGCGGTTGGCGAGGAAGGCATCGAGCGCGATTTCCTCCTGCTTGACGAAGCCGGTCGCCGGCAGCGATCCGTCAGCCAGCATGTCGAGCACGGCGCAGATGCCCGACGCGGTGGTGATCTGGATGGCGCTGCGGACCGTCTGGCCGATGCGCCGGGAATAGATCTTGTTGGCGTAGGTCTCCTGCAGCAGGCGGCCGTTCCTGCGGCCCGAGACGGTGACGAAGACGATGACCACGTCCTGCAGCGTCGCCGGCAGGGCGCTTTCGAAAATATCCTTCAGCACGTCGCGGCGGTGGCGCAGCCCAAGGTCGTTGAGCAGCGCCTTCATGATCGCGGCGTGGCCGGGATAACGGATGGTGCGGTAGTTCAGCGTGCGTACCTTGCCCTTCAGCGTCTCGGCCAAGGTGCCCAGTCCACCGGAGGTGTTGAACGCCTCGTAGGTGACGCCGTCGAGCGAAAACTCCTCGCGCTCCTCCAGCGGCGGCACTTCGACCAGCTCGCCCTCGACGATCGCCTCGCAAGGCTCGCAATATTCGTTGATGACGCCGTCGGTGCTCCAGGTCAGATTGTAGTTCAGCGCGTTGGACGGGTATTGCGGCAGCGCGCCGACGCGCATGCGCACGCTCTCCAGCGTGTCGAAGCGGCTGGCGAGGTCGTTGGCGACGATCGAGATGAAGCCGGGCGCCAGCCCGCATTGCGGGATGAAGGCGCTCTTGGCGGAGCGGGCCAGTTCCTTGACGCGCCGGGTTGAGACGACATCCTCGGTGAGATCGAGATAATGCACGCCGGCGCTGGCCGCCGCCTCGGCGATGCGCGTGGTGAGGTGGAAGGGGGCGGCGCTTAGCACCGCGAACTTGCCGGCGAGCGCGGCTTCAAGCGCACCGGGCGCCGCGATGTCGAGTTCCAGCGTCTCGACGCCGGCGGGGACTTCCGCCGCGGCGAGCTGCGCCGCCGAGCGGTCGAGGAGAGTGACCTGATAGTCGCCCGTCGCGGCAAGCATTTCGGCGATGGTCGAGCCGATCTTGCCGGCCCCGACGATAATGATCTTGTTCATGTTCAAATTCCCCTGCGATCTGCGTTTCCCAAAACCATCGCAGCTTGCCTGTCGAAAGGAAGCGTGGAATTCTGCAAAGTGAACCCTATCTTTTATCGATCTGCCGAAAGGCTTCGTCGAAATGCTCAGTGATGCCGAACAAGCCCTGCTCTCGCTGCTGCGCGCCAACGCACGCGCCTCGACGGCGGACCTGGCGCGTCGGCTCGGCGTGTCGCGCACGACGGTGCAAAGCCGGATCGAGCGGCTGGAGCAGCGCGGCATCATCACCGGCTATGGCGTCCGGCTGGCGCCGGACTATGAGCAGGGGCTGGTCAGGGCGCATGTGCTGCTCACCGTCACGCCGAAGCTCGCCGACAAGGTGGTGCGCAGCCTGCAGGCGCTGCCGCCGGTCAGGACGCTGCACTCCGTCAGCGGCAATTTCGACATGATCGTCATCGTCGACGCACCATCGATCCGCGACCTCGACACGCTGCTCGACCAGATCGGCGCCATGGAGGGGGTGGAGCGGACATCGTCGTCGATTATTTTGTCGACACGGATCGACAGGTGAATTGGATCCTCAATCTGGTATTTGCCAGCCCAGGCAATTTTGCCGGCTAACCCCTCGCCAGGGGAAAGCTCACCACCACGGCTAGACCGGGCCGGCAGTCCTCGAGCGCAATGGTCGCGCCGTGCAGCTCGGCGATGGCACGGACAAGGCTGAGGCCGAGGCCGCTGCCGGGGGTCGAGCGGCTGTGGTCCAGCCGGTAGAGACGCTGGAACACTTTTTCGCGCTCGCCGGCGGGAATGCCGGGGCCATTGTCGGCGACGCCGGCAAGCACGCGGCCGTCCCGGCGCGTCACCGAGAGTTGGATGGATGTGCCGGGAGGGCAATGGCGCAGCGCGTTCTCGACCAGATTGGCGAACATCTGCGTCAACAGCTCACGGTCGCCATGAATGCGGTCCGCCGTGTCGCTCAGTTCCTCTGACGACAGCACCTTCCCGTCGTCCTCGGCCACGTCGGCGTAGATATCGGCGATCGTCTCGAGGACCTCGCCGAGAGCGACATCGGTGAAGCGCGCCTTGCGCGCGCCGGCCTCGATCTGGGCGATGCGCAGCAGCGCGTCGAAGGTCTCGTTGATCTGGTGGCCCTCGGCGCGCGCGTCGGCCAGATCGTCGGAGACGTCCTGGCGCCGTGCGGCCTTGTCGGCGGCGCTCTCCAGGATCATCTGCAGGCGGTTGAGCGGCGTCTTCAAATCATGCGCGATGTCGGCGCTGACCTGCTTCATGCCTTCGACCAGCGCCGCCAGCCGGTCGAGCGCGGCGTTGACCTGGCCGGAGACGATGTCGATGTCGTCGTCCTTGCCGGTCAGCGGGATGCGGGTGTCGAGGCGGCCATGCGAAACGTCGACCATCGTGGCGGCAATGCCGTCGAGACGGCGCTGGACACGCGAGGCGAGCAGGGCGCCGCCGGCGACGGCCAGGCCGGTGATGATCAGCGTCGCCCAGCCGAAGCTCATCAGCATGATCGTTTCCAGCTCCTCGGTCTCGGAGAGGCTGAAGGCGATGGTCAAAGTGTTGGCGCCGACCGGACCGGAATAGGCCCGGTATTCGGTGTCCGGCGGCAGGCCCGGCATTTCGGCGCCGAACATCGAGAAACCGTCGGGAAGCCCCGCCGCGGTGAAGTTGCCCGCAATACGGTTGCCGACGGCGTCGGTCAGCGAAAAGAGCTGCTCCTTCCCAGGGCTGCGCGCGGAGTGGTTTTCGACGGTCTCCACCAACTCCCTGAGATCCTTGTCGGCATAGGTCGCGGCGATGACGGCATAGGTCTCGCTGATGGTGTCGTCGAGCTGCTCGGCAAGGTCGGCGCTCATCATCTGGTAGACGATGGCGCCCGCCAGCACGAAGGCCAGCATGAACAGGAAGGCGAACGTCAGGGCAAGCCGGAATGGCGTGCTGCGCAGCAGGCGGGTCCGGGTCACGGTCATCGGAAAGTCGCCGTCATGGGAAGGTCGCGATCACTGGGAGAGCGGCGCGTGCAGGCTGTAGCCGGTGTTGCGGATGGTGTGGATGAGCTGGGTACCGAACGGCTTGTCGACCTTGGTCCGCAAGCGGCTGATATGGGTTTCGACGACGCTGGTCTTAGGGTCGAAGTGGAAATCCCAGACCCGCTCCAGCAGCATGGTGCGGGTGATGACGCGGCCCTCGCCGCGCATCAGCACCTCGAGCAGGCTGAACTCCCTCGGCTGCAGGTCGATCGGCTGGCCCTGCCTGACGACGCGCCGCATGATCAGGTCCATTTCGAGGTCGGCGACCCGCAGAACGGTCTTCTGTTCCTGCGCGGCCGGCCGCCGGCCGAGCGCGTTGATGCGGGCAAGCAGCTCGGAAAAGGCGAAGGGCTTGACCAGATAGTCGTCGCCGCCGGCCTCGAGCCCCTCGACGCGGTCGTCGATGCCGCCGACGGAGGTGAGGAAGATCGCCGGCGTGCGCACGCCGGCGGCGCGGACGGCCTTGACCATCGACAGGCCATCGAGGCCCGGGATCATCCGGTCGGCGACGATCACGTCGTAGCCGCCGCCGGTCGCGGCGAAAAGCCCGTCATGACCATTGCGCAGGAGGTCGCAGACATGGCCGGCCTCGGTCAGGCCGCGCACGATATAGTCCGCCGTCCTGTGGTCGTCCTCGACGAGAAGTAGCCGCATCGCTGTTCCCTGGCTGCCGGTATCGGCGACAGGCTATCACCGGCTCGGGTCCGTTCCTAGGATCGTCGCCAACTGGCCAGGCCTTGCGGCGTCCGACCGCGGTTCACTCCGAGTCCAGCAGCATGTCGTCCATCTCATCGGCATTATTCCTGAGCGTCATGTAGAGAACGAGCGCAATGATGCAGCCGAGGAAGATCAGGCTGGTGAAAATGGTGCCGAAACCGAGGCCGCCATATTCGGCTGGCTGCGACAGCCAATCGCCGAAGGAGGCGCCCAGCGGACGCGTCAGGATATAGGCCAGCCAGAACGCCAGGATGGCGTCCAGGTGGAACAGGTAATAGGCGAGCGCGATAAGCGCGATGACGCCGCCGAACAGCAGGCCCGTGGTCAGGTAGCCCATGTCGAAGGTCTCGGCGACCAGATCGCCGGCGGCGGTGCCCAGCGAGAAGGTGAAGAGGATCGCCAGCCAGTAGAAGATCTCGCGCCTGGTCGTGAAGATGGTGTGGATCGAAAGCGTCCGCTCGCTTGCGTACCAGACCGCGAATGTCGCCGCGAGCACAACGGAAAAGGCGATCGTCGTGGTCTGCAGGCGCACGCCGAAATTGTCGACGAGGTTGTCCGTGATCAACGTGCCGACGACGCTGATCAGCACCACCGCCAGCCAGTAGGCCCACGGCACGTAGCGTTTGTGCGCGAACTGCAGAGCGAGGGCGACGACCAGCACGCCGGTCATGATCAGCGAGGTGACAGTCAAGCCGAGGCCGAGGTTGACGGCGAGATAGTCCGCCGCCGTCTCGCCCATGGTCACCGCCATCAGCTTGACCAGCCAGAAGTCGAGGGTGACGTCCGGCACCCTGTTTTGGCTCGGTGTGGGGTGTGTGTGGGGTGCGAGCATGGCTGATGTCCTCGATGGCGGCGTCGGGTTACTTGCCCATGACCTTCATGGCCTGGGCGAAGAAGTCGTCGGCGCGCTTGTCGTCGTCGGCATTGCAGCGCTCGATGCCCTTGGTCTCCAGTTCCGAGACCTTGGTCTTGTCGGCGGGGCTCAGCTTGGCTGTCGCTTCGGCGGCGCGAAGGGCCTTCAACGTCTCCTCGCAAGGCGCGGTGGCCGCGAAAACGGAGGAAAGCGATCCGCAGAGCGCGAGGGTGGCCAGTGCGGCGGCCAGTGCAATTCTTCTCATGAAACCGTTCCTGTCTCTGTTTAATCGGAGCCGGCCCCTAAATGGCGAACCGGCATCCAACGATAGGGATTTGAGTTCTCGCCAGCCTGTCCGGCGCCATACAAATTCGTAAGGATGGCGGTGGCTGGCCCAAAAGGCCTTTACGAATGCCTCGCGATGCGCTGATAGAGGATGAGCGCCTTGTATCCGCCATCAATGGCGTGCCCCAGTGGCCGGGCCTGCACCAGAGTGCCCAGGAAAACGCGAAAATGACCTACGCTTCCCTCAAGCCGGTTTCACAGGCTTTCGACCAGCGCAAGCGGCTGATATTCATCCGCGTCGCGGCGGCGCTGGCGGTGCTGCTCTTGTTCCTGACCAAGCCGGCGCTCAGCGAAGGCTCGAACGGCCACGAAACGCTCGAATTCTTCGGCTTCTGCCTGGTGCTCGCCTGCGTCGCCGGCCGGCTGTGGAGCATCCTCTATGTCGGCGGCAAGAAGAATGAAGAGCTGGTCTCGACGGGACCATTCTCGATGAGCCAGAACCCGCTCTACTTCTTCTCGACGGTCGGCGCGGTCGGCATCGGCCTGCTCTACGGCTCGCTGGTGGCCGCCGCCGCGCTTGGCGTCGCCAGCTTCCTGATCTTCCGTGTCACGGCGCGCAGGGAGGCCGAATATCTCCTGGGCAAGTTCGGCCCGGCCTACAGCGCCTACATCAAGGCGACACCCCGGTTCTGGCCAAACCCGCTGCTCTACCACGACAATGACGAGCTGCGGTTCTCGACCCGGGCGCTGAGGCGCACCTTTTTCGACGGGCTCTATTTCCTCGCCATCTTCCCCGCCATCGAGCTGATCGAGTATTTCAGGGAGACAGGCGTGCTGTTCCCGGCCTTCATCACGCTGTACTGAGCAGCTCGCCACGGGAATTGGCGCGGCTGATCGGCCATCGCGACTGTCGATGGCCATTCATGGAAATCGAACTAGCTTCCCAGCGGATAAGGCATGTAGCCGACGAAGCCGGCTATCTTCCAGCTCGCGCCGACCTTTCGGCAGAAATACAGTGTCTGCCATTTCAGCCTGTCGACGCTGCCATCCGCCTTGGCGACGCTGCCGTCGAACTTCTTGTGCAGCACGGCGCGGTCGCCGTCGACATCGATGTCGCGCAGATTGGTAACGCGAAACAGCGCCTCGCGCAGCGGCTCGGCGAATTTGGTCGCCGCCGTTTCCTTGGCCTGGCGCAGCCACTCGTCGCGGTAAATCTCCAGCCGCGGGAATTGCAGCCGCCAGGCATCGGCATTGGCCAGGAAATGCGCATGCATGCCGAAGAAGCTTTCGGCGATGAAATCGTACTCGACCATGGCCCAATCCTGGCCGATGAAGGCGTCGATGTCGCGCCGCACCAGCATCTCCCACAGCGCGTGACGGTCGGCGTCGCCGGAAGGGAACGGGTTCTTGTCGAAAGTCATTCTCGGGGTCTCCGGTTTAGCGAGGGCGTCTGTCCGTCGTGGCGTCGAGCCCGTCCGGCAAACGCGCACGATGCAAGCGCTTCTGTAATAAAGCAACACGGATTTCGAACAATGTTGCTTTCCAACAAGGGCCTCTATCGGGATTGCCGCGATCGCGGTAAACCTCGTCGCAAAGCGGGCGCCACCTCGGTGTCCGGCCATGTCATCGGAGGAGGCCGTCCCTTGCCCAAGCAGACTTTCGGAACATCCCACGTGCCGCTGTCGCCGGCCGTGCGGGCCGGCGATTTCGTCTTTGTCTCGGGCCAGGTTCCCGTCGGCGGCGACGGCATCGTGGTCAAGGGCGGCATCACGGAGCAGACCGAGCAGGTGCTTGCCAATGTGAAGGCCGCGCTGGCGCTCGCCGGCTGCTCGATGGACGATGTGGTCAAGACCACCGTCTGGCTCGAGGACGCGCGCGACTTCGGCGCCTTCAACGCTGTCTATGCAAGGCATTTTCCGAAAAATCCGCCGGCCCGCACCACGGTCGAATCGCGGCTGATGATCGACATCAAGATCGAAGTCGAGGCCGTCGCCTACAGACCGGCCTGAGACGGCAATTCGGGCAATCGGAGGTTCCAACAATGCAATTCGACCTCCTCGTGAAGGGCGGACGGCTGATCGACCCGGCGGCCGGCATCGATTCGCCGCGCGATGTCGCCATTGCCAATGGCCGCGTCGCCGCGATCGAGGCCGACATCCCCGCGACCAGCGCCGCCCAGGTGGTGGACGCCACCGGTTGCATCGTGGCACCCGGCCTGGTCGACCTGCACAGCCATGTCTATTGGGGCGGCACTTCGCTCGGTGTCGACGCCGACAGGCTCGCCGCCAAGAGCGGCACCACCACCTTCATCGACGCCGGCAGCGCGGGCGCGGGCAATTTCCTCGGCTTCCGCCGCCATGTCATGGAGCGTTCGAAGGTGCGCATCCTGGCCTATGTCAACATTTCCTTTGCCGGCATTTTCGGCTTCTCGCAGACGGTGTCGGTCGGCGAATGCAGCGATCTCCGTCTCTGCGAGCCGCGCGAGGTGGTGGCGGCGGTGCGCGAGCACGCCGACGTCGTCGTCGGCGTCAAGGTTCGCTCCGGCAAGCATGCCGGCGGCACAAGCGGCATCGCGCCGGTCGACTTGGCGCTGGAGGCCGCCGACAAGGCCGGCCTGCCGCTGATGGCGCATATAGACGAGCCGCCGCCCGGCCGCTCCGAAGTGCTGCCGCGCCTGCGCCGGGGCGACATCCTCACCCACTGCTTCCGGCCCTTCCCCAATGCGCCGGTGTTCGCCTCCGGCACGGTGCGGCCCGACATGCGGCTGGCGCGCGAGCGCGGCGTCATCTTCGATCTCGGCCATGGCATGGGTTCGTTCGACTTCGAGGTCGCCCGCGCCATGCTGGCCGAAGGGCTGGCGCCCGACGTCATCTCGAGCGACGTGCACCTCTACTGCGTCGACGGGCCGGCCTTCGACATACTGGTCTGCATGTCGAAGCTAATGGCCCTCGGCATGCCGCTGGTCGAGGTTCTGCGCGCCGCGACGCAGGCGCCGGCGCGGGCGATCGCGCGGCCCGACCTCGGCACGCTGACGATCGGGACCGCCGGCGACGTCGCCGTGCTGCGGCAGCGGTCAGGCCGCTTCACCTTCGTCGATGCCGTCGGCGCCTCGCTGGTCGCCGACCAGCGGCTGGTGTCGGAAGGCATCGTCGTCGGCGGCATTTGGTGGCCGAACGAGGCGGCCGACGATGTCGGCGAGACCGAGCGCTTCGTGGCCCATGTCGGGCATACGCATGTCGAGGTGGCAGCCAGGCATTTCGGACACCGGCAGGATTAACCGATCTCGAGGCGGCTGCGCGACTGACGAGCGGCTTCCCCCACTCCGTCTCGGCTTCGCCGAGCCACCTCTCCCCCCTCCGGAGGGAGAGGAAGGGAGCCAGCCTGGTTAAGCTCGCGCCTTTCCTCTCCCCCGTCGATCGGGGGAGAGGTGGCGAGCGAAGCTCGAC
>NZ_JAIUHE010000048.1:0-7066 GCF_020164995.1 Mesorhizobium sp. CO1-1-11
GCAGGCGGCGGTCGGCTATCGCCCCCGCACCTCCGTCACCGAGGGGGTGGGGCGGTTCGTCGAGTGGTACCAGGATTTCTACAGCTGACGGGTCGGGTTCGCGAGGCCCGGGCCGCAGCCGACTGTTTAAGAGCGGGGCGTGGTTTTGCGGGTCGAGCCATCACTTACTGATGCGCCGGAACACCGCGAAAGTTGCGGTGCGCGAGAGCAAGGGGCGCAGCATCGAAGGCGATGCAATCAGGAAAGGACCCGCTATTGGAAAAACCTTCTCCAATAGTTTCGACCGGTTATGGGGAGAGTGCTAGTGGTACCGTTGGCTGGGATCGATCCGATGGATAAGCTATTGTTTTTATTCTTCCTTTTGTGTACCTGACGCGAATTTGTATCACAATAGGTATCACAATAGGTATCACCTTTTTGGAAGGCCTGGGCAAAGCCGACCGGCGTCTTATGTGTTGCTCTTGGTGGTCCGGAGGGCGCCCCGAAGCTGTCTGAACAACTCTTCGGCGCCTCCCGGCCTGGGAGGTGTCAATGGGCGCCAGGCAATGACCTTGGGCCGATAGAATCGGTTCTTGGCGGTAGCAAAAAAGCCCGCAGCCTACCCATGCTGCACGGACTAGCGTAAGTTCTTCGGCTCGACATTTGCATGCGGGACGGAACGCTGCCCCAGCCGATCGGCCTTTAGACGAGCCGTCTTCTCTTCACGGCTCTGCGCTCCGCATCGATGACGGCTCGAAATTCGCGGTCAGTCCGTTCGTGCCTTAATTTGTCTACCTTGCGTCGCATTTTCTGGGCCTAAGTGATAGCCCGCGCCCTCGGCAGAAGCGCGGGCAGTTGAGGCCGGACCTCAACCAGCGGCGAGCCTGGAGGGGCCACTGCCATCAAGCGCCCAACCGGTTATGGGCGTTTAGGTTCCAACGAAAGCGCTTGCCACCTTTGCCGACCGTGTGGGCCTGCTTCACCGGCAGGGAAGCGGGGCTGGCTGGGTATCGGGACCTGACCAGCACGCGAGCTGCCGACCGTCGGACCAAACGAGAATGTTATGTTCAGTTGCCCCTCGCTTTCAATTAAACGAGTAGTGGCTGGGGCTGAGCTCGCCGCACTCTTCGGATGACCTCACCGGCGATCTGATCGGCAGAACCGGTGAAGTCGAGCGGCCTATCATACATTGCCGCTTTCATCGGCATCCCGGCTTTGATCTCGCCGGCCTCGGTGAGGACCTTCGTTGCGCCGCTGGCGTGGGCTATTGCGGCAAGTCCACGTGAGCCATCACTCAGCGAGCCCGATAACACGATGCCGATTGCGCACGTCTTGGCGTGAACGGCCACAGAATTGAAGAGGATGTCGACGGTCTGCCCGCGATGTATGTGTCCAGCGCCCTCGATGGCCTGCAGGTCCTTGGGCAGGTTGCTAAGAAGGTCTTTGATGTCGCTGAGGCCATCTGATCCCGATGCGCCGACGGCGACGAAGAAAGGGGCCACGTTCGTGCTTAGCGTGCGGGATATGCATCTGCTAGGGTAACAGGTTCGCACCAGCTTCGCGAGGATAACCTCAAAGCATTCGCGATAGCACAATATTGCTCCCCAACGGTCCCTCAAGGGCTGCCACCGAGCCCGGCCTCCGGTCATCCAAATGGGTACGGAGAGGGCCGCAGCCGGCAAAAGGCGCGGCCCAGGGCGTCTGGCAGCCTACATGTTGCTGGCGGCGTGATGTTGCGGCGGAGACGGTCTGTTCCTGACTGGCCGGGGTCTGTTGTGAACAGGCCGATCGGCGATTGTGTTCGCTATCGGCTGCATCGCTCGCTGCTTGGCAGCTATCCGCTCGCGTTTCACCAGCTTGGCGATAAAACTTCGCACCTCAAACATAATGGGCTCCTCCCAGATGCCCTCCCGCTAATTTGTCATACGCCGGCTGAAGGCCAAGCGCATCTAGATTCGACAGGGTTAACCAGGCTCCTTTCTGTAGGCGCGTGGAGCCGGATCGAAAGTCGGTCAGTCGTCCTGCTGGATGGATAAGGAGTCGATGTGTGGCGATGATTGATCGAGCTGGTGACAAAGACGGTGTGCCGGCAGTGGCGATGGCTTGTCGGAATTCGGCGGTGATTTTGCATCTGCATGCACCGCCGGCAAGAGCCGTTCGGCATGCCAGTCTAATCCCGATGGAACTGCATTGGCGCAATTTTGTTTCTCGTCCGCCCCGTTTGTGAGTGAAAAAAGGGAGACAGTCATGGCAACCGCCAAAAGGGCCTCAACGAAAGGCCTGAACGAACTCTTCGTCGACACTTTGAAGGACATCTATTTCGCCGAGAAGAAGATCCTGGCAACACTTCCCAAGATGGCCAAGGCGGCACAAAGCCCTGACCTTAAGGCAGCCTTCGAAAAGCACCGCGGCCAGACCCAGGAGCACGTAGCGCGACTGGAAAAAATATTCGGCGCTCTCGGCAAGAAACCGCAGGGCAAGACTTGTGCCGCCATCATGGGAATCACTGAAGAAGGCACCGAGATCATGGACGAGTACAAGGGTTCTCCGGCTCTGGATGCTGGTCTCCTTGCTGCGGCCCAGGCCGTGGAACACTATGAAATCTCCCGCTACGGTACGCTGCGGACCTGGGCTAGCGAACTCGGCATGGACGAAGCGGTTCAGCTGCTGGAGCTAACCTTGGGCGAGGAGAAGGAAACCGACGAAACCCTGACGCAGCTCGCAGTGTCAGCCGTGAACGTCGCTGCCGAGGCGGCTTAGGAACTGCGACATCGGTCTCTGTCATCCGCAAGGCTTCTGGCGGTCGCCGTGGCCGGCGGGTGTCTTCCAGACGCTCAGCTCCTGTCTCGAGATTGACGCGAGTACTCATTTGGTCCTCGTCCGAGCAACGTCACCAAAGGTCCGGTTCCCGTCCTTCATCTCCGTGAGCGTAGGCAGTTTTCTTCCTGGCGCCTGACCCCGTGCTGCTCGGCCGAAAACCCGCGCGGTGCCGCGCGTGAAGCGAGCTATGATCCCCGCCAGCCGAATGTGAAATCCCGCGCAACATCACCAGGGGCGGCTCGCATGTGCGCGCGCCGGCGCGACCGTCCGGCCGCGCGGATGGCTCAGCCGGTGGACACTTCGATCTCCCATCTCGGCTTCCGGTGCATCGTCCGGCCGGGCAGAGCTCAGCGATGATTGCTGAGTGGCTCCAGGAATTGACGGAGCTGTTCGTTCCGATCATCGGCTCATCGCCGCAGGCACCATGCAGAATTCGCCGGCTCCGTGTTCCAGGCAGGAACCCGCCCCGAGAACCAGCACGGCGCGCGCCATCTGGATGCGGCATTCGCGCTGGCTCGTCGGCGGCCTGACCTCCCAACTCGCAGCCGACATCGTCGAAACACATCGACGACCACGAACTGGCAAGATATCGGCCGCATCGGTGCGGTCACCGTCATTCGCACGAGCCTGAAACTCTGAGCGCGATCAGCGCGAGGTGCGGGAAGTCTAAGGTGATTATTAGCCCGGCGGGGCTGACCGGCGCGGCTTTCCATTCCAGGCGAATGCCCGCTGGTTCCAGTCCTCGCGACAATGCCGAAACCAGGTCCGGCGCGAGATGGCGGCTCGACATGTCATATGCTCGACGACTTCGCCCTCACGTACGCAGGATCCTGGGCCGGCTATTTCACCTTCAGGTCCTGTGGCAGAATGAAAGGTACGCACGGCAAACACGAAGGCGCGGCGGTCGCGGGCAGGATTGGACAGTCGAAGGAGGGCGGCACTTGGTCGAGGTCTTGTCAGCAATAGTGGTCTTTCTGCTGCTATGCATTGGCGCAGGCTTGGGCGTACTTATTCGGGGCTGGCTTCCCGCGCAGCACCAGACCCCCGAAGCCACGCTGCTGATGCAGTTGACCGTTGGTTTGCTTGCAACCTTTGCCGCAGTTGTTCTCGGTCTTCTCACCGCGTCGGTGAAGCAGGCCTACGACAATTCGGCTCTGGACCGGCAGCAATATGCCCTGCAGCTTGACCTCATGGATGCGTGCCTACATGACTACGGAACTGACGCCGCCCGCATTCGCGTCGACCTAGCAGGTTACACCGCTGCCGTTATTGCGAGCACTTGGCCTAACGAAGCTCGGCCCACCGGTGTTTCCTACCCTGACACGTCGCGTATGCCTGTTGTGGGCGCCACACCGGAACTTGAAGAGCTGATGAACAAGATCGGTCTCGAGGTGAACGAACTCTTGCCGGCCGGTCCGCAACAAACGGCGATCGCAGCGATGTGCCGTGCGCGATATGATAGCGTCTCTACGGCCCGTCTCGGCGTGATCGAGGCGGCACGCAGTGAATTGCTGCAACCCTTCTACGGAATTCTGATCGTGTGGCTCATGATTATTTTCGCCTGCCACGGTCTCATCGCTCCACGAACGAAACTGACATGGACCCTCATGCTTCTAAGCGCGATCTCACTCAGCAGCGTTATGTTCGTTATCGCAGACCTTAGTCAGCCCTACGGGGGATTTTTCAGCATATCCAGCGTGAGCATGCGGCGCGCTTTGCAGGCGATGCTGGCTCGTACGAGTTAGGACATTCTCCGTCCGCCTAGACAATTATGCGTCTGGTTGCAGGTAAGCCAGCCGCCTGCTGCCGCCCTCCGGCGACCCCAACAAACACCCCGCCGCACGCCTGCATATCCCTAAAGGTTGACACAGGAAGTCTCATTGGATCAGCCAGATCACCCCTCGCCATCAAGCTTCAATCAGTCTGTTGCGCCGCATCGATCAGTGGAACGCCTTTGCCTCCGGGGAGCCTGTGACTTCTGTGGCATCTTCTGAACAGAACAAACAGGCACTATCACAGGTTAGCGCAAGGCGATTCGCAATTCCAAAAAGGAGGATGTTGCCGAGGCTGCGCGTGCGGTTATCAGTGAGAGGGGCGAGCCCGAATCCGCATCGACCTATACGGCGCGCTCGTAACACACTCAACATTTGATGGGCGGTCTTGCGGCTGCTGCGCAGCGGCGGCCGGAGGTAACGAGAATGCTGATTGATAGGTTCCACTTATCCTCCTGCCGCCGGAGGGCATCCTGCGCGGATTTCAGGTTTTCGAGTAAACTTTCAAGCAGCTGCTCCTCTTGCCCTGTCGGCCGCCCGCTTCCTGATTCGCTCCAATATCCGGTCCTGAATGGACAAGGCGGTCCATAGTGGCAAACGATGTCACGAAGATAATCTTTGACGGGATCCATGCTTCCATCTCCCTGCTAGGGCGAAAGCATGATGTTCACTTCCAAACGTCCGATGCCGGCAAATCTCGCGGGCGACGATGTCACCATACGCCCTATGGGGGTGGATAGCCAACCTCAAAGGGAAGGCTATTAGCATGGACTAATTTTCTCTTACATCGCAAGATGCCGTCCATTGAGGGGGCCGGTGTAACAGTCGTGATTTTGGTCGTAGAAGATCACCCGCTAATTCTAATGGAAATCGAATCGGGGTTAGAAGACGCTGGGTTCGAGGTCGTGCGCGCGAAAAGCGCAGAAATTGCGATCGAGGTGTTTGACACAGACCCATCGAATATTCGTGCCCTAGTCACCGACATTCGTTTGGGGGCCGGGAAATGTGGATGGGAACTCGCCAAATATTTGCGCCAGGCCGCACCAGCCATGCCAGTTGTCTACGTCAGCGGTGACAGTGCCTTGCATTGGGCTAAACGGGGCGTTCCAAACAGCATCATGATTTCAAAGCCATTTGCCGTCGCGCAGATCACAACGGCACTAGCCACGCTCCTTAACCAGCAGCTACCACGCGATCCTGGCGCGCCAATTTAAATGCAATTTCACTGGTACCAGCGGTGGATAACGCCCTACTTGCGCGTGATCCATTCCAGCAAGCGCGGTTCGATCTCTTCGTAGCCGGTATAATCACGAAATAGCTGAGCAGCGAATTCCTGCCACTCGCCTTCAGGGATATGTTCCTCACGCACCATGACGCGGAAGGCATCGCGCATAATGTTGCAATCGAACGTCGAGACTTCAGCCCTTGAGCGCAAATCCCCCATTGCAGTCCCCCCGTCCCAAGCGGGAGCACTACCAGGTCCTCAGATACCCCTCGCCGCAAATGGATACGGCCTATCGCAGGGACTCGCAAGCGCAAGTCCGAATGTCAGCGGGCTGCGGGGTTTGGCCCGCGCCCCTCGGCAGAAAAGCGCGGGCCGACCAAGTTTTCCCTTGGGCAGCAGCGCGAAGGAACGTGGGGAGTGCGCTGCGTTGGCCCCAACTTGCATTGGATCGGACTGTTCCAGAGCATAGCAAAAAGCCCGCCACCTTGCGGCAGCGGGTGGGGTTCATTGTCTTCGGTGTTTGCGGTGCCCTTGCTAGAACGAAAGGCCACGGGTAGCGTCCGCACGTGAGCAGACGGGCGCGGAAATACGCATCGCCCAGCTTTGATGACATTTTCGCCTCAGCACGACAGATCGAACGGGGACTCAACAATCACGCCTAGCCGCCTCCTCGATCCGGC
The DNA here is from genome assembly GCF_020164995.1 of Mesorhizobium sp. CO1-1-11. NCBI lineage: Bacteria > Pseudomonadati > Pseudomonadota > Alphaproteobacteria > Hyphomicrobiales > Phyllobacteriaceae > Mesorhizobium > Mesorhizobium sp. CO1-1-11. Next base: position 6,477 of record NZ_JAIUHE010000048.1, read on the forward strand.
TCCAGCGCCGGCGCAGGGCTTCATAGGACCGGTAGGGGACCGTCCATACACGGCGATCGGCATTCCAGGAGGCAAATGGCACCTCGCGCATCTCATCAACGACGACGCGTGGATAGGGCGTCACCACTTCCAAATGGTCATCAAGCCGACGAAGATACTTGGAAAGGGGGGATCAAAGGCAAAGGCGTCCCGGCATTTGAGATCGCCATGGGTTTCCGTCTGAGAACGCTCTCGTTCGAGCCATCGATCGACGCCGCGCCGCAGTTTTGCCTGGGACGAACCACGCCTTCAGATCGTCGTTCCAGCGGGCGCGAGGAAAGGTCTTTCTAAACCGCTCTACCGTCATGCGGTCGTATGGAAATGCCGCCGTCGCACCGAGACGCCGGCCGTGAGGCTTTGGCCGCACTCTCCTGGCCTCCGGCAGCTCGGAAAGCTCGCCGTCCAGGCGGGCTTTCTGCACCGTTGACAAATGTTCGATGACCAAGGCAAATCGGGTCCTTTGTTGGAGCTCGTCCCTTGGTCTCCTATGTTCGGCAACGCCTTGCGGAAGTCAAAGCGGATCCCGCCCGTCGCCCCCGCCCCGCGAAGGG
>NZ_JAIUHE010000049.1:0-6370 GCF_020164995.1 Mesorhizobium sp. CO1-1-11
CCCCGCCGGGGGGGGCGGGGCGCGGATGAATCCCCAAACAGAATGACCACGCCATGCCGCAGTCGCCTCTTATCATCGGTTCGCTTTGGCCAGCCGGAAGACAATCCGCAGTCGGTCTCGCTTTCGACGTCGATGGGCCGACGGGAGACGCGATGCTCGACGGATCGCTGCTTTGCAACCCGCGCTATTTCACGCAGGGCGCCTATGGCCCATGGCGCGCGCTGCCGAGATTACTCGACCTGCTCGCGGCCTATGACCTCAGGGCCACCTTCTTTATCCCAACCTGGGTTGTGGAGCACTGGACCGACCGGTGCGAGCGCATCGTGGCCGGCGGGCACGAAGTTGGCTATCACGGTCACCGCCACGAGGTGTTCATTGACCTCACGGCGGAGCAGCAACTGGACGTGATGGCGCGGTCGCGCCGGATTTTTCGCGACCGGCTCGGCGTGACCCCTATCGGGTTCAGAACACCATCGGGCGATTGGAGCCACGAAACGGTGGCGCTTCTCCAGGATTTCGGCGTCATCTACTCGAGTTCCATGCGCGGCGACGACCGCCCCTACTTCCATCCTTCCGATGAGGGTCCCGGGCTCGTTGAAGTCCCGGCGCGCTGGGACATCGACGACTACACCGCGCTTGCCTACACGGAGACGCCGGATTTCCCCGTCGGGCTTGACCGGATTGCAGACTATCGCGTCGTGGAGCGCAACTGGTGCGCGGAGTTCGAAGGCTATCACCGCGAAGGGCTGTGCTGGACGACGATCCTGCATCCGAAGGTATGCGCCAAGCCAGGGCGTCTTTCCATTCTCGAAGGCCTGTTCAAGGTGATCGCCAGCAAAGGCGACAGCGTCTGGACGGCCCGTCTCGGCGACATTGCCCATTGGTGGATCGAACGCTGGTCCGAGGCCGACAATCGAAAGCCGACGCCATGACCACGCCACAGCCTACAATCTGGCCCAAGGGCAAAAACTGCGCCGTGATGATCGCGGTGCCGTTCGACGACGGAGCCGACGCGATAGCCGCCGCTCCCGATCTTGCCAACAGATCGAAGAGCCTGTCGGTCTGGCAATTCGGCGCAACCCGTGGCGTCGAACGGCTTTGCCGGACATTCGCCACATCGAGCGTCAAGGCAAGCTGGTTCCTGGACGCCCAAACGGCGGATCGCCATGGCGACCTGGTGCGTCGGATCGCCTATGCGGGGCACGAGATCGCAAGCAGCGGTCTTGCCTTCGATCGCTACGATGCGCTCACGCCTGCCCGGTCGCTCGACAGCCTCAAGCGCTCGAGGGACGCACTGGAAACGCTGGCGGGGAGGCACACAACCGGGTTTCGCCTGCCGCAGGGCAATTGGCCCCCAGGGTTCGACAGACTTCTGATGGAAGCGGGCTACAGTTGGTCGGCCAGCCTCAATGGCGACGACGTGCCCTACACTCATCCGTCCGGCCTTGTGGCAATTCCGGTTCACATCGAGCTGGAAGACCGGCCCTATTTCCAGTTCAATTTCGCGCCCGCCTTTCCGAAGGGGCAGGGCCGGATACCCGACTACGAAGGCGTCCTTCACAACTGGGTCGCCGAGTTCGACGCATATCGCCGCTTCGGCCTCTGCTACGTTATCCAGCTTCGACCGGAATGGAGCGGAACACCTGGGCGCATCTCGCTTGTCGAGGACCTGCTGCGTCACATCCTCAGCTTCGACGATGTGTGGCTGGCGACTGGCGCCGAGATAGCGGAGCGCCAGAAGGCGCTTGGCTCGACCGTCGCGAATGATCATCCGATCCAGGTCTTCGACGCCTACCGCAAGGAGCAGGGCGTCGATGACTGAAACCATTCTGACTGCACTTGCCGACAAACTCGCTGCCACGGACTTTTCGGACTTTCCTGAAAACACGGTGCGAAAAGCCAAGCTCCATATCCTGGACACGGTGGGCGTTTCGATCGCGGGCGCGACATCCCTCGAGACGAAGCTCGCGGTCGACGCACTTGGGTTGAAGGGCGACATAGGAGAGGCGAGCGCCTGGGGACTGCCGCTCAAGACCGACGCCCGCACCGCCGCCTTCATCAACGGCGTGTCCGCGCATGCCTTCGAACTGGACGACTCCGGCGGCTGCGACCACTCCGGCGCCGTCGTCCTGCCGGCCGTCATCGCAGCACTCGAGACGACCGGACGGGCGGTGGACGGTCGCCTGTTCCTCAAATCGGTGCTGCTTGGGTATGAGGTGGGACGCCGCGTCCTGGAGGCCTGCGGCGGCTATGAAACCCACAACGGCAAAGGCTGGCATTCTACTGGCACCTGCGGGACCTTCGGCGCTGCGGCGGCCGTGGCGACACTGTTGGGGCTGGATCGAGACGGCATAGCCTCGGCGCTAGGCTGCGCGCTCTCCTATTCGGGCGGGACCTGGGCCTTCATCCATGATGGCGGCCCTGCCAAGAAGCTTCACGCCGGCCGTGCCGCGGAGGGCGGCTACGTTTCGGCCCGGCTCGCTCGGTCCGGTTTTCGCGGGCCAATTTCGGCTTTCAACGATGTTTGGGGCGGATTTTTCCGAACCTTCGGTGACGTGCGGGCGGCGCCGGAAGAGCTCAGTCGCGATTTCGGCCAGAACTGGCGGCTCAACCGCTGCTCAATCAAACCGCACGCGACGTGCCGCGGCACGCATTCAGCCATCGACGCCATCGATTTGATGCTCGGGGACAACGGGCTGGCGAGTTCGGATGTCGCTTCGGTCTCCGTCGAGATGAGCGGCTTCCAGTTCGGCATGTGCGGCCACAAGAATGTAACCTCGCGAGCGCAGGCGCAGATGAGCCTGCCTTATGCGGTCGCGGCGCGGCTGCATTACGGCAAGGTCTCGTTGGCCGAGCTCGAGGAGAAAGCCTGGCGTGATCCAGCGATCGGCAAATGGCTGGACCGTGTGACGGTTCGCGTCGACCAGGCGATGCGCGATGAGGAAGAGCCGTCCGTGCATATCCGTACCCCTGATGGGAGCGCGTTCTCGGCGAAGGTGGAAGATCCGCTCGGCGGACCGCTCAATCCCCTGAGCGATGAACGCATCATTGCCAAATACACCGACCTTGCCGGCGCAGTGCTGCCGGAAACTCGCATTGCCGCGCTCCGCGATGAGATCCTCGGCATCGATGCCGTCGCCGATGTCCGCCCTTTCACCAACCTGCTCCAACCGTGAGATGACAATGTCCGCACTTTCGAACGCAACATGGTCGCCCCTCTTCAAGGAGGCAGTCTCGACCGACTTTCGCGACTTTCACGAATGCCTCGACCAGGACAAGCGCATCGCCATCTATGACGTCGCCGCCTCCAAGGTTCATGCCCGGATGCTAATGCGCGCAGGCGTCCTGACGCCCACGGACCACGATGCCATCCAGGTCGGTCTCGACACGATCGCTGGGGAAATCGGATCCGGTGCTTTTGCGTGGAGGAAGGAGCTCGAGGACGTCCACATGAACGTCGAAAGCCGCCTGACGGCGCTGGTCGGCGACGCCGGCAAGAAGCTTCACACCGCCCGCTCGCGCAATGACCAGGTCGCGACGGATATTCGCCTTTATGCACGAGCCGAACTCGCAGCGCTCGGCCTTGAGTTGCAGGCGCTTATCCTCGCCTTCGTCGATCTCGCGGAACCCCATGCGGCTACGATCATGCCGGGCTTCACCCACCTTCAGATCGCGCAACCGGTTACGTTCGGCCATCACTTGATGGCTTATGCGGAGATGTTCAGCCGCGATGTCGAGCGCATTGGCCAGGCGCGCGAGCGCCTCAACGTGTCACCGCTGGGCGCCGCGGCGCTCGCGGGAACAAGCTATCCCATTGATCCTGATTTCAGCGCGCAGGAACTCGGTTTTTCGCGCGCCTTCCGCAATTCGCTCGACGCGGTGTCCGATCGCGATTACGTGGTCGATATCTGCTCGGCCGGGGCAGTCATCATGGGCCACCTGTCGCGCTTTGCCGAGGAGGTCATCCTGTGGTGTACGCCAATGGTCGATTTCATTGAGCTCGGCGATCAGTTCTGCACCGGCTCGTCGATCATGCCGCAGAAGCGCAATCCTGATCTTGCCGAGCTTGTCCGTGGCAAGGCCGCGCGTGTTATCGGCAACCTGACGACGTCGGTGGCCCTGATGAAATCTCAGCCTCTCGCCTTCAACAAGGACCAGCAGGAATCCAAGCCGCCGCTGACCGATACGTTGGAGAATGTGCGTGGCGCGGTTACCGTCACGACGCAGATGCTGCCGACGATTAAGGTCAAGGCCGCCAACATGCGCGCGGCTGCGGAAAAAGGCTATTCGACGGCGACAGACCTCGCAGATTATCTCGTGCGCGCCGGCATGCCCTTCCGGGATGCCCACCATGCGGTGGCCGCGATCGTGGGCGCGGCACGAGACCAGGGTTACGCTACACTTTCCGCGATGCCGCTTGCTGCCATGCAGGCTTTTGCTCCCATTATCTCGGAGGACGTGGTGGATGCCCTGACGACGGAAGGCTCCGTTGCCAGCCGCAACCATCGCGGCGGCACCGCACCCGTGCAGGTTCGCCGCGCCGCGGCCGAACTGCGGGTCATGCTCGGGTAATTAGGCGAGCTATTTACCTACGCGAGAACGCCTGTTTAATGACGGGTCCATCGCGGAGAATGGTTTTGAAACTGGCGTTCCAACAGAATCGGTTGCCGCCGCTGCAGACATTGCAGACCTTTTCCGTCGTCGCGGAAACCGGAAGCTTCACGCTGGCTGCCTCCGAGCTCAATCTCAGCCAGAGCGCAATCAGCCGCCAAATACAGCAGCTCGAGTATTACTTCGGCTGCAGCCTGTTCCAGCGCCACACGCGCAAAGTGGTGCTGACGGAGCAAGGAGAGGCGATCGTTCCCATCGTCAACGGATTGCTTATCTCGCTGCGCAACTCCTTCGAGGCAACACGGACCAGGGGGCGGTCGCTCACGGTGCGCATGCCGCCGACCTTCGCCCGGCGCTGGCTTCTGCCTCGACTGACGGACCTTCATGGTCGCCATCCGGGTCTGAACATCACGATCGACACTGCCTGGTTCGCCCGCCCGACCTTCGGGACCGGCGACATCGACCTGCTGGTCCTCTATGGCAACGGCCATTGGCCGGGCATGCATGTCGAATTGCTTTTGCCCGAAAAACTGACCCCGATGTGCTCGCCCTCGTTTGCCACCTCGCTTGGCAACCCAGCGCGGATCGAAAGCCTGGCCGACTGCGTGCTGCTGCACTCCAATGCGCGACAGAGCGACTGGACGCTGTGGCTGCAGGCCGAGGGCGCCTATGACCTGACGGCGGTGCGCAACCAGATATTCGACACCCAGGATTTCGCGATGACGGCAGCGGCAAGCGGTTATGGCGTCACGATGGGCGACATGCATCTTGCACGACAGGATCTGGAAAGTGGCACGCTTGTCACCCCCTTTCGGCGCATCATCGAAAGCGGCTATGGCTACTACGCGATCTGCCCGGCGCGAGAGGACGCCAAAGCACGCGTGTCCGACCTGCTAAACTGGTTGGTAAGGGAGCGGCCAACGTAAAATCCCTGCAGCATCGGTGCGGCACTGCCGGCCCCGCTCTTGTCCGCGGCGTTGATGAGATCGTAGACCGCGCGCGTCGAGGCGCCCCCGGTACCGAACATGGGACGGGAGCGACCCACCGGCGTCACCTATGTCTATGCGCCGGACCGAACGGCGGGGCGACCGGTCGCTCATCTGGGCCGGAACCCTGCAGGTCGACGGAGATGGTGGCTGTGTCGCCATCTATGACGGACGCGACCCCAGCGATCCGAATCCGGCTTTAGGCCGATCAAGTTCGATAGATTGACATCGGGCATATCACCGCCGCGCTGCATGACGAACTGCGCGGTCAGTGCGGCGACTGCGGCAACCGTCCAGAGGACCAGCCGTTTCGGCGCGCCTGCCAGCAGACGCGCCCGCCGCCGCTGTGCGCCTTGCCGCTTGCGCCATTGTTTGGATTGATTGTCGTAGCGAGATCGATCCATAGCAGTCCCCGACGCCGACCACCCTGGCCAAGTGCTGTCGATCATGGGCTCCCATTGCAATAGAAGTCGTCGACGAACCGGCCGGTGGCCTTGTCCCGGCACCGCCACATTAGCGCATAGTTCTGTTCATAGAATTGATCCCAGGCCACGCCGTAGGCCGTGCGAGGTGGGCGGTAATATCCCCCGCCGTAGCCGCTGTTGGCCGCAAGAGCAACGGCCGCGCTATTCCAGTCGCTACGCATTGTCGGCCTCTACAAGCCGCATGCACTTGTCCGCCGTCGCCCCGCGGCGGACTAGGCCGTGAACTCATAAGCCGCGGTTTACCGGCTTCGGGATGAGATGTGGTCGATCACGCCACTTCCTTGGACA
>NZ_JAIUHE010000005.1:0-278112 GCF_020164995.1 Mesorhizobium sp. CO1-1-11
ATATGGGTGGGTGGGTTTTGGGCGCAAGCGTCAGGCTGGGGACGAAGTCCTATCTGGTCCGGACACCGGTTCTGGAGTGCGAAGGCTGCGGCGGCACTGGACAGGTTTTCCAATGCCCGCGCTGGACGAGTTCCAGCGGCCTTTGCTGCCCCGCCGGCACGCATCGCCGCGGCTGTCCCGGCGCCAGCGCGCGCTGCGCCCAATGCAGCGACACCGACAGCACCGGCCCGACCTCTTCATCGGCCTAGGCTGAACTGGCGTTGCTCCGCGATGGAACCAGCATCGCCGATCCGTGTTATGTGTGACCGCGACATATAGGCGTCCGCGCGACCATGCGGCTTACAGAAAGTGAGGCCCGACATGCCTGACGACAAATCCAAGACCAAACAGGACCGCAAGCTGGTCTCGAGCGAGGAAACTTACGAGGTCGCGGCCTTCGCGCGCAAATACGGCATTCCGCAGAGCGAGGCCCAGACCATCATCAAGCGCTACGGACCCTCGCGCAAGAAGCTCGACAACCACATGGCCGCCCGCGGATAGAAGGAGCGGCCGCAAGGCGGCAACCAATTCGCCGGCATGGCGTTGAGGAATGCTGCGGGCCGCGTCAACCGGGCTCGGCGGTACGGTGAACAGGATGTCTTTTTCCCGGTTTCTCATCCTGGCCAACGAAATGGCAGACGAGCATCTGTCCCGCCCGGCCCGCGGCATGCCAAACTGACGGAGCCTGCCACGGATGGAGCAGCCCTATGGCAGGCAAAGCCAGGCTGGCGAAACGGAGGGCGCAACCATGTCCGACACAACACGCAGGACCGGCAGTTGCCTGTGCGGTGGCGTGCATTTCGTCGTCAACGGCCAGCCGTCGCGGGTTGGCCTTTGCCATTGCAAGGATTGCCGCAAGGCGGGTGGTTCGGTCTATTCGGCCTTTGCCATCTGGCCGCGCGATGCGTTCGAGACATCGGGCGAAGTCGCCAGCTACGGCACACGCAGCTTTTGCCCGACCTGCGGCAGCCGCGTCGCCTGGGTCGACGACAACGAGGCCGAGGTGATGCTCGGCAGCCTCGACGTCGCACCGACGGATCTGGCACCGCAATATGAATTGTGGACCGGCCGGCGCGAAACCTGGCTGCATGCCTTGCCCGACGCCGAGCAGTTCGAACATGATCGGCCGCAAGCACAGGATGTCGATCCGCCGGCGCCCAGGCCCTTGTCGGACGCCGTCGCGCGCGACTGAAAGCATGGTTAAAAATTGATTGTCCGGGCTCGGAACCCTCCCCTGACGCCGACGTTATCCGGCGCTTCCTCGGTGCATGTCGGCCGATGTGCATGATCCATGGAGACGACCGTTGAACGACAAGATGTTTCCCCGACCGATCCGCCTGAAATTCGCTCCCGAGCGGGAGCGCGTGGTGCGCAGCGCCTGGGAGGGGCTGGAATGCCTTGGCGACTGGCCGGCCGGACAAGGCCGTCGATACCGCGCGGCACTGCGCAGCTGCCGCGATGCGCTGGACGGCTGGACGCCGGCGGAAAAGGCGATGCGGGCGATGATCGACGCCGCGCGCGAGGCGCGCATCCTGCAATGAGGCCCTGGTAGCGGGCAATGAGGACCCAGTAGCGGGAGAAACCAATGGCCGGTTTGATGCTGTCGACACCGCTGCGGGTCAAGCCCCATGGCTCGGACACGATCCGCGAGGTGGCCACGCTTCAGGACGCCAGTGAAATCCTGATCGACTGGCCACAGGCCAGGCGCGGCCCCTTCTACCAGACCGCGCGCGAAAAGATCGAGTCGGCCCTGGCCAACAATGAGGGCGCGGCACAGGCGCAGGAAGCCTTCACCGCGCTCTGCGATCACGCGGGCCTTCTGGTCAGGTAAGCCAAGGCACCCTGCAAACGAAAAGCAGGCGAACTCGCCTGCTTTCTTGTGCGGAACCGCTTTCGGGTCATTCCACTGGCAGACCGCCGTCCACGATCGGGTGGGTGGCCTCGAAGCCGAAGCTCTTCGGCGCCATCAGCATCAGAACGATGACGATGGCAATAGAGGCAAGCAACGCGGCGGTACTAGCAACATCTCTCACGGCTCCATCCTTTCCAGATCCGGTTTTGCCAGAGAAACGTTTCCTGATCCGCGAAGTTCCTCCGCCGTCATGACAATGCTGCTGAACGATCTCTACTGCTTTGGCGGCTGGGGCGGCACTTCACCCGGCTTGATGACCGGCGTCTTGCCTTCGTCGGGCGCCGGCGCGGCCATGCCCTGATCGCCAGTAGGCGGCGGTTTCAGCACGCCACCGCAATCATTGAGCTTCTCGCTCAGGTCGCCGTTGCCGGGCTGCTGCTTGCCGCCCTGATCCGTTTGTGCCCGGCATTTGTCGGCCTGCTGGTTCGGCGACTGCTGGGCCGTCTGTGCCGCTGCCGGCAATGCCAGGGCCAGCATCGCGGCGCATGACGCAATGACGAGGGATTTCATCTCGGCCTCCTTCGTTGAAGCCGCCCCACGGCGGCCTTCCGTTCACGGGGACAACGTCCGCCGGCCCAAAAGGTTGGCCCAAGGGATTGGGGGAGAGCTTGCGCGGGATCGGCCCGTTGCGGCCGGCGCTTGCGAAGGCGCCGCAACCAATCCCGTTCTCCAGCCGTTGCCTGTGCCGGAGGCCAGCCATGTTCGAGCATTTCCAGCCTATCGACGTCGATATCGAGGACGCCGGCATCTTCGTGCGCCGCGCCGGTGCCGGACCGGCGGTGCTTTTGCTGCACGGCTTTCCGCAAACCCATCTGATGTGGCGCGATATTGCGCCGCTGCTTGCTGATCGTTTCACCGTCATCTGCGCCGACCTGCGTGGCTATGGGCGCAGCGCCTGCCCGGCCTCGAGCGCCGATCATGCTCCCTATGCCAAGCGGGCCATGGCATCGGAGATGGTGGCGATGATGGCCAGGCTCGGCTTTACCAGCTTCATGGTCGCCGGCCATGATCGCGGCGGGCGCGTCGCCTACCGCATGGCGCTCGACCATCCCGGCCGTATCGAAAAACTCGCCGTGCTCGACATCGTCCCCACGGCCGACGCCTGGGATCGGGCCGACGCCCGGCTGGCCCTCGGCTTCTGGCCGTGGTCCTTGCTGGCACAGCCCGAACCCTTGCCGGAAAAGATCCTGGCGGGCGCCGCCGACGCCATCGTCGACAATGCGTTGGGTGGCTGGGGGTCGTCGCCCGATGTCTTTCCGGCCGGCATCCGCCAGGCCTATGTCGAAGCCTTGCGCGACCCCGCCCACCTCCACGCGATCTGCGAGGAATACCGGGCCGCGGCAACGCTGGACCGCGATCACGACCGGGCGGACAAAGCCGCCGGCCGGCGCATCGCCTGCCCGGTGCTGGCCTTGTGGAGCGGGCAAGGCGCGCTCGCCGAATGGTATGCCGGCGAAGGTGGGCCGTTGGCGCTCTGGCGGAACTGGGCCGACGACGTGCGCGGCCGCGCGATCTCGGGCGGACATTTCTTCCCGGAGGAGGCGCCCGCGCAAACGGCAGGTGCGCTGATCGATTTCTTCGGCGGGCTCAAGTCGGATGCCGGTTAGCCACCCGCCACCGGGCACCTCGGATCAGCCGGCTGGTTCCTCCGCTATATCCTCGCCCTCGGGCTCGCCGGGCCGGAAAGGATCGGGCATTCGCGGACATTCCTCGAACCGATGGTCGCGGCCGCCGCAGAAGGAGCAGCACATCGCCTCGCGGCCCTCGTTTCCGGGCCGCCATTGCGGTGTTTCGTAAGGTTTCCTGCCGTCCATGCCCAGCAATGCGCGACGCCTGATTTGGTTGCGCGGCGCGCCAACGCGCGCCCGGCTAGGCCCGTCGCGGAACCAACGGACACGATAGGGGGTTATGTGTGACAATGCATGCGGCCATTCCCCGGCGAATCCGGGCCAGCCGCGTTCGCAATTCCGTCAAACCGAAGAGAACCATCATGTCCGCTGGCGTCCCAACCCTGTTGATGGCCATGGCCGTCGTGCTCGCGGCGACCGGTCTGGCCGATGCCCGGCCCGACAGCCGCTCCATGGGCTGCGCTCAGATCCGGGCCATGATCCAGAACCACCGCGCCGTGGTGCTGACCACTGGCCCCAACACCTACGATCGCTATGTCAGGCAGTTCGGCAACGAGTGCGACTGGCCTGAAGTGCCGATGTCGGCCTATGTCCCGTCCCGCGACGGGGACTGCCCGGTCTATCGTTGCGAAGAGCCGGTCAACAATTTCCCGAATTGACCGCAAGCTGCCTGGGCGCCATAACGTGCCGGCTTTCCCGCTTCGTCTAATGGTAGGACAGCGCCCTTTGAAGGCGTGAATCGTGGTTCGAGCCCATGAGCGGGAACCAGGCAGCTGCAAGCCAACGAGTAGCCGGAACCAGGTCTGGTAGCTCCCGATCCTCTCCGATCAATGATGCCGTGATCCGGGACAGGAACCGGCCGGTATCCGGGCAGGAGGAAGGTGGCTTCCTCCCTGGACCTCCGTCGCGATTGACGGCCAGGTAACGTCACGTTAACTTTAATTTAGCTTAAGCTAAACTAGGGGGATCTAATGAAGATGGTTTTCATTTGCCTGGCGCTTGTCCTCGCCGGCTCAAATGTCGCTGCGGCACACGAAAAGAAGGCGACCGTCACCGCCTCGAAGGCATGCGCTGGTCTGTCGATCAAGGCGGCGGTGGCAGCAAAATTGGACTGCACAGCAACCGGAACAGCAACGTCGACCCCGACCGACGCAGCGAATGCCAAGCCGCGGCTTGGGTACCAAAACCCCTGGACCATGTCCTCGTTTGGCCTTTGATGTTCCCGGAATTCTGGCTGCCCAGAGGCGCGGAGACCGAAGCCGCCGGGCTTTTGATAAGGCGTGAGTGCGCCGTCAGATCTCGCTCCTGGCCTGTTCCCGCACGTCCTGAGCTTCTCGACAATCGGACCAACCGATTGGGATCGCTGCCGTCAGCATGAAACCTTGCGGCGTGTTGGACGTTCATTGTCGGCCAACAGGAGAGTTTCATGGATCCGGCAACCGCGGCGGTGATGATCATGCTGTCGTGCGACGCATCGCTCTGTCAGCCCACGGAGTCGCGCCCGGTCGCCTATTCATCGATGGCGCAGTGCCAAGCGGCGCTTGAAATCAGATTGGCACCCTGGCCGAGCGGCGAAATGGTCGGCCGGTGCAAGCAGGTCGACCGGATGGCGACCGGCTCGATTGCCCCGGAAGGCTATGCCTCGGTTCAAGTCACGCGTGGAATCGGCGGCGATGCGGTCACCACCAACTATTTCGTTCCGAGAGCCGACGACTGAATCAGAGGCCGGACGCCGGGGCTACCGGGCGGTTGATGATTCGCCCGCGGACATCGGCAGGTGTTTGAAGCGAACCTCCTGAAACCATTTCATGGACCCCGCGTTGACGACCCGGGGCACCGCCAGACACTGGAGAGAGTCCATGACCGTCAATTGCCGCATATCCATCGACAACAGGCCTGACGCCACCAATGTTACTTTCCAGGCGGTGCCGCGCATTGGCGAGAGCGTGTCCCTGTCGGTCGACGGAAACCCACAGGATCTGCGGGTCTCGCGCGTCGTGCACGTTCCCAACGGTGGACTGGAAGGCGCCGCGATCATCGTCGAAGTGACGACCAGCATCCTCTAGGGATTGGTTCGCGCGGAGATGCCCGGAAAGCCTCACGCTACAGTGATCGGCGGCGATGAAACCTCATGCCGCCCAACGCGTTCCACGGGCTAAACATGGTCTAGGTTCCAATGCAAACTGCATGGTTCTCCAAGCCCGTCGTCGTTTCCGTAGGCGTTGCCGGAGGCATCCGCAACCTGTCCAACACACAACAGGCGATCGAACTCCTGACGACACATTGGCGCGATGCCGGGAGCCTGAAACATCAGTCCGCGCTGCGCGCCTGCCGCAGGGCAATGAGCAGGTGCAGCCCGACAGGGAATAGGGGCGGCGTCCAGACCGGCGGATCGCCCTAGATGCCGAAACCCGGCGAAACACCATCGGCCTCGCTGCCGGCCTGCGCCACGATGATGGAGGCCAGCGGCGCGCTCAGCTGCCATTTGAGATGGCCGGGCGACCGCTCCAGAATGGCGGAGCCACCGAGCGACTGCGGCGCCACACGCTGCAGCACGACAGTGCCGAACCCCTTGCGCGTGGTCTGATCGCGCCGGTCGCCGGGATGCGGTTCGCAGTTTTCCTCCCAGGTCAGCTGGAATTCCCATTCGCCAGCGGAGCCGGGAGCATGCGCTCCCGAGCCGATGGTCCAGGTAATCTCGACCCGGCCGCCTTCGCTGCCCAGCGCGCCATACTTTGATGAGTTGGTGCCCAGTTCGTGAAAGGCCATGCCGAGGTTCTGCACCGCGTTCGACTGCAGCGTCAGGACCGGGCCGGAGAGCAGGATCTGCTCCTCGAGGCCGAAGGGCTTGAGATGTTCCTGGATAAGGTCGAACAGGCTCGCCCCCGCCCACTCGGAGGTGACGAGCAGATCGTGCGACCGCGACAGTGCCATGATGCGGGCGCGGATCAATTCCTCGAACTCGCCTGGACCATTCGAACGCTTGCTGGTCTCCCTGACCATCGACAGGATGACCGCGAACTGGTTCTTGACCCGATGGTTGACCTCCCGCATCAGCAGCCTGATCCGGCGCTCGCTTTCCTTGGCGGCGGAGATATCGCGGGCGATTTTCGAGGCGCCGATGATTTCGCCATCGCCGTTCTTGATCGGCGAAATCGTCAGTGAGACCGAAATCAGCGCTCCGTCCTTGCGCTTGCGCGTCGTCTCATAGCTCGCCACGCGGTCGCCGCTGCGAATCTTGCTGATGATCTCGGTCTCCTCGCTCTTGAGGTGATCGGGAATGAGCATGAGGACGGATTGGCCGATCGCCTCCTCGGCGGTGTAGCCGAACATGCGTTCCGCCGCCTGGTTCCAGCTTTGGATGACGCTGTTCAGGTCCTTGCTGATGATGGCATCGAAGGAGGAATCGACAATTGCCGCGAGCCGGGCGTCGGCGGTCGCCCCCTGTCTGTCGCTGCCGTCGATGTCGTTCATCGCCACCCGCAATTGCATCTTTCCCGATCAGATAAGGCGCAAACGGATCAAGGCAATCGCCGGCGCGAGAATGGAAGGCTTACCGCGAAGTTTTACTCCGCCTGTTCCGGCGGGGCCTTGCCGTCGCCATTGGGCAGGAGCACGCCGAATTCCTGCGACTTGGCGCCCACCTCGGCCGTCAGGAAGCCATCGGAGGCAAGGCCGCGGCGCAGCAATTCGCGTACCGCCGCCGAGCGGCTGGGCATGCGTTTGTCGAAACGCCAGTTTTCCAGTGCGGCCAGTTCATCCTGGGTCAACATGATCTGCAGTCGTTCCGGGCGTTCCAGGTCAGCCATGTGCGCCTCCAAGCGCAAAGATCAGGCGAGTTAGTAACCGTCTCATTCTACTTACAGTTAGGAATTTCGGCATCCTGCGTCAAGCGCGGTCAGTGGGTGAATGCAGCGTCGTACCAAAGATGATCATCCAACGCAGGTTGCCCATTCGTGTAACTATGCTAACTAGCTGATTTTATTAATTCTTTTTTCACTTTTAACTTGCCATGCGCCGCCATGGGGCGCATCCTGCCAGCTTGAGGAAACCAACTCGCTTTGGGAGGTTTCAATGCGATACGATTATTCCACGCGGCTGCGTGAAGACGTCTATGCGAGCGTCCGCGCAGCGTTCAAGACCGCGGGCATCATCAACGTGTCGGTGGTGGCGGAAAGGATCAGGGTCAGGAACCTGGCCGAGAACGTCGCCCTCGAGGACATTGAACATCTGGTCCTGCAGGCTGCACAACTGGTTGGTGCTGCGATCGAATTCGACGCTTTGGGCAACGGATTGGCCCCGCCTGGAACCGGACTCGTCGAGAACCGTGATGAGAGCTCGATGATCCCTCTCGGTCTGCATCGATCAGGCTCGATGCAATAGCCAGAAGCGCCAGGTGCGACGGCTCCATGCGCCATGGAACCAGTCCGGCCTTCGGAGATTACCGCATCGTCCAGCAGAGGAGGATGTCGTGAAGGCCCTGCGCAGTCTGCTTGCCGAACTGTCGTCGAGCTGGCTCCAGCGCCGCAAGGCGCAAAAGTCATCCGCTGGAAATCCAGTCAAACCCGCGTCCCCCGCCAGGCCGCGACGGTGAGGCCGGTACACAAGCCAAGGTCGCCCTCCTCCCGCGATGTCGCTTCCAATATGTGAACGACCGAGATCGACCCAGTCTCGGAGATCAACCGGCACCCACGGCTAGGTCGAGGCCGCCGAGGCCTTTTGGGAGGTGGCGCGCTGTCGCCGCATCCGGCGTTTGGCGACGAGCTTGAGGGCAATTGGCGGCTCGTTCGACAGCGCGCCGACCACTGCGTCCACCATGCCATGCGCCACGAAATCCGCGTTGATGTCACGGGCGAGCTTCGCGGCCGCTTCCTTGTCCTCATTGGGGCCCTGCGACCAGAACACGATTCCCACCCTCAACGCCGCTTTCGCCCGCTTCAGCCGGCGAACCAGAAACCGGGCATGCTTGACGGAATCCCGGTTCAGGAAGCCGACTACCACGGTATCGATGCCTTCGAGCTCGAGACGGCGGATGTTGGCGGGTTCCATATCGGCAAAGCCGGCCTTCGACACCGTCGTGCCCTGGACTTCCAGCACCTGTGCCAGCATCGCGGCGGCGGCATCGTCCAGTTCACCGCGCCCGCCTGTGCAAAGCACCGACAGATCCGTGCCGTCGGGCAGTTCGGTCTCGTCTTCGCGGGAAGGATCCTTGTCATCCGGCTCCTCTTCGGCCGCCGGCGGGGCATCCTCTTCCTCTGCTTCCTCATGCGCGCTGTCGTCGAGGTTTGCCACCATCACCAGGGCGCTCTCGGCCACCTGACGCCTTTGCTGGTCGCCCATGACACCGCGCGCACGGTCCTGCTCGCCCAGCAGCAGGGCGGGAATGGCCACCTTGTCGTAGAACTCGACCAGATATTTCTCTTCCAGCATCTCCTCGGCGTGATCCGTGGCTTCGTCAGGGTCACCGGCCAGCAGACGCTGGTAGAGGCGTGCATGAGGTTCGAGCACGGGCTCGTTGCCAAACAGGACATCGAGGAACTCAAACTGCGGCACGTGCCTGCCCAGCACCACCAGGCACACGGTGAGCGGCGTTGACAAAACCAGCCCGAGCGGGCCCCACAGCCACGTCCAGAAGATGGCCGCAACGATGATGGCCAGGGACGACAGCCCGGTTCGCGAGCCATAAAGCCAGGGTTCCACGACATTGCCGGTGATCAGTTCCATCACCACGAACAGGGCGGCTGTCCACAGCACCAGCGACCAGCCCGGCGCCACGGCCAGCGCCAGGAACAGCGGCAGCAGCATGCCGATCGCCGGGCCGATATAGGGAACGAAACGCAGGCCAAGGGCCAGCAGCCCCCACAGCAAGGCATTCGGAATGCCCAGGATCCACAGGCCGGCCGCAATTGGTACGGCGTACACGATGTTGACGACCAATTGCATCAGCAGGTACCGGCCAACACGCTTGCCGGCATCCTGAAGCGCCTCGGTGGTACGGTGAAGGTCGCCATACCCGACAAGGCGGATAAAGCGGTCGCGCAAATCCTCCCGCTCCAGCAGCATGAAGATGACGACGACGATGATCAGCCCGGCCGATCCGAGCGGGCTGATCAGCGGCCCGACTATGTTCTGCAGAACCTCCAGGGGTCTTTCGCGCGAGACGATCTCGACCGGCACCGGTTCACGCGGCTTTTCCGGGGTGGCGGCCGGCGGCGACGTCTCCTGCCTGTCGATCTCCTGGCCGACACGTTCGACCACCTTGCTCAACTTGGCAATGATCCCTCCCCCAACGCCAGTCTCCTTGAGCGAGCGGACCTTGGTCAGGATGTTGGCCTGGTAGACCGGGATGTTTTGCGCCAGTTCGCTGACCTGCGTGGCGACGATGAAGCTGAAGAGGGCAAGTGCGGCGAAAGCCCCCAATACGCTGACGATGACGGCGGCAATCCGGGGAATGCCGGCCCGTTTGAGCGCGGACACAAGAGGGGCAAGCGCGAAAGTCAGCAACAGCGCGATCGCTATCGGTAGAAAAACCTCACGCCCGAAATACAGCGCCGCCACCGTGGTGACGATGGTGGCTACATTGGGCAACGCCGTTCGGGGGTGCGGGGCGGCGGGCGAAAGAATATCCTCCAAGCCATGCGCGGGCGACGCCATTCCGTTTCGACGATTGGCCGCCATTCCGTGCCTCCCCTGCCAGCCCCATGATCGGGCATATAGAGCCGGCCAGCAACATTAGCCAGAGGTGGAAAGACACGCCGTCCAAAGGGCGGTTTATCCGATGCGGCGGCCGCTGACTCGGATCAGCGCGCGCCGTGCCGCGCCAGCGCATGCTCGATCAAGATATCGATGACCTCGCTGTAGCCGATGCCGATCGCGGCCAGCGCCTTGGCGTACATCGAGATGTCGGTGAAACCGGGCAGCGTGTTGACCTCGTTGACCAGCAGGGAGCCGTCGGCGCGCAGGAAGAAGTCGACGCGCGCCATCGCCTCGCAGCCGAGCGCCTTGAAGGCTTGCCCAGCCATTTCCCTCGCCCGGTCGATCACTGCTGCCGGCACATCGGCGGGCACTTTGACCACCGCGCCGTCGGCGTCGAGATATTTGGCCTCATAGGTGTAGAAGCCGTGCTTGCCGGCCGGGATGATCTCGCCGGGCAGCGACACCGTGAGCGAGCCGTCGGCCCGTTGCAGCACCGAGCACTCGATCTCGCGGCCTTCGACGAATTCCTCGATCAACGCCTTGCCGTCATAGCGGAAAGCCGTTTCGACGGCCTGATCGAAACCATCCCTGTCGTTCACCTTGCTCACTCCGAACGACGAGCCCTGGCGCGCCGGCTTGGCGAAGAATGGCAGCCCCAGCGCCCCGGCGATCTCCTGGAAGGACCCGACGTCGTTACGATGGACGGTGACCGAGCGGGCGACGGCAAGCCCGGCTCCGTGCATGAGCCGCTTGGCGACATCCTTGTCCATGGCCGCGGCCGAGGCCAGGATGCCGCAGCCGACATAGGCGACGTCGGCAACCTCCGCATAGCCCTGCACCGAGCCGTCCTCCCCGAAAGGCCCATGCAGCACGGGGAAGACGACATCGACCGGCGCCAGGTCAGCCCGCGTTCCCATAGGCGACGCTGAGATCAGCCGGCCCTTGCCGCCGGGCAGCAGGGCTATCTCCACGCCATCCTGCGACACTGGAGCTCCCGCCCGTTCGCCGATGGCCTCGGACGCCGGCTGCAGCAGCCATCTGCCCTCCCTGGAAATGGCTATCGGCACCACCTCGTAGCGCGTCCGGTCGATGGCCTTCAGCATATTGGCGGCCGAAAGCCGCGACACGTCATGCTCGGCCGAGCGCCCGCCATAGAGGATCGCAACCCTGATCTTTCCGGTCATCGAAATCCCTAAACTGTCAAAATCAAATGGCGACGGCAATGCCGCGATTGGCAAAGAAGCGGTCGAAAGCGGCTGGCGCCAACACTGCGTTGGCCTGTGTGGCACTGGTATGGCCGGATGGGTTGTGAAAGCGGAACCCTTCATCCGAGGCGGCGGTGACCAGAACCAAATGTCCGCCCTTCGACGGCGGCTCGCGCTCGGGCCAGCGGATCGAACTGCTGACCGAAGCGATGAAGAACCGCGACCGGCCGAGGATCGACGGAATGTCAGCCGTCGCGACATCGGTCATCACCTCGGCATCGAGGCCGAATTCCGCCTTCACGAAGGTGACGAAGGGCGCATAGATCAGCCCCTTGATCGAGCCTTCATTGACGACATAGCCGCCAAACGGAGTGCATCGCCGGGCCAGTTCGATCGTCGGCACGATCTCGCCGCGCGTCGCCAGGACCATCTTGAGACATGCCATGCCGCAGACATTGGCGGCCCAGGCCGTGTATTCGTCGAGCGTGGCAGCGCCTGATGCCTGCCATAGCGGATCCCGCCGCAACGCGGCTTCGGCGCCGTCGGCGAGCACCGCCAACGTCATGTCAGGCGTCTCCCACTGACTGAAAAACGGCACGGTTTCAGGCAATGGACTCATGCGAACTCCCCGGGTCTTCAACTCGTATACGAGCATACAAGATTGGAGAAAAGCCGCTCGGACCTGTCGAGGCGCGCGGCGTCTACTCGACCTTCGTCCAGCCAAAAACCAGCCAGGCGTATTTCGATTTTTCGTCGGGTTCGGCGGTATAGGTCATCTGGATGTCGCCGCCCTTGGCGTAGATATCAAGCCGGGGTGCCGTGTCCAGCTCCAGCCATAGCGAACTCTTGTTGAAGAACCAGGTTCCGCACCAGATGCAGGAACCTGATGCCGGGTCACCGGGCTGATGGAAATTGTAGCGGCCGTCCGCCGTGATCTCCAGATAATCGAACGCGCCGTAAAACGCGGTCACCGTCTGCTGGAACTCATTGGCGGCCGCTTCCTGTTCCGGCGTTGCCGCATCCTTCATGTCGCGCGGCGGCCGGGTGGTCGCGCCGCTGAGTTGCCATTTGCCGACAAAGTCCTTCTGGGTCGGAAGATATTCCTCCTGAGCCCTTGCCGAAGATATATGAGAAATTGTTAATATGAATGGTGTGGCCATGCCCAAAATCGCAAGCAACGGCGCGGCGACACGGATCGCCCTGGCTGGTTTTTGCATAAAAATTGTTTCTCCACGGTGGGCAAGATATGGTCTGTTCGGGATGTTATTGGAAAGGCCGCGCGCATTGCTTTGAGGTCGATTCCCGTCCGCCGTTTCCCGGTTAGCACCGCAGCCAACAATCTGGCAACGCAAGGCACGGCTCAACAAGGCTGATTGGCGTCAGTCTCCACCGTCTCGTGCCGCTTGCGAATGTGCCGGCGCGAGAAAGCCCGCTTGCGGCTGGCAGCCCTGTCATTGACCGGATGTGCCGGTTGTTTCCCGCCTTCTTTCGAGAGCGAAGAGGTCGGTCGGCGCACCGTGCGGCGTCACCTCGCCTTCGAAGCGAAAAACGTGTTTTTCCAGGACGCGCCGCGAAGGCGGCATCGGCCGTGCGACCAGTCCGATAACCCGCTCGGCATGCAGGTCGAAGGCAAAAGCCAGGCCGCGCCTTTCCAGTCGTGCCGCCGGCTCACTTCGTATTGATCACCGAAGCGGCCCGATAGGTGTCCATGGTCGCGCCGTTGCGGTCCTCGTCGAACAGCGTATCGCTGCCGAAGCTGGCGCGCAGGCCGATGACGACCTTGTTGGCTCTGGTGTCCTGCGTAGACGTTTCGAACTTCCTCCGCTCGAATTCATAGCGTCCGAACACCGCCCATGGCGTTTCGTCGAACCGGTACATGGCCTGCACGGCGGCACCGACCACGTCTTCGTTGGTGCCGTTATAGTCGGTTCGGTTGAAGTCGAGCTCCGCATCGAGGCGAAGGTTCTTCCGGACGAAGTAGCGCGCCACCGCGCGTACGCCCCATTGGTCGCCATGAAAGTCGCTGATGGTGAGCTGGCCGAAACTGGCTTGGCCATAGAGGGTCAGATTGCCGAAATAGAGTTGTGCTTCCGGGCCGACCGCATAGTTGTTTACGGTCACGCCGCTTTCGCCGACAGATGTGTAGGCGGCGAAAATGCCGGCGGCGAAACGGTCGGGATCGCGGTAGAAGCCATGGACCGCACCGCGCGTGTCATCCAGGGGATCGTAATGGCCCCAGATGCGGTCGTAGGTCAGGTCGCCCTGCAAATTCCAGCGCTCGGCAAACGGAATGTTGATGCGCACGGCGCCGCCGCCGGCCCGGGTCGTGTAGTCGTCGCCGACGAAGCGAAGCCCGCCGAGATAGAGTTCGCCGTAGCCCGAAACATGCGGCGTCACCACCGTCTCCGCTGCCAGCGGCTGCTGCGTATCGGCGGCGTAAGCAGAGGTCGCGGCGACCAGCGACGACGCGGCGAAGATTGAAAAGCGATGCATTAGAGCCCTCGAATGCGAATTTCCGGACCAGCGTCCGGCCGTGGAGATCAGAATTTGTACGCCACGCCGATCCGCAGATCCTGTGTCGTCAGTTCGATGGCATCCCGATTGAGGGGAGCGCCATTGGAGAAGGCGTGGCGCACGGAGGTGTGGCGGCCGAAATCGGCGAACCTGTATTCGCCCCGAACCACCCAATTGTCGGTGACGGCGTATTCGCCGCCGGCACCCAGCGTATAACCCGCGACGGTATCTCGGACGTCGGCATAGGGACCGCCCGGAATGTTGGTGGTCGTGTGTTTGTAGCTTGCCACCGCCAGGCCGCCGGTGACGAAAGGAAGCCAGCGATCGATCGCATAACCGGCTCTGAGGCGCACGGTGCCTACCGCCTCAAGCTCGAGCTCGCCACCAAAGGCGGGGTCGTCGACGCCGAGCGCCCGGTAGAGCGTCGTGTCGTTCACGCTTGCAAAGCTGTAGTCTCCCTCGACGCCAACAACCAATCCGCTGTCGAACTGCTTGTTGTAGCCGGCAAACACACCGCCGAAACCGCCGGACGGGCTGTAACCCCAGCCGTAATTGTCGAAGCTGCCCGGCGCGAAAGTCTGTCCGACCCTGGCGTCGCTCCGGGTATATCCGGCCTGTGCTCCGAAATAGCCGCCGGACCAGTTGTAGCTGGCCGCGACCGGCAAGGTCTCGGTGGGGTCGGCGGCCAACGCCATGCCGGCGGGAACGAAAAGAAAGGCAGTGGCGAGAAGAATCGTTTTCATTGCTTGTCTGCTGTCCCCGGGATGCTGCACCACGACCGACATGGTCAGTGGCGGTCAGTCGAAGCTACGGTGTTGCATTGATCGCCGGCGGCGTCTTGGGCTGGACAGCATCGGAATTGTCTTGGAGCGCGCCGCCGCACCCCGCCCGGCCGGTGTGGCCGTTCAGCATCAGCCGCGGCGCAGGCAAAACCCCGGCGCGGACGCCAGGGTTTTGTTCGAACCGGCCTGTCAGAACTTATAGCTGAGGCCGACGCGTAAATCGTGCGTCTTGAGATCGATGTTCGAAACCGTGCCAAGACCAAAAATCGGCACCGAGAGATCCTCTTTGCCAAAGTCGGAATAGCGATATTCGACGCGGGCGATCCATTTGTCGGTGAAAGCGTGCTCGACGCCGGCCCCAACCGTCCAGCCAAGATGGGTTTCGTCGTGGATTGTTACTGTACCGAGGGGACCACTGCTGACCACACTCATTTCATACTTGGCCGCTGCCACGCCGGCACTGATATAAGGCAACGTCCGATCGAACGCATAGCCGGCCCGCAGCCGGGCCGAACCCGACCACTTGAGTTCGCTCGACAACAACGCGCCGGCACCGGCGAAGGTCCCCACCGCATCGACATTGCTGTAGGCAAGGTCAGCTTCGGCGCCGAGCACGAAACGGTTCGCCAATTCCTGATTGACGCCGATATGGATGCCACCAATAAAACCGTCCGGATCGAAGGCAGCATTGACGTCGGTGCCCCCAATGCCGGCGCCGCCGATGAAGAGATTGGATTTCCCGGCTACGTAACCGAAGTGAACGCCGGCATAGAGGCCGGACCAGTCATAGCCGGCAGCAACCGGCAAGGTTTCGTTGACGTCCGCCGCGGACGCCATGCCGGCTGGCGCAAGCACGAGGATGGTGGCGAGAAGAATCGTTTTCACTGTTTGCTACCCCAATGATGTTGCTTTCCCCGGCCGTGGAAAATACTCCGCGGCGACCCGGGTATCGTCGAGGTTTTGCATTGTTCGCGGGCGGCGTCTTGGGCTGAGCCGCATTGGAATTGTCGTGGAGAGCGCTGCGGCACTCGGGCCGATCAGTGTGGCCGTTCGGCATCAGTCGATCGGTTCGAAGACGACTGATCCGACTCGCTTCGAGTCCTTGTCTTTGATATCGCGCTTCCGCCCGGAATTGCGGAAAACAAGGAGTTAGAGCGGCCATCGATTCCGTGAAGCGACGATTCGTTCTAACGGGCGGCGTTCGGCGTTGAGCCGAAGCGGCGGCGGAAACAGCGATTGAAATAGGAGACGTCGGAAAAGCCGCTCAACAGCGCGATCTCGCTGACCCGCATGCGGTCGTTGCGCCGGTCGCGCAGCATGCGGTGGGCTCTCTGCAGACGCAGTTCGAGAATATGCTCGGCGAAACTCGAGCCCGTTTCCTGCAGGAGATCATGGACGTAGCGCGCGGAAAGCCGCAAACGCTGGGCGATATGCTGGGCCGAGATGCCGGGATCGGCGAAATTGTCCCGCATCGTCTGCAGGATGGCTTGCAGCCTTGCCGCGCGCAGGCCTCGCACGCCCGCCAGCTCGGCGATCTCGCCCTTGGCGCCCGTCGCCAATCCGATCAGGTCGACGATCGTTTCGGTGGCATGGGCGACAAGATCGGGCAAGAGCAATGCCGGCCCCGCTTCCAGGAAGCCGCAATAGCGCTTGAGCATGTCGAGCGCTTCATTGTCGACGCCGATGGTCAGCGCCAGGCGGTCCTCGACATGGGCGAAGGCATTTTCCATGATTTCGCGGGGCACCACGACATTGGTCCAGACATTGCGGTCGCCGCCGGTCATTTCCAGCGCTTCCGAAGCCGAGACCAGCGCGCCTTCGCCCCTGCCGATGCTGTAGTCGCGGCCGGTCTGCACACCGCTCAGCCTGGTGTCGCCATCGTTGACCAGCAGCAGATAGCCGTCGCGGCCGTCGTCGGCGATGTTGCGCGTCTTGCGGCTCGCATGCTTGATCGTCCCGGCCATCCGCCCGAGCACCAGCGGCCCGATGGCGGTGGCTTCGATATCCGCCTGAAACGGCACATTGCCGGAGATGGCATATTCGACCGACCAGATCTCGGCGACATGAATGTCCTGCCAGAGCGCGAAGCGCGCGCGGTCGTCGAGATGCGACGGCAGATCGAGCGAAGAGAAGACGTTCTTTTTCAACGAGCAACCGGCCTTTCCCGCGCACGCGTCTTCCCTGAAGCCGCACCGTATGGGACCGATTTGCCTCTTGTCCAGAGACGGCGCCATCCATGCTCCGCAGGACAATTTCAGTGCCGCCCAGGTCAAGAATCCGATCGGATTGGCCGGTGTGGCGTCCGAGTCTCCGAAATACCCCGGAAATGCGGCATCGGAATCACCTCGCCTCGACGCGGTCGATCGATTGCTCCTAGAACGTGATCTTCACCGACGCGGCGCTGCGGTTGGCCGGGCCGTGGTGGACGGCCTCGATGTTGTTGCCGTCCGGGTCGAGCAGGAAGGCGGCATAATAGCCGGGATGATAGGACCGCTCGCCCGGCGCGCCATTGTCCGTGCCGCCGGCTTCGAGCCCGGCCTTGTAGAAGGCATCGACCATGGCGTGATCCCTGGCCTGGAAGGCCAGATGATGACGTCCGGTCAGCTTTCCCAGCGCGGCCCGGCTGTCGGCGCTGGAAATGAACAATTCGTCGGCCCAGAAATAATCCTCGCCGGTGCCGCCGATCGGGACACCAAGGACTTGGAAAACCGCCTCGTAGAAACGCCGGCTGGCGGGGAGATCCCGGACCACGAGCTGGAGGTGGTCGATAAGCCGGCCGCGATGCAATTCCTGGGTGTCCATGAAAGCGCCTCCTCGCAAGGCCCGAATTTAGGCGCGGTCGGCAGGGCGTCAACGCGGGGCGCGTGCCTCTGCTGACAACCAGCGACAATTTTTCGAGGCCGAATGGAACTTTTGGGCCGATGGCAAGTTTGGTGGCGCGGCGGGAGAATGTCGGTTGGATTGTTTACAGAAGCTTGAAGCGCTGGTCGACGGCGCCAATGCCGATGCCATCGAGGAAGCGAACGCATTGCTGCGCCGGTTCAAGGACAGGTCTGAACAGACGACGCGGGCCATCGACGAGTTCATGCTGGACTTCAAGACATTGGTCTTCGTCGTCGAAGCCGGCGAAGAGGGTTTCGAAAAGCCGATCCGCAAGCTCGCCCGCGCCAGGCTTGCAAAGCTCAAGCAGCTGGTGAACGTGCCGGCTTAGGCGCATGCCGCTCTTGCTATTACGCAATTCCTAAGGAAAGCGCTGGGCGCTTTCCCGGGAAAACCATTTGAGACTTTCGTGGAATTTGCTCTAACCCTTGAGCAGCGCCGCCAGCCGGGGAATGCCCTCGCTCACCGCGCTGCGGGTGGCCAGCGTGAACGACAGCCGCAGCGTGTTGCGCCCGGTGCCGTCGGCGTAAAAGGCGTTGCCCGGCACGAAGGCGACCCGCGCCTCCTTCACCGACCGTGCCAGGAGGTCCGTGGCGTCGGTGCCTTCCGGCAGCGTCACCCAGACGAACATGCCGCCTTCCGGACGGCTCCAGGTCACCCCCTCTGGCATGTTGGCTTCAAGCGCGCCGAGCAGGCCGTCTCGGCGCTCGCGGTAGGCGCCGATGAGTTTTTCCACCTGGCCGTCGAACACGGCTTCGGCGACGCGGTGCATCACCATCTGGTTGACGGACGGGCTGTGCAGGTCCGAAGCCTGCTTCATCAGCACCAGCCTTTCCACCACGCGGCGCGGCGCACAAACCCAGCCGACACGCATGCCCGGCGACAGAATTTTCGAGAACGAGCCGCAATAGAGCGTGCGCGCCTTGTCGATGCCGCCGGACCTGATGCAGTCGAGCGCCAGGATCGGCGGCACACCCTCGCCGTCATAGCGCAGCGCCCGGTAGGCGGCATCCTCGATGACGGCGATGTCGAGCTCGCCGGCAAGGTCGAGCACCGCTTCGCGCTGCTTTCGGTCCAGCGTGTTGCCGGTCGGGTTGGCGAAATCGGGCACCAGATAGGCGAATTTCACCTTGCCGCCATTGGCGGCGGCGGCAGTGTGGTAGGCTTCGGGCGTCATGTTGCCGCCCTCGGGCCGCAGCCGGTCATAGCGGGGCTCGTAGGCGTTGAAGGCCTGCAGCGCGCCGAGATAGGTCGGCCATGTCACCAGCGCGGTATCGCCTGGCGACAGGAACAGCTTGCCGAGATAATCCAGCGCCTGCTGCGAGCCGGAGGTGATGAAGATGTTGGCCTCGTCGCAGGCCACGCCGAGCTTGCCCATTTGCCCGGCGAGCCAGCGCCGCAGCGGCAGATAGCCTTCCGAAACCTGGTATTGGAGTGCTGCCCCCGCTTCCGGCCCGCCGAGCACGTCGGCATAGGCATCGCGGATGGCGTCTGCCGGAAACAGCGACGGATCGGGAATGCCGCCGGCGAAAGAGATGATGTCGGGCTGGTCGAGCAGCTTCAACAGCTCGCGGATTTCGGAGGCCTTCATGCGCGATGAGCGCGAGGCCAGAAGGTTCAAAAGGGTCACGACACGCCTCCCCGGACGTTTTTACAATAGGTCAACCTGACTGACCTATATCCGCTTTGCCAGGCGATTTGAATAGTGCCTGAAGGGCTTCCGCTATACGCCAGTCACCGCCAGGCCCGAACCGGCGAGGGTTTCCGCTAAAGGCTCTTCTTGTAACCAATATGGCTGGCACTGAAGCCGAGCCCTTCATAGAAGCGGTGCGCATCCGCTCGTCCCTTGTCGGTGGTGAGCTGCACAAGGCCGCAGCCCCGCGCCCGGCACTCGTCGATCGCCCATTCGAACATCTTCTTGCCGACGCCGTCGGAGCGCCTGTCGCTGACAACGCGAACCGCCTCGATCTGCCCGCGCCAGCCGCCCTTGCGCGAAATACCGGCAAGGAAGCTGATCTGCAGGGTGCCGATTACCTCCGCGCCATCCACGGCCACGGCAAGCAGCTGATTGGGATCGGTATCGATGGCGTTGAAGGCATCGATATAACCCTGCGCCAACGGCGTCTTCGCGGGCGGCACCCAGCGGATCGTCGGCGAGCATGGCGACGATGGCTGGCAGGTCGGAGGCTTGCGCCTTGCGGAATTGGATGTCGGTCATGGACGTGAGATACGGCCGCCCGGCGCTGGCGGCAAGCCGCTGATGGAATGGATCAATGGGCGGCAGGACAATGAGGGGCGGCGCAACCTCTCGAGGTTCAATCCCCGTCGCCCGCGGGCTTCGCCTTGCCGCACTGCGCCAGCACCTTGCCGATTGCCCCACTGGAACCCTTCAGCGCAAAACTGATCGAACCATATTTGGCAGCGCTGACCGACACGTCCCCCTTGGACCGCAACAGGTCGAGCAGCGGGTCCCCCTTCTCCAGATCGACCACGAAATAATTGTACATCGCCTCCAGCTGCAGCGTCTTGGTCACCGTCTTGCCGTCGGCCTTGAAGTCGAACGCGCCGCTGATGCCCGGTTCCAGTTGTTGGCCGCTGGCGCCCAGATCGTAGCTCAGCACCGGTTTGTCGTAGCAATTGAGCATCAGATAGGCGTCGCCCCTGGGCCCGCCGCAGACCGAAGCGGTCAGCACGCTGCCACCCTCGTCTTCCTCCATCTTGGCGCTCCAGCCGCCGCAGGATGCCGCGAAGGCCGATTGCGAGCCAAGCACCGCCGCCAAGGCACCGGCGGCAACGAGATTTCTTCTCATGACGTCCCCCTCCGGGCCATTTGCAGCGCCCGCCGGCAGCATATAGGAAAAGCCGTTGAATAGCGTTGCCTGAATGGCAGGGCCGCGCGCCTCGGAGAGAGCAGTGTTGAGAGCCTGTGTTCGCCTGTATCTTCCGACCGCCGCCCTGGTGGCCTTCCCGCTTGCGGCGCATGCCGAGTGGAAGCCTGTCGAGAAGGTCGAGACCTACGCCATTTCAGGCCAGTCCGGGCTCGAGCTCTACCGGTCGATTGGCGAGAACGGGCCGAATGTCGGCATTACCCGCGCCATTGCTCACACCAATTTCAAGCTGACCTGGACCAGGGATTATCAGCCGCGTGCCGGAGCCTGCGTGCTGGTCTCGGCCAAGCCAAAGCTCATCATCACCTACACCTTGCCCAGCCCCTCCTCGCCGCTGCCGTCCGCCATCCAGAAGAACTGGGAGGTTTTCCTCGCAGGCGTCAGCGCCCACGAAAAGGTGCATGGCGCGACCATTGTCGACATGGCGCGCAAGATCGAGGCGGCGACGGTCGGCCTCACCGTTCCCGACGATCCCAAATGCAGCAAGATCCGGGTCGAGATGACCAAACGCCTGTCCGCCCTTTCGCAGGCGCAGCGGCAGGCAAGCCGCGATTTCGACCGCATCGAACTCGGCCAGGGCGGCAATCTGCAAAAGCTCATTCTTGCCCTGGTCAATGGCGGCTGAGCCACCGCGCCTCGCGGCGCGGTGGCATATTCGCGGTTCGCTCCGCCCTAGCGGCTGAGATTAAGCGCGGCTGACAAATCCCCCATCGGCGGCTCGCCATTGGCGGCCAGCGCCTTGTCGCGGGCGACGATGCCCGTCAGCACCGGCAGATCGTAGCGCGCGGTGATGAAGCGCAGGATCGACGTCGTATCGTATTGCGTGTGGTCGACCGTGCCCATCCTGGCATAGGGCGAGACGATGAAGGCCGGGATGCGGTTGCCCGGGCCCCAGCGGTCGGCCTTGGGCGGCGCGACGTGATCCCAGAAGCCGCCATTCTCGTCATAGGTGATGACGACCAGCATGTGGCTCCATTGCGGGCTCTTCTCCAGATGCGCGACGAGGTCGGCCAGATGCCGGTCGCCCGATGTCACGTCGGCATAGCCTGAGTGCTCGTTGAGATTGCCCTGCGGCTTGTAGAAGGCGACCTGCGGCAGCTTGCCGTCGTCGATCGCCTTGATGAACTCGGCGCCATCCAGGCCGCCATCCCTGAGATGCTCGGTGCGCGCTGCGGTGCCGGGCGTGTAGGCGGCGAAATAGTTGAACGGCTGGTGGTGGAACTGGAAGTTCGGCACCGGCGTGGCGTTCTTGCCGTCGAGCGCCGTCTGCCAGGCGCCGGCGTACCAGGCCCAGTCGACCCCCTTCAGCGACAGGAGATCGCCGATGGTGATGTCGTGCTGCGGCGGCAGTGTGGTGGGAGCGGCCGGATCGGCCAGCGCCTTGTCACCGCCCTCGGCAGGCTTGTTGGCGCTCGGCTGATAGGGCGGCTGCATGGTGTTGACGGCGTAAAAATCGGGCGTGATGGCGCCGTCATTGACGAATTTCGGCACGCCGCCCAGCGCCGACGGCGGCGAATTGTCGGCCACCTTCAAGGTCGTTCCGTCGGCCTCGACCACGGCGATCTGGCCCTTGATCGGACTCGTGTCGGCATGCGGATAGACCGGCGTACAGGCGCAGGCGAGCTGGAAATGGTTGAGGAAGGAGCCGCCAAAGGCGCCCTGGAAGAAATTGTCGGCCAGCACATATTTCTTCGCCACCTGCCACATCGGCAGGCTCGAGCCGTCATAATGGCCCATGACCAGCCCGCCGGAATCGGCCCAGGCGACGAATTTATCGTTCTTGCCGCCGTCGATCTGCATCTGCTCCTGGTAGAAACGGTGCCACAAATCGTGGGTGATGACATTGGTGCCTTCGTTGAAGCCTTTGGGATCGTCGATGGCGAAGGCCGCGTTGGCCAGATGCGCGGTCTGCGCCTCCGTCACCACGGGCGTGACGCCCTTTCCGGTCAGCCCACCCCAGGCCGGGGGCAGTTCGGTCAGCGGCTTGCCGTCGCGATCGAGCTGGCGCGCCTGGTCGGCCGAGACATTGGCCAGCCCATTGGCGCCGGGGAAGCCGCCATAAAGATTATCGAAGCTACGGTTCTCCGCATAGATGACGACGACGGTGTCGATCTTGTCGAAGCCGGGAGGGGCGGCATTGGCGGCCGCAAGGGGAAACAAGGCCGAACCGGCCAGACAAAAGGAAGTGAGGAACTTGGGCCTCGTCATGGAAAGACCTCGTGGCTTGACTGTGGCTATGGGGCTTATGCGGCTATGGCGCGGGAACCATGGGCAGCTAACGTGGATGCCTTGTCACCTTTGTGACATCCGCCGCCGCGGCGAACACGGTTTCCTGAGCACTGGGACCGGTCATCAATCCGTTGCACTGCGTTCTTATTTCCGGGCCAAAGCGGACCGTGCCCCATGATGACGAGACGATGGAGAAGCCTGGTGATCGCGAGTGCCGCGATCTCGGCATTTGGCTTTGCCGCGCCCGCGAATACGGCGGGGCCGGACGGCGTCCATCCCGGTCCGCTGTCGCGTGCGCAAGCCTTCGCACGGGCCGAGGCGCTGACTGCCTTGGGGCGAAAGATGTTCTTCGACCCGGCGCTCTCGGCTTCGGGAAAACAGGCCTGTTCCTCCTGCCACGATCCGCGCCATGCCTTCGGTCCGGCCTCGGCATCTCCCGTCGAGATGGGCGGCCCGAACCTCGACCAGTCCGGCGTGCGCGCGGTGCCGTCGCTGCGCTACCTCGAGGCGGCACCCGCCTTCACCGAGCATTTCCACGATTCCGAGGACGAGGGCGACGAGAGCGTTGACAATGGCCCGACCGGCGGTCTGACCTGGGACGGCCGCGCCGATCACGGTGTGGACCAGGCGAAAATCCCCCTGCTCTCGCCGTTCGAGATGGCAAACAAGGATGCCGTGGCGGTCACCGCCGCCTTGCGCAAGTCAGCCTATGCCGATGAGTTCAAGGCAACCTTCGGCAACGATGTCTTCGACCGCCCGGACGATGCCTTCGACGCCGCCGCCGAGGCGCTTGGCACGTTCGAGCAGAGCGCGGTCGACTTCTACCCCTATTCCAGCCGCTACGACGCCTTCCTCGCCGGCAAGGCGACGCTATCGGCGCGGGAACTGCATGGCCGCGCCCTGTTCGAGGACGAGGCGAAAGGCAATTGCGCCTCCTGCCACCTCAGCGAACCGGCCAATGACGGTGAGCCGCCGCAATTCACCGATTTCGGCCTCATCGCCATCGCCGTGCCGCGCAATCCGGCCATCCCGGCCAACGCCGACCCGGCCTATGTCGATCTCGGCCTGTGCGGTCCCCTGCGCACCGATTTCCGTGGCCGCACCGACTATTGCGGCCTGTTCAAGACACCGAGCCTGCGCAACGTGGCGCTGCGCAAGAGCTTCTTCCACAACGGATATTTCCACACGCTGCGCGAAGCGGTGGCCTTCTACGCCAGCCGCGACACCGACCCCGGCCGCTGGTACCCGAAAAACGCTTACGGTACGGTCGACAAATATGACGATTTACCAAAGGCTTACTGGCCGAACCTGAATCAAGACCCGCCCTTCGACGGCAAGAAACCCGGCGACAAGCCGGCGCTCGACGATGCCGAGATCGACGACATCGTGGCGTTTCTGCAGACGCTGACGGATGCGGATCAGGCGGCGAAGCGGTCGCAGTGAACTGGGAAGCCACGTCGTAAGGGTCGCTAGTTGACGTGGGGATTAGCCGAAGCCCTCCCTCGCTTCGTCATCCTAGGGCGGAGCAAGGAGCGAAGCGACGCGGCGCAGACCCTAGGATCCATGCCGCGACGCTTGCGACGGGTAAAACTGTGCCGAACCTGGCTCCAACCTCCGACGAAACGCCATCAAACCGCGACCAACCTGTTCCGCGAAACAGCTCGAACCATTCCGGATTGGTCTTCTCGATCAGTTCGATCTTCCATTGTCGCGACCAGCGCTTCAGCGATTTCTCGCGTTGAATGGCGTCACGAATGTCGAAATGTTCCTCGTACCAGACCAACCGCTGCACACCGTAGCGCCTGGTGAAGCGCGAACCTTCGCCGGATTTGTGCTCCGGCATGCGGCGACCGAGATCGTTGGTGACACCGATGTAGATGGTGCCGCCCTTCTGGCTCGCGGTCATGTAAACATAGCCGGTCATGCGTTGACGGTAACCGCCAACCCGTCCGGGGACTATCCTCGTTCGCCGTATTTTTTCGGCCCACGTCGCGGCATGGATCCTAGGGTCTGCGCGGCGTCGCTTCGCTCCTTGCTACGCCTAGGATGACGAAGGGAGGGAGGGCTTCGGCTAATCTGAGAGGTATGGGATCGCCGCCAGCCGCCTCTCACAGCGCCCGGATCACACCCCCATCCACGCGGATATTCTGCCCGGTAATATACCCTGCCCCGTCCGACGCCAAAAACGCGATCGTCGCGGCGATCTCCTCTGATGTGCCATAGCGCTGCATCGGCACGTTGTCGCGGCGCTCTTCGGTGGCGGGCAGGCTGTCGATCCAGCCGGGCAGCACGTTGTTCATGCGCACATTGTCGGCCGCGTAGGTGTTGGCGAAAATCTTGGTGTAGGCGGCAAGGCCGGCGCGGAACACGGCCGACGTCGGGAACATCGCGTTCGGTTCTGCTACCCAGGCCGTCGAGATGTTGATGATGGCGCCGCCCTTCTGCTTGACCATCTGCGGCGCCACGATGCGCACCGGCCGGATGACGTTCATCAGGTAGACGTCCATGCCGGTGTGCCACTGCTCGTCCGTGATCTCCAGGATCGGCGCGCGCGGTCCATGGCCGCCGCTGTTGACCAGCACGTCGATGCGGCCATAGCGCTCCAGGGTCAGGTCGGCGAGCCGCTGCAGATCGTCGTTCGACTGGTTGGAGCCGGTGACGCCGAGCCCGCCAAGCTCCTTGGCCAGCGCCTCGCCCTTGCCGGACGAGGACAGGATGGCGACCTTGAAACCATCCGCCGCCAGCCGTTTGGCCGCCGCCGCCCCCATGCCGCTGCCGCCGGCCACGATGACGGCTGTCTTTTCTACACTCATCGGATTTCCTTTTCAGATTGGCGGGAGCTACGGTTTCAGCGGTCCTATAGCCGGTTTCGCCGCGCAGTTCGAACGAGAAAGCCTGAATCGAGCTGCAGAAAACTTGCGCGGTGAGCTGCGCCCTATCCTTCAACCGTCTCCAGCTCGCTCAGCAGCGTGCCTTCCATGTCGGGCTCGTCGCCGGAGCAGACGCACAGCATCTCGGCGTCGCCCTCACCCACCGACAGATAGGCGTGGCCCATGGTGGAATCGATGTAGACGCTCTCGCCCGCTTTCAGCCGCACCGGCGCGTACTGGTCGGTATGCAGTTCGATCTCGCCCTTGAGCACGATCAGGAATTCCTCGCCGGCATGCCTGGTCAGCGGGCCGAATTCTTGCGGCGTGCGGGCGCGCGCATAGGCGTGGATCGGCACCATGCGCTTGCGCACCAGGTCGGTGGCGAGATACCGGTAGTCATAATTTCGGGTCAGCTGGCGCAGCGTGTTGGACTGCGAGGTGACCGAACGGCGGGTGCGCGCTGCCGGCTGCTTGCGGTCGCCGCTGAGCAGTTCCGTCACATGGATGCCGAGCCCCTCGCAGATCTGCAGCAGCTTGTCGTAGGTCAGCGACATCTGGTCGTTCTCGACCTTGGACAGCGTCGACACCGCGACGCCGGTGAGCGCGCTGACCTCCTGCAAGGTCCAGCCATGGGTTTTTCTCAAAGCCCGCAGACAATCACCGAGATTGGGTTGCTCCGACATTGCCAGCTCCAAGGCGCGGGATCGCGCCGCTCCACCCTAGGTAGTCGAACTCCCCGAAGCCATCAACAACACCGAAATTTTCTTATACGCTAAATATTGACTGGATACGAAAATATTTTTACGACTGATGAATGCAGTCAAAGTCCTTCCAAAAGATTGTCGTCATCGGCGGCGGCATTGCCGGCCTCTCACTTGCCGCCGAGGTGGCGGCCTGGGCCGACGTCACCGTCATCGAGCGCGAGCCGCATCTCGGCTACCACGCCAGCGGACGCTCCGCCGCTCTGTTCACCGAGACCTACGGCAACCGCCTCGTGCGCGGGCTGACGCTGGCCAGCCGGCAGGCAATCGTCGAGGGCGGTTTCGTCGCCCACCGGCGTGGCGCGCTGCATGTCGGATGGACCGGTGACGATGCCGCCATCGACAAGCTGGCTCGTGATTTGCAGGCGCTGGTGCCATCAGTGCGCCGCCTCTCGGCGGCCGAGCTCCACGCGCTGGTTCCGGTCATTGCCCAGCAAGCCACATGCGGCGGCGTCTATGAGCCGGACGCGGTGGATGTCGACACGGACAAGATGCTTGCGACCTGCGCGTCCAAGCTCAAAGCCGGCGGCGGCACCATCCGCACCGGCGAGGAGGTCCGCGCCATCTCACGCGACGGCAGCGCTTTTAGGGTTGAAACAAGCGCCGGCGTCTACTCGGCTGACATCATCGTCAACGCCGCCGGCGCCTGGGTCGATGTCGTCGCCGGCATGGTGAGACTCCCGGGCCTCGGCTTCCAGCCGAAACGGCGCACCGCCTTCCTGTTCGATCCGCCCGCCGGGTTGGACATCGCCGGCTGGCCGCTGGTGGTCGACCTGCACGAGCAGTTCTACTTCAAGCCCGATGCCGGCAGATTGATCGGTTCGCTCGCCGACGAGACGGATTCCGAGCCTTGCGATGCGTATCCCGAGGATATCGACGTCGCCATCGCCGTCGACCGCATCGAACAGGCGACGTCTATGCGCATCGGCCGCCCGTCGACGCCGTGGGCGGGCCTGCGTACCTTCGCTCCCGACCGCACGCCGGTCGCCGGCTTCGACCCGCGCCTGCCCGGCTTCTTCTGGCTCGGCGGCCAAGGTGGCTACGGTTTTCAGGTGTCGCTGACGCTGGCCAGGCTGAGCGCGGCGCTGATGCGCGGCGAGCCCCTGCCCGACGACGTCACCGCACTCGGCGTCACCGCTGGGGCGCTGGCGCCCGATCGCTTCCTTACCCCGGCGACGACGCCATGAAGTTCCTTCCCTCAACCCCGAAGTGTCATCAGGAGCGTTTGCGATGAAATCTCTGCGCGCGGTGCTTGCCCCGTCCCTTCTGGCCACGTCCCTCCTGGCCACGTCCGTTCTGGCCTCATCCGTCCTTCTCGGCGGACAGGCCTACGCCAAGACGCTGGTCTATTGCTCGGAAGCCAATCCCGAGACCTTCAACCCGGCGATCGGCATCGCCGATTCCACCATGGACGCCGCCGCCAAGACGATCTTCAACCGGCTGGTCGAGTTCAAGCCGGGCACCACCGAGGTCGGCCCGGCGCTCGCCGAAAGCTGGGATGTCTCGTCGGATGGCAAGGCCTACACTTTCCATCTCAGGCACGGCGTGAAGTTTCAGTCGAACGAGCATTTTTCGCCCACGCGCGACTTCGACGCGGACGACGTGCTCTACACCTTCAACCGCCAGCGCGACGCCAACAATCCCTATCACAAGCTTGGCGGCGGCTCTTACGAGTACTTCAACGCGCTGGGCATGGGCACGCTGATCGACAGAATAGACAAGGTCGACGACTACACCGTGCGCTTCACGCTGACGGCTCCCAACGTCACATTCCTGGCCGGGCTGGCACTCGACTATCTCTCCATCCTGTCGCTGGAGCAGACCGAAAAGATGGTCGCGGCCGGCACGCC
Source organism: Mesorhizobium sp. CO1-1-11 (assembly GCF_020164995.1). Lineage (NCBI taxonomy): Bacteria > Pseudomonadati > Pseudomonadota > Alphaproteobacteria > Hyphomicrobiales > Phyllobacteriaceae > Mesorhizobium > Mesorhizobium sp. CO1-1-11. Next base: position 28,255 of record NZ_JAIUHE010000005.1, read on the forward strand.
GGAGCTGATCGACAGCATGCCGGTCGGCACCGGACCGTTCGTGCTTGAGGCCTATGTGCCCGACAGCCAGGTCCGTTATGCCGCAAACAAGGATTACTGGCGCGGCGCGCCGAAGATCGACACGCTGGTCTTCGCCGTCACGCCCGAGCCGACCACCCGCGTCGAGCGCATCAAGGCCAATGAATGCCAGGTCGCCGCGCCGCCGCCGCCAAGTGCTGTCGCCGACCTGCGCAGCGATCCCGACATCACGGTTCTCGATCTCAAGGGCCAGAACATCGGCATCCTCGGCTTCAATGTCGAGCACCAGCCGCTGGGCGACGTGCGCGTGCGCACGGCACTGGCCAAGGCCGTCGACCGCAAGGCGATCGTCGATGCGGTCTACGCCGGCGCCGGCACGGTGGCCGGCAGCGTCGTGCCGCCGGCGCAGCTCGGCGCCGTCACCGATGCCGGCATCGACTACGATCCCGATGGCGCCAAGAAACTGCTCAAGGACGCGGGCCACGAAAGCGGCCTCAAGATCAGCCTGTGGGCGATGCCGGTGTCGCGCCCCTACAACCCCAACGCCAAGCGCATGGCCGAGATGATCCAGGCCGACTGGGCGAAGATCGGCGTGCACACGGAGATCGTCAGCTTCGAATGGGGCGAATACCTCAAGCGCACCGCGGCGGGCGAACAGGACGCCTTCCTGCTCGGCGGCAGCAGCGACAATGGCGATCCCGACAACATGCTGAGCTATCTGCTCTCCTGCGACGGCGTGAAGGGCGGCTCCAACCGCTCGCGCTGGTGCGACAAGCATTTCGAGAAGCTGCTCGACGAGGGCCGCGTTGCCGCCGACCCGAAGGAGCGCGCCGCGATCTATGGAAAGGCGCAGGCCATCCTGAAGGCCGAGGTGCCTGTGGCGCCGATCGCCCATTCGATGGTGGCGATCCCGATCCGCAAGAGCGTGCTGAATTACGTGCTCGACCCCTTCGGCCGGCAGAATTTCGCCGCCGTCGATATTGCGGAGTGAGGCTTGTCACGCTGGGTGTCCCCCTCATCCGGCCCCGACGCGGCCGATTTTGCGAAGATCCCGCGATCCACAAAGCGAGACCACCATGCCAAAAGACCTGAACGCTCTTCTCGCCACCTACATCGCCGATGGCGCGGTGGGTGCGTCGCTCGCCTATGCCAGGGGTGACACCACACCAACCGCGCTCACATCAGGCCTCGCCGATCGCGCGCAGGGCACGCCCGTCACGTCGGACCAGCTGTTCAAGATCGGCAGCTGCACCAAGACCTTCGTCGCCGCGGCCCTGGTCAAGCTCGCCGAGACCGGCAAGCTCGACCTTGGCGCGCCGATCGCCTCCTGGTTCCCGGACCTGCCTGGCGCCAAAACCATTTCGGTACGCCAGCTGGTCAACCATCGCAGCGGCCTGCCGGAATTCGAATATTACATTCCAATGGACCCGAGCCGGCAATGGACGCCGCAACAGCTGGTCGACATCGCCTTCGCCTCCGACAAACAGAAGCCACCGGGCGGACCGGCCGTCTACAACAACACCGGCTATGTCCTGGCCGGCATGGTGATCGAGGCCGTCACCGGCCAGAAGCTGGGCGCCTATGTCAGAAGCGCGGTCCTTGAGCCACTCGGCCTGAACAACACCTGGTCGCCGGCGACCGAGGCCTTCCCCGATAAATCGATGGTGCGCGGCTATTACCACCGGCCGCCGCCAGCGCCGAACGCGCCCACCGATATCGCCTCGGGCGGCGAGATGTGGCGCATGGACGGCGTGCTGCCTTACTCCAATGAACTGCAGGATTCCTCCGACTCCTTCCCCTTCGGCGCCGCCTATGGTTGCGGCGACATGGTGTCGACGCCGTCAGACATGGTGGGCTTCATGCGCGGCCTGTTCTCCGGCGGACTGTTGTCACCGCCCTTCTTCGCCGAGATGTTCGAACACCGCGTGCCGGCGAGTTTCCCCGGCACCCGCATGCGCGAGACGGGCGCGGGCATGTTCCAGAGCACCTATGCGGACCGCGCCTTCTACGGGCACCAGGGCAGCATTCCGGGCTATGTCGCCGTCATGCTGCACGATCCCGAGACGGACCTCACCATCGCCATGACCAGCAATGTCGGCTCCGGCAATCGCCTCTCCTTCCAGGCGAGCGGCCTGCACCCGGTCGTCGATCGGGCGATCCGCATCATTCTCGACTGACCGCGTTCAGCCGCCCTGCCGCGACGATGGATCGGGCAGGCCCGGCAGCATCTGGCTCAGCACCCGGTCGCGAAGGAAGAAATGGTGGAAGATGGCGGCGGCCGCGTGCAGGCCGGCGATCCACATCATGACGTCGCCGAGCGTGCCATGAATCTCCGCCAGCGGCGCGCCCCAGTTGCCGGAAAACGGACCGATCGCTCCCAGCCCATAGACAGTGACCGGGTGGCCGCCGAACAAGGCGCCGACCATGGCTGTCGCCGGAACGGCGAACAGCAGCGCATAAAGCGCCCAATGCGTTGCCTTCGAGGCGATCTCCATCCAGGCCGGCATGGCCGGGGCATCGGGAATGCGGTCGAACCGGCGCCAGATCAGGCGAACGATCAGCAAGCAGAAAACGGTGAAGCCGAGCGACTCGTGCAGCAGCAGCGTCGACGCCCTGGCCGCTGAATAGACCCGCTCCGGCGGACCGCCCGCCGAGACCAGGAAGGCAATGAGCACCAGCAATGCCGTCAGCCAATGCAATGCCTGGGCGAGGCGCCCATAGCGGGTTGTCGTGCCGGACAGCGACATGCGAGAGCTCCGAAACGGTTGGACATCTCCCCTCGCCCGCAAATGTGGCCTTATTTCAGCTGTTCCTCAATCGCCTTGCCCGAGCGAATGGCATCGCCGAGTTCGCCGGCGCGCGGCCCGACAAGGTTCAGCTCATACTCGTGGAGTGAAATTCGCGGCAGTCGCGGCCACGATCTCGGCATTGTCCCTCGCCACCGTTCCATCGGCGAGTGTTTTGCCGTCCTCCAGCCCGACCCGTGTCGACCAGCGCTTTTGCCGCGCAAGGTCCACGAACGGCCAGACCGTGCCGTCGACGCCGTGCAGCAGGATCTGCCGCCGCACGCCTGCGCGTTCGAGAATGGCGGCGATGCCGTGCGCCTCGTCGAGGGCTGCAGGCAGGTCCGGTATGTCGATCTCGATCAGGATGCGCAGTACGCGGCCGTGATCGGCGAGCGCCACGAAGCGCTCGGCATCTTCCGTCGTGGCCAGCCCCGCCTCGATGCCGATGCCCTGCTTGCGCAACAACTCCATCACGGCGGGCGCGTCGGTTTCTGAAAGATTGACCGAGGCATAGTCGGGCAGTTCCCGCCAGGCGGCGATCGCCGCGCGGGTGCGCGCCACATCGTTCTCGATCCAGGCGCCGGTCGACACGCCGATCAATGTGCCCGGACAGGCCTGGCGCACGGCAAGGACCGTCGCATCCACCGCCGCCAGGCTTTCGCGCCCGCCGGCGCCGCGCGGATGGATGTGCAGTTCGGCGGCACCCGCGGCGACGCAGGAAGCCGCATCGCCGGCCATTGCCTGTGCCGTCAGCGGTAGCCTGGGATGGAAATCGCGCGAACGCGCGCCGTTGATGCAGGCTTGGACGATCATCGATTTCACCTCGGGCAAAAGAGCGCAGTCTAGACAAGCCGCCAAACCGCGCAAAGCCGGCAGGGCCGTCACACCTGACACGATGGCGCCGCCAGCAGCACGGCGTTCGCCGGCATTTGAATAAAAGGCGCCTGTGGATATTTACCCCACCTTGCGCCAGGCAGGCCAATATCCATCAGGGCGGGATCATGGAGGGAACCATTGACCAGCGATTTTTCAGCCGCCCGTCTCCATCTCGAACGCGCCTACCACTATCTGCGCGGCAATGACGAGACGAGCCGCGCCACATGCGAGGCCCTCGACCTGTTGATCGAGATGGTAGCGGAAGCACAACACAGGAAGCCGGAACCCGGGGTGCTGGAATTTCCGCGAGCATCGGTGCGCCGACTCGGCTGAACAGCACGCGTGGCGTTGTTCAGCCCGCGCGGATCAAATCTTCGTCTTGACGCATGTCGCTCCGGGCCGCTTTTGGAGCGACATGCATTTGATCTCTCAGGACGCCTTGCGTCTCGACGCGGCACCGGCCATTCGCGCCGATTGCGCCACGACCCGCTCCAGCGGTTCGGGCCGGTGCAGCAGAAAACCCTGACCGAACTCGACGCCCATATCGGCCAGCATGGCTACCGTGTCCTGCCGCTCGATCTTCTCGCCCACCACGGCGCAGCCGAGGCTGCGGGCAATGCTGGTGATGGCCAGCACGATCTCGCGGTCGAAGCGGCTTTCGGTGACGTGCTCGATGAAGGAGCCGTCGATCTTGATGGCGTCGACCGGAAAGCGCCTGAGATATTCGAACGAACTCATGCCGGCGCCGAAATCGTCGAGGCTGACCCGGCAGCGCCGCTCGCGCGCCTTGCGCACGAATGCCTCGGCGGCGTCGAAATTGGTGACGGCGGCGGTTTCGGTGATCTCGAAGCCGATGCCGGAATGCGGCGTCCCGGTTTCCTCGATGACCCGGTCGACAAAGTCCCATAGTCCCGGATCGCTCAGCGTCTGCGCCGACAGGTTGAAGCCGAGCGTGATCGCGCCGGACTTCATCGCCGCGCCGTGCCGAGACAGGGCGGTGCGGATGATCCAGCGGTCGAGCCGCGCGGCAACGCCGAAGCGCTCCGCCGCCGGAATGAACTCGCCGGGCGGGATCAACCGGCCGCCCTGTCCGGCAAGCCGCGCCAGCACCTCGACATGGCGGCTCTCTTCCCAGGGCCTGCCCAGCCGGTGAATCTGTTGGCCGAACAATTTCAGCCTGCCGTCATCCATGGCGTCGACCGTGTCGGCGGCGAGCCGCGCCGCGTTGAGGCCGGCCGAACCGGAGACGGCATCGGTCGAAAACAGCGCGAAGCGATCGCGCCCGGCGGCCTTGGCCGCGTAGCAGGCATCGTCGGCGCAGGCCAGCGCGTCGGCAACCGTGGTGGCACGGTCGCGGACGACGGTGATGCCGATGCTGGCCGCCAGCCGGCGCGACGTCGCGGCAAGGCCGAGATCGGCGTCGCGCACGGCCGCCAGGATGGCGCCGGCCAGACCTTCGGCTTGCACGGCGTCGCAATCGGGCACCATCAGGGCGAACTCGTCGCCGCCGAGCCGCGCCGCATGCGCCGATGGCGGCAGGCAGCGGCCGATACCCGCCGCGACGCTCTTCAGCGCCAGATCGCCCGCGGCATGGCCGGCGAAATCGTTGAGGGCCTTGAAGTAGTCGAGGTCGACATAGAACACCGCCAGCGGCACGGCCGTGGCGATATGGTGGGCGAGCAGACGGTCGAAGGCGGCGCGGTTCCAAAGGCCGGTCAGCGCGTCGTGGCGGGCGGCGAAGGCAAGCTCCTGTTCGCGCAGCTTGTCCTCGGTGATGTCGCGCACGGTCCCCAGCACCTGGCCGGTGGCACCGGCGGCGGCGATGAAGCGCAGCAGCGATTCGACATGGCGGATCTGGCCGTCGCGCTTGATAATGCGGTACTGCGCGGCGATGACGCCGTCGGTTCCCAATGGCACCCTGTGGGCGCGTTCGGCGGCGTCCTTATCGTCGGGATGCAGGTAGCTGTGCCAGAGATCGGCCGTCACCTCGTCGGTCACTGCGACGAGGCCGAATATCTCTCTTGTGCGCGCGTCCCAATAGCTCTTGTTGGTAGCGATGTCGTAGTGCCAGATGCCGGTGCCGCTGGCGGCGAGCGCCAGGCGAAAGCGGATATTGACCTGTTCGAGCGCGGCTTCGGCCGCCTTCTGCTTGGAGATGTCGGTCTGCACGCCCATCAGCCTGAGCGGCTTCCCGTCGGCGTCGCTCTCGACGATGCCGCCTCGGTCGAGCACCCAAACCCAGTGGCCCTGCTTGTGCTTGAGCCTGAGTTCGGTCTCGATGGCGTCGGTCAGCCCGGCAATGTGGCGGTCGCCGCTGGCCTGCGCCCGTTCCCGGTCGTCGGGATGGGTAAGCTGCAGCCACAGGTCACTGGTATTGGCGAGTTCGCCGTCCTCGTAACCCAGCATCCGGGCCCAGGTCGCCGAATAGAAGCAGTCCCCCGTGCTGAGATCCCAGTCCCAGACGCCAAGATGGGCGCGCTCCAAGGCCTTGGCCCAGAACGCTCCGCTGCGACTTTTCTTATCCTGACCCGCCATTCGTCCGTTTTGCCCGCTCCACCCGCGGCAATCTGCGGCAAAACCAGAAAAGAAACCGTTACCGGGCCGCGGAGGGGGGATGTCCACGCTCCTAGCGACAGTCTTGGCATCAGCCTTTCGATTGGCCGGCAAGAACCGGAGTTTGGCCCGGCTCGATTGGTCATAGGAATGGGCGTGTTCACCAGCCAGTCCGGTGATCACGAAGCAAGACAGGAAAAGGACCTCCCAATGACCAAGCAGGAAGACAACAAGGCCGTCGTCATCAGATGGTTCACCGACTTCTGGGGTGAAACCTGCGACCTCTCCGTCGTCGACGCCGTCGCGGCCCCCGATATGCTGCTCAAATACTCGCTGCACGAGCCGCGCCGCGGGCGCGACGACATCAAGGCCTTCATGACCGATTTTCGCGCAGCCTTCCCGGATCTCAACTTCTGGGCCACCGCCGATCTCATCGCCGAGGGCGACTATGTCGTCGGCCAATGGGAGGGCGGCGGCACGCATACCGGCCCGGCCTTCGGCGATTTTCTCATCGGTTCGCTGCCCGCCGCCACCGGCCGCACGATGCGCTTCACCGGCACCACGGTGCTCAAGGTGATCGACGGCAGGATCGTCGAGGAAATCGGTCTCGACGACGGCGTCACCGCCCTTACCCAGCTCGGCCTCATCAAGCCCGCCTGAGAAATCTCACGCAGAACCGAGGTGGGGGCCAGGCGGCATTGCCGCCGCCTGGCTATGCCGCTTACTGGCTCGGCGCCATCGCGTGTTCGCACGACACTTTCGGGTTCATGTCGGCGAACGTGCCGGTCGGGTTGCCTTTCCAGGCCCAGACATGCAGTTCGTAGAACTCACCCAGGCCATAGCGGTTGGGCGCGCTGTTGAAGTTGAACAGCTGTCCCTCGAGCGACGCCGGCCCCTTCGAGGTGATGTATTCGACCGCCACCAGCGTCAGGGTGCCGTCGGTCATCGGCTCGTACATCACCGCTTCGGGACGGGCGATGTCGATCTTGTCGTCCTTCAGGTACCCGCCATTGACATAGTGGATGCCCATGGCGCCGCCGGTGATGCCGCTGGCGCAGGGAATGGGCGCATAGCCTTCCGCCGTCGCGGCGTTGACATCGAGAAACCGGCTGTTGGCGGCCCGCACCTTTTCGGCCAGCGGATTGGCACCGGACGTGGTTTCAGCCGCCTCCTGATGCGCCTGGGCAAAGGTGGTGCAGGCGGCCAGAATGGCCCCTGCCACGAAAAGCCCGTTGCGAAAATCGCGTATCATGTTTGTTCCATTCTTCTTGAAAAAGCACAGCGGGCCGGCCGCCGAAAATACGGAGGCCCGGCAGGCAAGCGCCGTGGCTGTTGTTGCTTGGTGATCCCGGATACGGTGCAAGGAATGCCGGGAGAGATCATCCCTTCGGCAGATACGGGATCGTTCCGGCCAGATCGGTGTCGTCGATCAGCTGGAAACGGCTGTCGCTGCCGCCCTGGCGGGCCGAAACGAAGGGCGCGTAGGCCGGATCGGTGGTGAAGGCGCGCGCCGCTGCTTCCGACGGGAACGCCATCAGGGCGATCAGCGTGGTGTCGAGCGGCTTGCCTTCGAGCGTCTTCACATTGCCGCTGCGCGACAGATATTTGCCGCCATGCTTGTGGACGAGGTCGTGCACCGAGGCGGCATAGGCCGGCACCCATTTCGGGTCCTTCGTCTTGATGTCGGCGATAACGTAAGCAGTCATTGTCGTCTCCTGGTTGCGGCGCACAGGGATATCCCGTGCAACCGTCCAGAGGGCTCGCATGGCGGGACCCGAGCCGACCAGTCCGCGATCTGTACTAGGCCGGTACAGTTTCTGTACTCGCCGCTTCAATCACGAAGGACTAATGTTGCCCGCAGGTTCTAGGGAGAGGCACGGTCATGACCCAACACGGATACAAACAGTTCTGCCCGCTATCGATGGCCGCCGAGGTGCTGTGCACCCGCTGGACGATGGTGCTGATGCGTGAGCTTGTGGCCGGTTCGACCCGTTTCAACGACTTGCGCCGCGGCGTGCCCAAAATGTCGCCGACCCTTCTGTCGCAACGGCTTAAGGAGCTCGAGCTGGCGGGGATCGTCGAGCGCAAGGAGGTCCCGGGAGAAAAAGGAATTTTCGACTATCGGCTGACGGAAGCCGGCCGCGATTTGCGCCCGGTCGTCGAGGCGATGGGCTTCTGGGGGCAGAAATGGGTCGAGTCCCGCCTGTCCCTCAAGAACCTCGATCCGTCGCTGCTGATGTGGGACATGCGGCGCAATTTGAACCCCTCGCCGCTGCCGGAAGGACGAACGGTGATACAATTTCTGTATCAGGAACTCCCCGCCTCCAAACGCTCCTGGTGGCTGATCGTCGAAAAGCACGGCGAAGTCGATCTGTGCTGGTATGATCCGGGCTTCGACGTCGACCTCTATGTCTCGACCGACCTGCACACGATGACGGCGATCTGGATGGGAGTGCTCACCGTCGAGAAGGCCGGCCCGAAGGTCGTCCTGACCGGCGACCAGGCCATCGGCAGGAAGATGCAGGCCTGGCTGGGGCTCAGCCCGTTCGCGGTGGAACCCAAACGCGCGGCGTAGCAGCCGGTCCCGTCTGTGCAGGCGTCTCGGCTGCGCTCACATGCAACATCCCGGTTCCAATCACGCGTGCGCCTCCTGACAGTTGGCAGGAAACGGGTGGCGGGGCTGGCTTCTGGCGGCTTCAATGCCAGCCATGTTCATCGCTCTGGCCAAACATCTGCAACCCGCGCCGCTGCTGGCCGACGATCCACGCTGGGCGCGCATTGTCGCCCGCGACAAGTCGGCCGACGGCGCATTCTGGTATTCGGTGGCGACGACGGGGGTTTATTGCCGGCCCTCCTGTCCGTCGCGGCGCGCCAACCCAGCCAATGTCCAGTTGCACGACACTTTACAGGCGGCGAGGGCGACAGGCTTTCGCCCATGCCGGCGCTGCAATCCGGAAGGCCCTTCGCTCGAGGCCGCCAACGCCGCGATGATCGCCGACGCCTGCCGCAGGATTGAGCAGAGCGAGGTTGAACCGTCGCTGATCGAACTGGCCGATGCCGCCGGCCGCAGCCCCGGCTATTTCCACCGCGTTTTCAAGGCGGTCACCGGGCTGACGCCGAAGGATTATGCAGCGGCCCGGCGTGCCGCCCGGGTCCGCCAGGGCCTGGAAGACGGCGTCAGCGTGACATCGGCGATCTACGATGCGGGCTTCAATTCGAGCGGGCGCTTCTACGAGAAATCGACCGGCATGCTCGGCATGACGCCGACGCGCTATCGCGCCGGCGGCGCCAACGAAGAGATCCGCTTCGCCGTCGGCGAAACCTCGCTCGGCACCATCCTGGTCGCATCGAGCCGGAAAGGCGTCGCCTCGATCCTGCTCGGCCAGGACCCCGACGCGCTGGTGCGCGACCTGCAGGACCGTTTCCCCAAGGCGCGGCTGGTCGGTGGCGACAGCGACTACGAGGCGCTGGTGGCCCGCGTCGTTGGCCTCGTCGAGGCGCCGGCGCTCGGTCTCGACCTGCCGCTCGACGTGCGCGGCACCGCGTTCCAGCAGCGCGTCTGGCAGGCCTTGCGGGACATCCCGGCTGGCCGCACGGTTTCCTATGCCGAGATCGCCGGCCGTATCGGCGCGCCGAACGCAACCCGCGCCGTCGCCGCCGCCTGTGCCGCCAACGCCCTTGCGGTCGCCATCCCTTGCCACCGTGTGATCAGGAAGGATGGCGCCCTGTCGGGCTATGCCTGGGGCGCCCAGCGCAAACGCGCGCTGCTCGACCGCGAGGCCGGCGATGCTGCGGAGAAGGCCTCGCGGTCCTCGCGGGCCTGACGGCAATGCGCGCGATGGCCAGTTCTTCCACCACCGGTGCGAACGGTCAGGTCGCCAACGGCGCCGCCGTCAGCCTGGAGGACGCGAAGGCGCTGGTGTTGGCCGTCATCGGCACGCTTGTCGAGGATGGCAAGGCCGAGTGGAGCCGCACGACGACCGGCGAGTTCGAGCTGCGGCTGATATCAGGCGAAGTTTTTTTGCTGGACGAGGTCGGCGTCACCCGTGTCGCTTGAGGCGGTCCAAACCGCACTTGCTTTCGCCGTTCAGCCTCCTGGATTGAATTTGAAAGCAAGCATCGGAGTGAGCGGCACCGGCCAGTTCGTTAGGGTTAAGGCATAGACAGGAGTGAAGGCAATGAACCACATTCAAACCGATATGCAGGCGACAACCACCAGCGTCCTTGACACCATCAGCTACGCCATCGGCCAGTCCGCGCTTGGAAACACCCTGGCGGCGCGCGGCCCCATCGGCGTCTGCGCCATCCTCATCGGCTCCGACGCCGGCACGTTGCGGCAGGACCTCGCCAACCGCTTCCCCGGCAGGGTGCTGCTCGAAGACGCGGCCGGCCTGCGCGATGATCTCGCGGCGATAGCGCGCTTCATCGAAACGCCCGGCGCCGGTCTCGACCTGCCGCTCGACATGCGCAACGGCACGCCCTTCCAGCAGCGCGTGTGGGAGGCGCTGCGCGCCATCCCATGCGGTGCCACCGTCACTTACACCGCCCTAGCCCGGCGCCTCGGCATGCCGGACGGCGCCCGCGCCGTGGCGACGGCCTGTGCCGCCAACGTCATCGCGCTCGGCATTCCTTGCCACCGGGTGTTGCGCGCCGACGGCTCGCTGTCCGGCTACCGCTGGGGCATCGAGCGCAAGCGCGCCTTGCTGGAAAGGGAGGCCGCGATATGAACGCCGACGCCAGGGTCGCGCCATCGCTGGTCGCAGCCGCCGAGACACGCATCGCCGCCTATGACTGGCCGGCGCTCGCCACCGAGCTCGACAGCTTCGGCTGCGCGGTGATGGAAAAGCTGCTCTCGGCCGATGAGTGCCGGCAACTCGCCGGCCTCTATCCCCAGGAGCAACATTTCCGCAGCCACATCCACATGGCCAGGCACGGTTTCGGCAAGGGCGAATACCGTTATTTCCGCTATCCCTTGCCCGATCTGGTCGGCGGCCTGCGCGGCGCGCTCTATCCCAGGCTGGCCGCGGTCGCCAACCGCTGGAACGAGCGCATGGGGATCGCCATGCGCTACCCCGCGACGCATAGCGCGTTTCTCGACCAGTGCCATGCCGCCGGTCAGGTCAGGCCGACGCCGCTTTTGCTGCAGTATGTGCCCGGCGACTTCAACTGCCTGCACCAGGACCTCTATGGCGACCTCGCCTTCCCGCTGCAGGTGGCGATCCTGCTTTCCGAGCCGGGCGAAGATTTCACCGGCGGCGAATTCGCGCTGACCGAACAGCGGCCGCGCATGCAGAGCCGGGTCGAGGTGGTGCCCTTGCGCCAGGGCGATGCGGTGGCTTTCGCGGTTCACAACCGGCCGGTGCAGGGCACGAAGGGCAATTACCGCGTCAACCTGCGCCACGGCGTCAGCCGCCTGCGCTCCGGCATGCGCCACACGGTCGGCATCATTTTTCACGATGCGAAGTGAGCGCCGGCCCATGCTCCCAATAGGGCGGATCGCCGAAAGCGTTGCGCAGCCATGCGGTAAGTGCGCGCAGTTTGGCGGATCCGCGCCGATCCTCGGGACAAGCGATATAGATGGTGGCTCCTTCAGGCTCCGCACCCACATCGACTACCGTCAATCGCTTGTCGGCGATCTCGGTGCGGATGAAGTAGGCGGGGAGCAGCGCCAGGCCCAGGCCGGCAAGCGCGGCGTCGCGCATCAAAATCCCATTGTTGACGCGCAGCGCGGTTTCCGGGCGGATCGTCACCAGCCGCCGCGAAATTTTGAACCGCCAGTCGGCGGCACCTCGGATGGAATAGATGATGCCCTTATGGCGCTTCAGGTCATCGGTGGTCACGGGCAACCCGAATTGCTCGGTATAATCCGGCGAGGCCACCAGGAAGCGACGGCTGGAAGCTAGCTTCTTGACGATGACAGGTCCATCTTCGACGACCGGCCCATGACGCACAATGGCATCGTAGCCATCGGCCACCATGCTGGCGAAACGATCCTCAAGATCGAGCGTCAGTTCAATTCCCGGGTGCTTGGCCAGGAAGCCATATAGCGCCGGGCCGAGATGGAGGATGCCGAAACTGGTCGGCGCCGATATCCTGAGCGGCCCGGCGAGTTCGCCGCGGCGCTCGGCGATTTCGGCGCGGGCATCGGCCACCTCCTGCATGATGCGCTTGGCGCGCTCGTAAAAACCTCGTCCCGCCTCGGTGATGGAGAGTTTGCGGGTAGTGCGGTCCAGCAGCTTTGTGCCGAGGCCGCGCTCCAGTTCCGACAGTCGCTCGCTGATGACGGATTTCGACAGGCTCATGCGCCTGGCCGCTTCGCTGATCGAACCGGATTCCGCTACGGCGACAAACGCGGCGGCCGATTCGAGCTTCAGCATTGTTCGGCTTTCCCGAATTCACCGTCAGGCGACAGCCACCTAACGAAATCAAGGACATGGTGCCATAATTGTGCAGGTCGCGATACCGCGATCACAGAACAAAAGCTCGGAGAGTGCAGCATGTTTCGTCCGTTGGTTGTCGTCCTTGGTCTGCTGGCCATGAGTGTTCCGGCCTCTGCGCGCGTTGTCGCGTTTCCGGCCGGCTTCAAGACGCAGACGATCGAGACCAACGGCACCAGCCTGAACGTCCGTGTCGGCGGGCAAGGGCCGGCGGTCGTGCTGCTGCATGGTTTCGCCGACACCGGCGACATGTGGGCGCCGGCTGCGATAGCGTTGATGATGGACCACACCGTGATCGTGCCGGACCTGCGCGGCATGGGCCTTTCGGCGCATCCCGACGGCGGCTACACGAAGAAGAACCAAGCCGTCGACATCGCCGGCGTGATGGACGCGCTGAAGATCGACAAGGCCGACCTGGTCACCCATGACATCGGCAACATGGTCGGCTATGCGCTGGCCGCGCAGTATCCGAAGCGCATCACCAAATGGGTTGTCATCGACGCGCCGCTGCCGGGCATAGGCGACTGGGACAAGATCAAGCAGAGCCCGCTGCTATGGCATTTCAACTTCCGCGGCCCCGACATGGAACGGCTGGTGGCGGGCCGCGAGCGCATCTACCTCGATCGCTTCTACAACGAACTGTCGGCCGACCCCAAGAAGATCGACGAGGCGACGCGCGTCCACTACGCCAAGCTTTACGCCCGGCCACATGCCATGCACGACGCCTTCGAGCAGTTCAAGGCATTCGACCAGGATGCGATCGACAATCAGGCGATGCTCACCACGGGCGGCAAGCTGACCATGCCAGTGCTCGCGGCGGGTGCGGAAAAATCGGCCGGCACGACGCAGGCCGACATCTTGCGGTTGGTCGCCAGTGACGTGACCGGAGCCATCGTGCCTGCATCGGGCCATTGGATCATGGAGGAAAACCCGGACGCCACCGTCACGCTGATTACAGATTTCCTCGCCAAGTAACAGCACGGCTTCAGCGACCACCGCGGGCTCTGCCAGGGCCGACCTTTGTAACGATGAAGCCGAACGGGATCGCGCCCAGCAATGGTGCGGCCCGTCGCGACAATGGGAGACATTCTATGCCGTTAACGCATTTCCTGACTCTGGGAACCGCCGTTCTCCTGACGGCGACAGCACCGGCGTCAGCCGCCGATGTCCCGAAGAAAACGGTCGTCCTGGTGCACGGCGCGTTCGCCGACGGATCGAGCTGGAGCAAGGTCATTCCCTTGCTGCAGGCCAAGGGGCTCAATGTGGTGGCCGTGCAAAATCCTTTGAGCTCGCTTGCCGCCGATGTCGACGCAACCATGCGCGTCATTGATGCCCAGCCGGGTCCGGTCATTCTCGTCGGTCACTCCTGGGCCGGCGTCGTCATCAGCCAGGCCGGCGTGAACGACAAGGTCAAGGCGCTGGTCTACGTCGCCGCATTCGCGCCGCCAAAGGGCGTGTCGATCAACGAGCTTGGCAAGGGTCAGCCGCCGCCGCCCTGGGCAAGCGCGCTGCAACCCGACAGCGGCGGCTATCTCAGGTTGAGCGCCGAGGGTGTCGCCAAATATTTCGCGCAAGACCTGCCGCCGGCGGAAATCGGGGTGATCGCCGCCACCCAGGGACCAGCCTTCTCCGGTATCTTCGACGAAAAGCTCACCGCGGCCGCGTATGAGACAAAGCCGAGCTGGTACATCGTCGCCAGGCACGACGGAATGATCCCGCCGGCGGCCGAGGCCGCGATGGCGAAGGCGATCGGCGCCAAGGTCACCGAGTTGCCGACCAGCCACGTCGCCATGCTCGCCAAGCCCCGCGAAGTCGCCGATGTTATCCTGGCGGCGGTGGACTCGGTGAAGTAGGCAGGGAAACGATACCGGCGAGGAGGCCAGGATAGATCCCCTCCACGTTTGCCATCTCCAGGATCCACGGGCAGGCATAATAGTCGCTGATGCTGTCGATCACCCCGCCCGTGGCGCCGATCCGGACCAGATATGCCTGCCGCCAGACCTCGCCATATTGCCTGTCGACGACCAGCACCATCTCCCCTTCGAACGCGCCTGGCCGCACGCGCCAGGGCAGTTCGCTGCGCTCATATTCGACGAAGTAGGGCGAACCCGACAGCAAGCCGCTGTAGCAGTCCGACACCTGGAGGCGTGCATCGGCGCTGGTCAGTGCCCGCACGCCGTCCCAGTCCCTGGCGTTGAAGAGCGCGACATAGCGATCAAGCAGCCGCTTCAGTTCGGGATCGTGTGGCGGCGCCGCGGCCGGTTGCGCGGGTAGAGCGGCGAGCTTGGCGCGGCCGCGATTGAGCGCCGATTTGACGCCGCCCGGTGTCGAGCCGACCAGCTCGGCGATCTCCTCCAGCGAATGGTCGAAGACATCCTTGAGCAGCACGCAGGCGCGCTCCTTCGGTGGCAGATGCACCACCAACCGCTCGATGGCGCGGCCGGCGCCCGGACCGGCCGGCTCGACCGGCTGCACCACGTCGTCGTCGGCATAGAAGGCCTCTGCCGCGTGCCGCGTGCGGCGATTGCGGATGAAATCGATGCACCTGTTATGCGCGATGCGGAAAAGCCACGGCCGCAGCGCCTGCGCATCGTCGAGCAGCTCGATCTTGCGATAGGCCTCGAACAGTGCCTCCTGCATGATGTCCTCGCCATCCAGCGCCGAGCCGGTCATGCGGGCGCAATAGCGATGCAGCCTGGCGCGCAGATGCGAAACCGTCTCCAGGAACGCGGCATAGCGCAGGTCGAACACGCGGTCGGGCTCAGGCCAGGCCCGCATGCCTCGTGCCGTGTCGGGGGATTTGCGGATCTGCTGGTTCATCGCGGCACATAGGTCAGGGTCACCACGCCATTGGCAAAACGGTTGATGTCGACCAGTTCGAGATCGATCGGCCCGACGTCGTCGAAGGCGCGCTTGCCCTGCCCGACCCATGTCGGCACGATCGACAGATGATACTCGTCCACCAGCCCAGTGGAAAGCAAGGTGCGGTCGAGCTGCGACACGCCATATTTCAGGATGTCGCCCCCCGGCTGGCGTTTCAGCGCCGCGAGCGCCTCGGCGACGTCGCCCTCGATCAGCGCGGCATTCCACGACACCGTCTTCAGCGTCGTCGAGGCGACCAGCTTCTTCAGGCCGTTGATGCGGTCCATGTACGGACCCTTGGTCCCGAGCCAGCGCGCGAAGAACATCTCGTAGGTGGCGCGGCCAAGCAGGAAGAACTCGACGTTCGAAAGCGCCAGCAAGGCATGGTCCACATTCTCTCCGACGAAAAATGGCGACGCCCACGTCATCGGCGCCTCGATGACGCCATCCAGCGAGACGAAACTCGACACGATCAGCCGCCGCATGCTCACGCCGCCTTTTCGCTGGTCTTCTCACCGGGAGCCGGCAGCCCCAGTCTCGGCCGCACCCAGGCGGCGAAGCGGGCAATGGCGTCATCGGCCTCCGGCGCCCGCCCTGCCATCATCTGGAAGGAGTGGAGCATGCCGTCAAAGACGTCGAGCCGCGTCTCGACCCCCGCCTGCCTCGCCCGCTCGGCGAACATGCGGCTTTCGTCGACCAGCGTCTCGTCGGCGCCGGCCTGCAGGAAGACGGGTGGAAAGCCGGAGAGGTCGGCGTAGAGCGGGCTGACTTCGGGATCGCGCCGATCGGCATCGCCGATGAAATTGGCCGCCAGCCAGTCGACGGCTTCCCTGGCGAAGGCCGGGTCCTTGTCGCGGTTGGTCTCGTAGCTGGCGCCGGTCAACGCCATGTCGAACCAGCCGGAGATGATCAGCGTGGCGACCGGCAGTGGCCGCCTTTGCGCGCGCAGCCGCTGCAGGACGCCATAGGTCGGCACCGCGCCGCAGGAGTCGCCGGCGATCACGATCCGCTTGGGGTCGAAGCCTTGGTCGACGAGCCAGTCCCAGCCCGATGTCGCGGCCTCGATCTGGGCCGGATGCTTCGCTTGGTGCGCCAGCGGATAGTCGTAGAGCAGCGCCCGGCAGCCGATGGCCTTGGCGAGATGACCGACCAGCTTGCGGTGCGTGTAGATCGAGCCGCCGATGAAGCCGCCGCCATGCGCGTAAAACAGCACCCGCTGCTCGTCGGCGCCCTTCGGCACGATCCACATCGCCGGCACGCTGCCGGCATCGACCTCGATATAATCGACGCCGCCCGGTTCGCCGGTCAGCGCCGTCCAATTGACGTCGTTGTAGTCGATGACCGCCTGAGGGCTGGTCAACTTGCCCGCATTGGCCGCGAGCGCGGCGTAGTGGTTCCTGTTTGCCTGACTTTGCATGCTCGCCATGACCGTTTCTCCGTGGTGGCCGATCGCGGTCCGGCGCGACCTTCAGGTAAGAGACGGACGGGCAGGCAAAAAGGATACGTGCCGGCCCGCGTTTTTTCGGCGGCCTACGCCCCGCCCCGCAACATTGCCGCGTGGCGTTGGGCGAATTCGACGAACGGCGTTGCGCGCACGCCGAACATCTCGTGGGTGGCCAGATGCACCCGCGATTTCGGCCGCCGCAGGCGCTCGGCCAACTGCTCGTCCAGCGCATCGGCGAAGTCGGCGGGGACGCCGGCGGCCAGCAGCTTGCGCCGCCGCTCTTGCGGGCTGATGTTGACGTAGCGGACCGGCTTGCCGATCGCCTGCGAAATCCGCGCCGCGATGTCGCTCATCGTCAGCGCCTCCGGTCCGGTCATGTCGAGGCTCTCGCCTTCATGGCCGCCATCGCGCAGCAGACGGACGGCGACCTTGGCGATGTCCTCGACATCGACCGGCGACAGTTCGGTGCCGCCAAGCGCCAGATAGAAGGCGCCCTCGGCGGCAATGGTCGGCGCGTCGCGCAGATAGACCTGCATGAACTGGCTGGGGCGCAGATGCGTCCACGCCATGCCGGCTCCTTCGAGATAGCGCTCGACCTCCTCATGCATGCGCGTGAAGCGGAACTTCGTCGCGTCATAGCCGATGTTGGATTCGGCACCGGAAAACTTCACCACATGCGCGACGCCGGCCTGCTTGCAGGCGTCGATAAAACGGCACTGCGTCTCGACCATGTCTTGCGCGGCGGTCGAAATCATCAGCACGCGATCGACACCATCGAGAGCCGCGCCAAGCGTCTCCGCCCGGCGCATGTCGCCGTCGACCAGCTCGACGCCGGCAAGTCCGCCGAGCCCTGCCGCGGATGCCCGGTTAAGATCGCGAACCAGCGCCCTCACTTGATGCTTCTGCCGCGCGAACTCGCGCACGATTGCCTTGCCGTTCAGGCCGGTGGCGCCTGTCACCAGGATCATCTGTCTCTCCATTCAGCGTTGATGCGGCCGCCCTTCCGGCGACCCACCTTGAAGACGAAGAGAAGCGGGCAAAGGATTCCGGCCAAACGTCTTTTTACCGGCGTGCGGCCTGCGCGCCGGCGATCAGCCCGCCGGCGCGTAGCGGCTGACCACCATGCCGCAGGCATAAGCCTTCGAACCAAGCAGAAGCAGGTTTCGGAACCCGCCCTCATCGAAGATCCGGCGGCCGGCGCCCAGCACGGCCGGATTGACGAACAGCTGGAACTCGTCGACCAACCCGGCCGCGATCAGCGCCGACGCAAAGCCCGCCCCGCCAAAGACGGCCATGTCGCCGCCCTCACCCGCCTTCAATGCGTTGACCTCGCGCGGCAGGTCGCCGCTCACCACCGTCGTGCGCTCCCATCGCGAGGTCTCGAGCCTGTCGCTCGGCACCACCTTGCGCGCTTCGACGATACGCTGGGCGAAGGCATAGAACGGATCGGCCGGATATTTCCGCGCCGCGTTGCCCCAATGGGTGAGGTAACCTTCCTCAGCCATCTTGCGGCTGAGCAGGATGGTGTCGATGCCGGCAAACACCGCGTTGAAATCACGCTTCAGCTCCTCGTCCCAGCCGATGTCGTCGCCCCATCCCCAGAGTTGCCAGGGATGGTCGGCATCGCCGCCGACGAAACCGTCGACCGACATCTGCATCTGAAGGATCAGCTTTTTCATGGGGTTCTCCTCGTTTCCGGATTCCAGGCAGGAAGGATCACGCCGCGCTTTGCGCACGGGCAAAGGCTTGTGCCCAGCTCTCGAAAGTGGTCGGCGTGGCGTTGCGGATTGACGGTGCCTCAAGCGCCCAGCGTTCACCCTTGTTGAAACTCGCCGCCGTTTCGCCGAGCGCATCGGCAAAGCTCGGTGACAGGCCGTTGGCGATCATCCCGGCGCGCGCCTCAGTGAATGGAGCCGCCTTGTAAGTGACCTGCCTCCCCATCGCGCTGCCCAGGATCGCGGTGGCCTGCTCGAAGGTATAATAGCCTCCGCCATGCAATTCGATAACCCGCTCGCTTGGAAAGCGCGTGGCGTCCAGCAGGGCGGCGGCGCGCTGGCCGACATCGCTGGCAGCAATCAAAGGCATCGGCAGATCGCCACGGAACGGCGTCATGAAGATGCCGGAAGCGGCCTGCTGGACAAAGCCCATGCCCTTGGCGAAGTTCTCCATGAAGAATGAGGCGCGCAAAAACACCAGCTCGTCGAGGCCGAGCGCCGCCAGCCGGTCCTCCATCAAGGCGGCGCCAAGCGAAGTTCCCATCCTGAGATGGGCGTTGAGGCCGCTGAGCAGCACGACGCGGCGCACGCCTGACTTCGCGATCGCCGCCGCCAGCCGCGCGCCGACTTCATCTTCGAAGCGATGAACATCCGGCGCCGTGACGTCGAACGGAATCATTACATAGGCGCTGTCGGCACCGAAAAAGGCGGAGGCGAGCGCGTCGCTATCGTCAAGCGCGACACCCAGGCTGCGCGCCACGCCGCGCACAATATGCCCCCGCCCGGTCAGGACCTGGGCGACTGCCTTGCCAACCTCGTTGGTGGCCCCGATGACCACGACGGTTCTCGGTGTGCTGATTCCCCCGACGGCCTGGCTCATGACGTCCTCCTGCTGGCCAAGTTGCGATCTAACGATTTACTTTTGGAAGCACTTGACTGATGGAAAGAACGATGTCAATAGTAAAGTGATTTAAAAATGGAACCATAGAGATGTCAACGCGTGAAAGATCCGGCTGCCCGATCAGCCTGTCGCTGGAACTGCTCGGCGATCGCTGGACGCTGCTCATCATCCGCGACCTGGTCTTCGCCGGCAAAAAGCATTTTCGCGAGTTCCTGCAATCCGATGAAGGCATCTCCTCGCGCACATTGGCCGAGCGGCTGCAGACGCTGCAGGACGAAGGCATCCTCACCCGCAGCGACGACCCTAGCCACGGGCTGAAGGCGATCTACCGGCTGACCGAAGCCGGGATCGATCTCCTGCCTGTGCTGGCCACGCTCGGCGCCTGGGGCAGCAAGCACCGCAAGTCCGACGACAAGCTCGCCCGTATCGCCGACGAACTGTCGGCCGGCGGCGAGCCGGCGCTGGAACGGATGAAGGCGGCACTGCGGGCGGAGCATGTCGTCTAGGAAGTGGCGCTGCCTCCTTCTCCCCCGTGGGAAAAGGAGGCACTTTACGCGCCTCGGTTACGCCCAACGGACACCGATGCACCAAGGACCCAATTGACAACGATCTCTGTTTGTTCACTATAGGTTCCTGTCTATCAGCAATCGCGGATGAGCGGAACAGGATGGAAACGACGGCCACCATCCTGCATGCCGATCTCGACGCCTTCTATGCCTCGGTCGAGCAACTGCTCGACCCGTCGCTGCGCGGCAAGCCGATCGCGGTTGGCGGCGGCGTGGTACTCGCCGCCTCTTACGAAGCGCGCGCCTTTGGCGTGCGCGGCGGCATGCCTGGACGCAAGGCGCGCGAGCTTTGCCCGCAATTGATCTTCGTCGGCGGCAATTTCAGCCACTACCAGCGGCTGGGCGACGCGGCGATCAAGGTGCTCGACGATTTCACGCCGGTGGTCGAACGCATCTCCATCGACGAGGCCTTCGCCGATGTCGCCGGCTGCACACATCTGTTCGGCTCCCCGCGGGAAATCGCGACGGCGATCCGCGGCCGTGTGCGGGCCGAACTAGGCCTGCCGATCTCGATCGGCGTGGCTCGCACCAAGCATCTGGCCAAGATCGCCTCGCAAGTCGCCAAGCCAGACGGGCTGGTGGTGGTCGAGCCCGGCACCGAGCTTGCCTTTCTGCACGATTTGCCGGTCTCGCTGATGTGGGGCGTCGGCCCGGCAACCAGGGCGCGCTTGGCCGAGATCGGCGTCGAGACCATCGGCGAGCTGGCCCGGACCCACAGCGGCGCCCTGACCCGGCTGCTAGGCCCCGCGGCCGGCGAAAAGCTCGCGGCGCTGTCGTGGAACCGCGATCCGCGCAAGCTGGAGACGAAGCGCCGGGCGCACTCGGCCGGCGCGCAATCGGCGCTCGGGCAAAAGCCGGCCGTGGCGCGAGTGATCGTGCCCACACTGCTGCATCTGGCCGATCGCGTCGCCAGCCGGCTGCGCGCCAAGAACCGCCCCGGCCGCACGGTGACCGTGCGCGTGCGCTTTGCCGATCTCAGCGCCGTTACGCGCTCGATCACGCTGGAACAGCCGATCTCGGCGACCGCCATGCTGGCCGAGATCGCAGGGGATTTGGTGCGCGGCGTGCTCGCCGAGCATCCCCGGGAGAAAACGATCTCGCTGCTGGCGATCTCGGTCTCGCACCTGGAGGAGAGCGCCGAACTGCAGCTCGACCTGCCGCTCGGCCTCGCCGACGAGAAGCGCCGCCCGGGCAGCCAAAAAGGCCTCGCGCGCTTCGGCGCCGACCGCGCCATCGACAAGATCCGCCAGCGTTTCGGCAAACAGGCGGTCGGCTACGGTACGGTGGCCCTGGAAGCGGCCCGCTCGGTGCCCGACGCATTCAGGGAACTGGCGGAAAAGGAGCTTTGAATGGAAAAAGGGACTGTCCCCGACGGCGCGCCAACCGACACCATGGCGCGCTTCGCTACTGTCGGGCCGACGCTGCACCGACCCCATAGAGTTGCCCGCCTCCCGGCACGGCGCCTGTTTCCGTCCCGCCGCGCTCTGTAAACACAAGGCCGGAGCCCGGCACGAGATCGCGGATTGTGCGCGACGTAACGATCTCGCCCGGCAAGGCTTGGTCGAGCATCAGCACTGTTTGGTCGATGGCGGTGCCGGTTAAATCACCGTCTTGCTTTTCGCACTCGCCAATATGCACCGCGGCACGGACGCCGAGGCCAGATGGCTTCAAACCGTCGCGGATCGCCATGACGCATTGGATCGCCCGCGTCGGACGCTGGAAGGCAGCGAGGAGGCCATTCGCGTTGCGCCGTATCTCCCTGCCCTGGGCCAGTTGCACTTGATCGCAGATCGCGTCGACATATCCCCGCCTCAAATCCCGGCCATCGGGGGACGCAGATGGCGAGGTGATGTCCACGCAGAGAATGGTGACCAGCACACGCTCGCCGGGTGCCGCCGGCAAGGTGCCGCTGACAAACGACTGGATCTCATCGATCAGGCGATCGGAGCCTTCCCCCCAGATGACATGGTCGTTGCCCGCGAGCTCGATGTAGCTCGCTCCCGGTATGTGTCTCGCCAGGTAGCGCCCCTCCTCGGCCTTGACCCAGCGATCGCCCGTTCTCTGAACGATTAGCGTTGGAACGTGGATGGCTCCCAGTATCTCCCGAACGTCGATTTCGGTGCTCCAGTACCACAGCGAGATCGCATCGGCGGGCGAAGCTGAATTGCGCAGGAAGGCCGCGAACCATTCGCGCTCGAATGCATCGTTCATCAGGCTGGGCGCGGCATTGCTGAGGTCGGCCGGCTCTCCCCATTCGCGCTCGATGGCGACGAGTTCTCTTTCCACCTGCGCCTTGGTTTTGGCCCAGGGGTAGTCCGGCGCCCATACACCTCGGGCATAGGTCCCGTTCAAGATGAGGGCTGCCGTGCGTTCAGGATAGGTCGCGGCAAACAGCATGCACATGCTGCCGCCCTCGGAGCTGCCGAACAGGACGGTACGCTTCGAACCGACCGCGTCCAGGACCGCGCGCACGTCTTCCATACGCTCTTCGAGCGTCGGCAGGCCGACATTGCGATCCGACAGTCCGGTGCCACGCTTGTCCATCCGGATCAGCCGGCAAAAAGAGCCGAGACGGTGCAGGACATGCGCCAGCCTGGGCGATGCCCAGGCAAGGTCGAGATTGGAAACCCAGCCTGGCACATAAATGAGGTCTACGGGGCCGTTGCCCGTTACCTGATACGCGATGTTGCTGCCAGCCGATTTGACATAGTGGGTCGGCGGCGATGCAGCCTGAGCACCGGGCGCAACCGGCCCGGCGGCTGCTGGAGCAGCCGACGCCGTGCGTCGGGCCCGAAGCTGTTCATAGAGCTGCCTCGTTTCCGGTTCCGGCTGAACACGTAGCTGGCGCTGCAAGGCGTCGCGGCAGAGCTCATATTGTTTCAGCGCCAAATTGACGCGGCCCTGGGCCGCACAGGCCCGCATCAAGGCCCGGTGGACGTCTTCACGCAGCGGCTCCCAGGCTAGCAAGCGTGTCGCCGCCTGCACGCAGGACGCCAGATCGTTCTGCGCGAAGTAATGCGCGACGAGCTTTTCCAGCACCAAGACGGCCGTGGCCCGCAGCCGTGCGCGTTCGATCCGCAGCCAGTCCTCGAAGGGTTCCTCCTTCAGGCTGAAGCCATCGAGGAGATCGCCTCGATAGAGGCTGATGGCCTGCTCAAGCTGCTCGGGTGCCGCCTCGGCGGCCAGCACCTCGAACCGGGCGACGTCGAAATCGAGATCATCCAGCGCCAGCATGATGCTGTCGCCATCGGTCAGGAAGCGAACGCCATGGGCCGAGGGCATAGCCTTCCTCACGACAGAAAGAGCCTGCCGAAGGTTCATGCGTGCCTGCGGCTCGCCGGTGTCGCCCCACAGCAGGGCGGCAAGCTTTTCGCGCGAGAGGGAATGCCCCGAATGGATCGCAAGATAGGCGACCATGGCGCGCGCCTTGCGGGTGAAGGACGGGGCCACGGCACCGCCAGTGAAATCGAACCCACCCAACAGTGAGAGGCGCGCCATCGGATCCACCACAGCTTCAGCGGCAATCCTTTACCGGTGCCGATACTAATTCAACCGGCTTTCTGCGTCGCGCGACGCTTTTCACGATTTCGTCACGCTGGCGCGAACGCGATTCCGACGGGTGTGACGCACGGTGCTGCTGACAACTGTCATGGAGAATACCATGTTGCTCCCGCACCCAACAGACTGGCCGCTCCTGTTCTACGGCGATCCCTGGCTTACGTCGCGGTCTCCGGACCGGGTCGCGCCGCAGCGCCACGACCTGGCGCTGGCGGGGTACCTGGAGAAACAGGCGGCCAACCGGGAGGCGATGAATCGCCGGCCAGGCCTCCTCGGCCGCCTTATCGACAAGATCCGTCAGCGTTTCGGCAAACAGGCGGTCGGCTACGGTACGGTGGCCCTGGAAGCGGCCCGCTCGCTGCCCGACGCATTCAGGAACTAGCGGAGAAGGAATTGTGAGCGGAGGAGCCCTCCCCGTCGCTCACGCTTTGCGGATCGACGTCCCGAACCAGGCGGCGCGGTGGTCGTCACCAGCGCCGGCTTTCAATAGGTCTTCTTCACGGCACGCCCGTTGGGCGGCGGAGTCAGTTTGCGGATCGTCGACATCGCTGCAATGATCGAGGGAAAGAGCGGAGGCGCCCGATGTTCGGGGCCTTCTAAAGAGAGTTGCCGGGTGACTGTCCTCGACAAGGCAAAGCAATGGGCGAGAGCCATCAAGCGCGATGTGATGGCCCTATGGCTGGCCGCCCGCGATCCTCGCGTTCCCTGGTACGCCAAACTTGCCGCCGGCATCGTCGCCGCCTACGCGCTCAGTCCCATCGATCTGATACCCGATTTCATTCCCGTACTCGGATATCTGGACGATCTGATCATCGTACCGCTTGGCATCCTGCTCGCGGTGAAGTTGATCCCCGCCGATCTGATGGCGGAGTTTCGCGCGGAGGCCATTCGCCGATCGAGGCCGACCAGCCGCGGCGGTCTCGCATTCATTGTCGGACTTTGGGTTTTGATGGCCGCCGCGCTCATCTGGCTATTCTGGCCAGATCGCTCGGCCTGATATGGATTTCAGGCTGGGCGTTCACCCGGCAGACCACGAATGAAGTTGGTCGCCTGGTCGAAAGGTTCCCCTGTCAAAGCCTAGCGGTGCCGAAAATCCGGTCCCAGAATATCGAGGTCACGCCGAAATTGGCGTTGTCGTCGATATGGTGGTGCACCGCGTGGCGGCGCTTGAGCGTGTAGAGATAGCTCGGATGGGGCGGATGCCAGTGATGGATCATGTGGTGGACGCTGATGTACCAGAGATAGCCCAGCATCAACCCGCAACTCACCGCGCTGGCGGTCGCGAAGTCGGAGACCATCCAGACGGGCAGGAACGCCACCAGCGCATGCACGCCCAGGCTGAGCCAGGTGGGCGTGCCCACCGGACTGCGCTCCTCGACATGGTGACGGTCGTGCAGGTCTCGGATCCAGGGGACGTGGTGCAGCACGAAACGGTGCAGCACATATTCGATCAGCGTCCACAGGCCAAGGCAGATCAGCATCGTGCCGACCCAGTCCGGCGCGCTTTCTTCTCCGGCCTCGATCAGTCCGGCCACCCCCAATATCGCGATCACCAGGGGATAGACCACGAAGTCGCTGTAGTAGCCGATCAGACCCAGCTGCATTCGGACGCCTCACCTGATTTTCGACGCCGCCCCAGAAACGATGCTATCAGTTTGCCGGACTCGCGTATGAGGTGCAATGCGGATGCATCTGACATAGCGTCGCAATTTCCAGGTGCAAGATCGGCAGCCATGATCGCTCAGAATCGGCCGGCTTCGCACCGGTGCCGCAAACGGACATGCAAACATGGCAAAACGCAGCGCGGGTCTGCTGATCTATCGCCGGAGTGATGACGGTATCGAGGTGCTTCTGGTTCATCCCGGCGGCCCGTTCTGGGCAAAGAAGGACGATGGCGCCTGGTCGATCCCGAAGGGCCTCGTCGACGAGGATGAGGACGAATTGGCGGCGGCACGACGCGAAACCGAGGAAGAGCTCGGCATCAAGGTCGGCGGCCCTTTCGCGCGCCTCGGCGACTACAGGCAGCCGGGCGGCAAGATCGTCATCGCCTGGTCCGTCGAGGCCGACATCGATGTGGCCGCCATCAAGAGCAACACCTTCACCATGGAATGGCCGCCGCGGTCGGGATCGATGAAGGAATTCCCGGAGGTCGACAGGGCCGGCTGGTTCACCTTGGCCGAAGCCGGGGTCAAGATTCTGCAGGGTCAGCGCCCTATGCTGTCGGATTTGGCGGAACAGTTGGGTATCGAATAATTACCGACGGCAAAAGCTGCCGATCTCCCCCCCGGAGGTCGGCTGTTCATCCCGCAAACCTGGCCGCGGTCCAAGCCCCGCCAGCCGCGTTCGACTCCACCGCGGCGGCGACGAACTTCACGCCGCGCGCGCCGTCGATCACGTCGGGCACCCGCGCCGCGCGAGCCGGGTCGACCGCGCCGCCCGAGCGGTGGGCTCGGATGATGTCGGCGGCGTCGCGGTAGAAATTGGCGAAGGCCTCGATATGGCCTTCGGGATGCGCCGCCGGCATGCGCGACACGCGGCGGGATTCCTCCGTCGAGCCATGGCCGCCGCGCACCAGCGTGCGGGTTTCCTCGCCATATCTGGAAAAGCGCAGTTCCTCCGGCCGGCCGCCCGACCATTCGAGCCCGGCCCTGTCGCCATAGATGCACACGGAGAGGTCGTTGTAGTGGCCGGGCGACGTCTGGCTGGCCAGGATCGTGCCGCGTGCGCCATCGGTCCAGCGCACCAGCACATGGGCATTGTCGTCGAGCCGGCGTCCGGGCACCGCGGTGAACAGATCGGCCGACACCCTCTCGGCCTCGCGGCCCGAAATGAAGCCTGCCAGGTTGAAGGCATGCACGCCGATATCGGCCAGCACCGCCGACTGCCCCGCCCTCGCCGGATCGGTGCGCCATTCCGCCTGCTTCTGGCCGTCGGCGTCGATCGGCTTGGTCAGCCAGTCCTGGATGTAGGCGCCATGCACAGACACGATCCGGCCAAGCTCGCCCGCCATCACCATCTCGCGCGCCTGGCGCACCATGGCGTAGCCGGTGTTGTTGAGCGTGACGACGAAGCGGCGGTTTTTCGCCCTCGCGAGTGCAACCAGTGCCTCGGCGTCGGCCAGCGTCGTCGACAGCGGCTTGTCGCAGATCACGTCGATGCCGGCCTCGAGGAAGGCGGTGGCGATCGGCGCGTGCAGATGGTTGGGCGTGACGATGACGACCGCCTCGATGCCATCCGGCCGCGCGGCCTCCGCTTTGGCCATGGCGCGGTAATCGGCATAGCTGCGCTCCGGCGCGATACCGATCTCGGCGGCCGAGGCAGCGGCATTGTCCGGGTCGGACGACAGCGCGCCGGCAACCAGCGCGATCTGGTCGTCGAGGCGCATGGCCAGCCGATGCACGGCGCCGATGAAGGCATTGCGGCCGCCGCCGACCATGCCGACCCGCAGACGCTGGCGCGTCGATCCATCCGATGTTGCGTAGACCATGTTTTCTCCTCGGGCTGATCACTAGCGGGGTCGTCATCCCAGGGCATAGCAAGGAGCGAAGCGGCGTTGCGGAGACCCCAGGATCCATGCCGGGACTCCGGTGCGTTGCCACGGTCAAGAATTCTGCTCCGCTGCACTCTACAACCAAGGTCGCGGCATGGACCCCAGGGTCTCCGCAACGCCGCTGCTTCGCCCTGCGATGACGAAATCGCCGAGCCCTCGCCTATGCCCATCGAACACCATTTCCAAAATCCATATTGTAAAACGATCGTATCGCGCTAGCCTGAATTCATGAGCGGGGCGAGAAAACCATCCGGACGATCCAGTGCCGACGAGGCAGCGACGCGCAAACGCGGCCGTTCGCTGGCGGCACTTGGCTATATACAGCCGCGAACCTATGAGGAGCTGCGCGCGGTGCTGTCTTCCGGCACCGTGCATTTCCCCAAGCGCCTGCGCCAGGTAGCGATCTTCCTATGGCAGCACCCGAGCGAGGTGGCGCTCGGCACTATTGCCCAGGTGGCGGCACAGGCCGGCGTGCAGCCCTCGACGCTGGTGCGCTTCGCCCAGATCTTCGGCTATTCCGGCTTTTCCGACTTCCAGGGCCTGTTCAAGGACCACGTCAAGGGATCTTGGCCGGAAGGCCGCGGCGAGCAGCGCGCCGAGGCCGAGCCCAATGCCGCCACGCATTTCCTGCGCGGCATGGTCGGCGCCTCGCAGGCCTCGCTCGGCCGCATCGAAAGCGGCTTCGATATCGAAAGCTTCGAGAAGATGGTGGCGACGCTGGCCAAGGCGGACCTGATCTACGTCATCGGCTCCAAGCGCGCCTTCCCCGTCACCACCTATCTTTCGCTGACGCTTTCGCAGCAAGGCGTGCGCAATGTGCTGGTCGACAATGTCGGCTCGACCGCGCTCGATCAGGTCGGCTGCATTGGCGCACGCGACGCCGTGCTGGCGGTGTCCTTCAGCCCCTACAATTCGATCACGCCAGACCTGGTGGCCGTCGCGCATGAGCGCAAGGCGCGCATCGTCACCATCACCGACAGCACCTTCTCGCCGCTGATCCGGCTGTCGGACAGCTGGCTGGAAGTGGTGGAATCCGACTTCGCCGGCTTCCGCTCGCTGGCGGCGTCGCTGGCGGTGGGCATGGCGCTGGTCCAAGGCGTCGCGGCGCGCCGCGGCACATGAGGCGCCGCTGGTACAATTGACTATCGGGAATCAACATTCCATATTTCAATAAATAGAAACTTTGTTCCGGGAGGAGGAATGGAGATCAGGCTCGAAGGCAAGGTGGCGCTGGTCACCGGGTCGACGCAAGGCATCGGCCGTGCCATTGCCGAGACGCTGGCGCGCTCCGGCGCTGCCGGCCTGCTGATCACCGGGCGCGACAGCAAGCGCGGCGAGGCCGTGGCTGCGGAACTGTCGGCCCTGGGTACGCCGACGCTCTTCGTCGCCGCCGACCTTGGAGACACGGAAACTCCCGCCCTCTTGGCGCAGGCCTGCA
Source organism: Mesorhizobium sp. CO1-1-11 (assembly GCF_020164995.1). Lineage (NCBI taxonomy): Bacteria > Pseudomonadati > Pseudomonadota > Alphaproteobacteria > Hyphomicrobiales > Phyllobacteriaceae > Mesorhizobium > Mesorhizobium sp. CO1-1-11. Next base: position 56,959 of record NZ_JAIUHE010000005.1, read on the forward strand.
TCGACCGCTTCGGCCGCATCGACGGCCTCGTCAACGCCGCCGGCCTGACCGACCGCGCCTCCTTCCTCGACGCCACGCCGGACGACTGGTCGGCGCTGTTTGCCGTCAACGCCCGTGCGCCCTTCTTCCTGATGCAGGCCGTGATCGCCGACATGAAGAAGCGTGGCCACGGCGGCGCCATCGTCAACATCCTCTCGATAAACGCCCATTGCGGCTCGCCGGAACTCGCCGTCTATTCCGCCACCAAGGGCGCGCTGGCGACGCTGACCAAGAATGCCGCCAACGCCCACCGCTTCGACCGCATCCGCGTCAACGGCATCAATGTCGGCTGGACCGACACGCCGGCCGAACGCATCATGCAGGCGCAGACGCTGGGCAATGGCCCGGGATGGCTCGACGCCGCCAATGCCGCGCAGCCCTTCGGTCGGCTGCTCAAGCCGGACGATATCGCCAATCTCGCCGTGTTCCTGCTTTCCGACGCAGCCGGGCCGATGACCGGCGCGGTGATCGACCAGGAGCAGGCGGTGATCGGGGCGAACCGGTGAACTCCATCGAAAGGCTCGGGCCCAGACTGCTGGAGCGGCTGCCCGCAGCCGTGCAAAAGCCGTCATACGACCGCGCGGCGCTCTCACCAGGCATGGCGCATCTGGGCGTCGGCGCCTTCCATCGCTGTCACCAGGCCGAATACACCGACGACCTGCTTTCGCGCCGGTTCGACCGCTGGGGCATCGTCGGCATCAACATTCGCCCGCCCGCCCTGACCAAGACGCTTGGCCGGCAAGACGGCCTCTACACGAGGCTGATCCGCGAGAACGATCATGTCGAGGCACGCGTCATCGGCAGCATCGTGAAGGTGGTCGACAGCCAGGACAGCGCCGCACCGGCGCTCGAGGTGCTCGTCTCCGCCGACATCGAGCTGGTGACGATGACGGTGACCGAAAAAGGCTATTGCCATGTGCCCTCGACTGGCGCGCTCGACCTCGATCATCCCGACATCGTCCACGACCTCGCCAACCCAGAAGCGCCCCGCAGCGTGCCCGGCATCCTCACGCGGGCGCTGGAGCGACGCAGGGCCACGCATGGCCGGAAGCTGACGCTGCTCTCCTGCGACAACATTCCGACCAACGGCGTCATCCTGGAAAATGTCGTGCGGAGCTTTGCCGAACGGCGCGGCAATGGCCTGGCCGACTGGATCGCGGCCAATGCCGCCTTCCCCTCGGCCATGGTCGACCGCATCGCTCCGGCGGTGACACAGGACGATCTCGACAGCGTCGAGCGACGGTTCGGCTATCGCGACGCCGCCGTCGCCGTCGGCGAACCCTTCCGGCAATGGGTGATCGAGAAAAAGTTCGCCGGCCGCATGCCGCGCTGGGACCTGGCCGGCGCGACCTTTGTCGACGACGTCACCCCGTTCGAGCATCTCAAGATGCGGGTGCTCAACGGCGCCCAGACGACACTCGCCACGCTCGGCGTACTGGCCGGCCTCGAACACACGTCGGATGCCATCGCCGACCCGCTGCTTTCGGTCTTTGTCAGGCGCATGCTGGTCGAGCAAACCCTGCCGACACTGATGCCGGTGGCTGGCATGAATCCATCTGCTTATGTCGAGCAGAGCCTTGGCCGGTTGAAGAACACCGCGATCCGCCATCGCAACCACCAGATCGCCACCGACGGCTCGCAAAAAATCGTGCAGCGCCTGCTCAACCCGATCCGCGACCGCCTGAACCTGGGGGCCAGCATCGGCCTGCTGTCGGTGCCGGTCGCCGGCTGGATGGCTTATCTGATCCTGGCCTCGGCGCGCTTCGGCAAGCGCTGGCCGGTGTCGGATCCCTATGCCGGCAAGGTCGCCGCGATTGCGGACGAAACCGGCCACGATGCGCGGGCGCTGGCTTCCGCCATCCTGGCCATCGACACGATATTCGACCCGGGCCTTGCCGCGGACGAGACGTTCCGGCGGGCCGTCACGTCAGCGCTTGGCGAACTGCTTTCGGGCGATCCGATGGCGGCAGTCCGTCACAGTCTCGAACAAGATGAGGTCGCGAGGTTGAAGCGATCCAAACAATCGGCATTATAGGCATCGATCGCGGGTTCGCGGTCAGGGGAGGCATGATGAAACTTGGACTGCTCACCGCACCGTTCGCGGACACGCCGCTTGGCGAGGTCGCCGGCTGGGCAAGCTCTGTCGGCTTCGAAGCACTGGAAATCGCCTGCTGGCCGAAAACCTCCGGCGCGACCCGCCGCTATGCCGGCACCAACCATATCGATGCTGATGGCACTTCGGCCTCGCGGGCGAAAGAAATCGTTGCATCGCTGGCGGAAAAGAACCTCACGGTCTCCGGTCTCGGTTATTACCCCAACCCGCTGCACCCGGATGCCGCCCATCGCGAGGCGGTCATCGGCCACCTGAAGAAGGTCATCGTGCTTGCCGCCAACATGGGCGTTCCTCTGGTCAACACCTTCTGCGGCGGCGATGCCTCCAAGACAGTCGACGTCAACTGGCAGGACGCGCTGAAAGTCTGGCCGGAAATCGTTGCCCATGCGCGCGACCATGGGGTAAAACTCGCCTTCGAAAACTGCCCGATGATCTTCAGCCATGACGAATGGCCGGGCGGGCACAACATCGCCTATTCGCCGCAGGTCTGGCGTCGCATTCTCGAAGCCTGGGGCGGCGAGGTCGGCATGAATTTCGACCCCTCGCATCTGGTCTGGCAGATGATCGACCAGACCCGCTTCATCCGGGAATTCGGCCCCTATATGCTGCATGTCCACGCCAAGGACCTGATGATTGATCATGATGGTTTGTACGAGCGCGGAATTCTATCGGCGGGCATAGGCTGGCAGGTGCCGCGCATGCCGGGGCTGGGCGATGTCGACTGGAGCGGCTTCTTCTCGGGCCTCTACCGCGCCGGCTATGACGGATCGGTCATCATCGAACACGAGGACAGGCGATTTGAAGGCAGCGACGAGCAGGTGAAGCGGGGTTTTCTGCTCGCCCGCGACGTGCTGCGTCCCTTCGTCAAGTAACGGCAAAGCGAGCCACTTGACTCTGATTGTGAGTGGCGCGGCCCAACAGGTTAAAACTGAACTGAAAAACAATGTGGAGGAAGACTGAAATGAAGAACTATCTGACCATGGTCCCGCTGCTTGCCAGCGCGGCGCTGCTGGCCTCGGTGGGCGTGTCGTCCGCCGCCGGCAAATACACGATCGGCATTTCCAACACCGTGCAGGGCAATGGCTGGCGCGAGGAAATGGTTTGCGCCATGAAGGCGCAGGCGCTCGCCTCCGGCGAAGTGACCAAGCTCAACATCGCCCACCGCAACACCGATGCCGCCGGCCAGTTGGAAGACATCCGCAACCTGATCAGCGCCAAGGTCGACGCCATCGTCGTCAACCCCGCCGACCCGGCCGGCATCAAGGCCGGCCTGGAAGAAGCCACCAAGGCCGGCATCGTCGTCGTCGCCGTCGACCAGGCGGTCACCGAGCCGTCGGCCTACATCATTTCCAACAACCAGGAGCAGTATGCGTATCTCGGTGCCAAATGGCTGTTCCAGCAGATGGGCGGCAAGGGCGAGGTGTTTTACATGCGCGGCGCGGCGGGCGCTTCGGCCGATAGCGATCGCGACAAAGGCTTCAAGAAGGCACTGGCCGAATTCCCCGACGTGAAGGTGGCGCAGGAGGTCTTCACCGGCTGGCAGCAGGACCAGGCCAAGCAGCAGATGCTGTCCTTCCTGGCCACCGGCACGCCGTTCAACGGCGTGTGGACGTCGGGCATCGATAACGTCATCGTCGACGCGCTGGTCGAATCGCAGGCGCCGCTGGTGCCCGTGGTCGGCGCCGACAATGCCGGCTTCGTCGGCCAGCTGAGCTCGGTCAAGGGCCTCGTGGGTGCCGCCGTCACCAACCCCGGCTCGATCGGTGGTGCCGGCGTGACGCTGGCGCTGCAGATCCTCGACGGCAAGAAGCCGGCCCAGCAGACCGTGCTGGTCGACCCGCAGCTGTGGGAGAATGCCACCGAGGAAGGCAAGGCCAAGCTGAAAGCCGCCGCCGACCCGTCGCTGAGCCCTGAATGGCCGGTCTCGATCATGATCCCCGACTGGACGACGTATACCAAGGACCAGATCGTGGCCTGCAAGGGCCCGGGCGAGTAAGCAGCGGCTTTGCTGACCATGGTCGGCGCCGCCCCTCACTGTCCTGCCGGACATCTCTCCCGGTAAAACGGGGCGAGAGAAGCTGGCCGCAACGCCGGAGGCAAGCCCTCTCCCCGTCTCTATACGGGGAGAGGATGCCGGCAGGCAGGTGAGGGGCGGCGCTGACATTCGCGGTTATTAGGCACATAAATCGAGACCCAAATCATTTGACCACCAGTCCCCTCCTCGACGCGTCAGGCGTCGCCAAGAACTACGGCGCGGTCGCGGCTCTCCGCGATGCGTCGCTCTCCGTGCTGCCGGGCGAGGTGCATGCGCTGATGGGTGCCAATGGCGCCGGCAAGTCGACGCTGGTGAAGATCCTGACCGGCGCGATATCAGCCAATGCCGGACGCATCCTGATCCGTGGCGAGGCGCGCGACATACGCTCGCCGGCCGCCGCGCGCCGGGCCGGGCTGCTGCCCGTCTATCAGGAGCCGTCGCTGATCCCCGATCTCGATGTGCTGTCCAATCTGCGGCTGACCGGCACGCCGGTCGAGCCGTTCCGCGCCTGGGTACGCGAACTCGGCATACCTGACCTCGACCTGCGCGACACCGCGCGCGACATCCCGCTCGCCATCCTGCGCGTGCTCGACCTGGCCCGCGCGCTGGCCGTCGAGCCCGACGTGCTGCTGCTCGACGAGATGACGGCCGCACTCCCCGCCAACCTTGCCGAAAAGGTGCTGGAAGTGGTGCGCCGGCAGGGCGACGCCGGCCGCGCCGTGATCTTCATCTCCCACCGCTTCGTCGAAATCTCGGCCCTTTGCGACCGCGCCACGGTGCTGCGCGACGGCGCGACCGTCGGCGTCGTCGACATCGTGCCGGGCGTCGAGGAAAAGATCGTCGAGCTGATGCTCGGCACTCGCATCGTCAAGACCCATGTCGCCGCCCGCGGCGCCAGCGAAGAGGCCCGCCCCCCTGCCCGCCCGCGCATCGCCGTGCGAAACCTGCGCGTCGGGACCAAGCTCAGCGACGTCTCCTTCGATCTCCGCGATGGCGAGGTGGCCGGCGTCGTGGCGCTGGAAGGCCAGGGCCAGGACGAACTGTTCGCCGCCCTTGCCGGCTCGATCAAACCATCGGGCGGCACGATCGAAGTCGACGGCAGCCCGGTGAAATTCGCCCACCCGATCGACGCCATCCGATCGGGGATCGCCTATGTGCCGGGCGACCGTTCCGAGGCGCTCGCCATGCAGCGCTCGGTGCGCGAGAACATTGCGCTCCCCTTCAGTGCCGCCTTGCGCAACTGGGGGCCTATTCGTATGCGCAAGGAGCGCGCCACCGTGGCGAGCGCCATCCAGCGCCTGCAGATCGACACCCGCGCTCAAGGCGAGGTGCAGCGCCTGTCCGGCGGCAACCAGCAAAAGGTCACCATCGCTCGCTGGATCGCGGCCGACGCGCGCACCATCCTGTGTTTCGACCCGACGCGCGGCATCGATGTCGGCACCAAGCAGGAGATCTATCGTCTGCTGCGCGAGCTCGCCGGCAACGGCAAGTCGGTTCTTTTCTACACCTCCGAACTGGAAGAAGTGCAGCGCGTCTGCGACCGCGTCATCGTCATCTTCGGCGGCCGCCTGGTCGATATTTTCCCTGTCGAGGAGGCCGACGAGCCGACGCTGATGCGCGCCGCCTACGGCCTGCCGCGCGGCGTCAAGGCGGATATCGGTATTTTGGCCGCACCCACGGCGAATGCTTCCGATGCGCCGGAGGCAACGCCATGAGCCATTTCCTGCGCCGGCAAGGCTGGGTAACAGGCCTGTTCGCCCTCCTCGTCATCCTGTTCATCGCCACCAAGATCATCCAGCCCGGCTATGGCAGCGGCGATTTCGGCTCGCTGGCGCGGGCCGTGCTGCCCTACGCCTTTGCCGTCGCCGCGCAGACGGTCGTCGTCATCGCCGGCGGCATCGATCTCTCGGTCGCCGCCATGATGGCGTTGACCAGCGTCACCGCCGCCTCGATGATGGCGGGCGCGAGCGAGGAATACGCGCTGTTCGTGGTGCCTTTCGTGCTCGCCATGGGGTTCGTGCTGGGCGCCGTCAACGGGATGCTGATCGTCGTCACCCGCGTGCCGGACATCGTCGTCACGCTGGCCATGCTGTTCGTGCTGCAGGGCGCGGCCCTTCTGGTGCTCGGCGCCCCGGGCGGCGCGGCGGCCGAATGGCTGAAGGCGCTGATCTCGGGCACCGTGCCGATCCCGGGCCTGCCCGACGCCGTCGACGCGTGGCTGCCCAAGGCGCTGCTGGTGCTGATTGTCTGCCTCTGCATCGTCTGGATACCGCTTCGGCGGTCGCGCCTCGGCCTTTCCATCTACGCCATCGGCTCCAGCGAACTGGCGGCGTTCCGCAGCGGCGTGCCTGTCGCCCGCACCAGGGTCATCGCCTACGCGCTCTCGGGCCTGTTCGCGGCCATGGGCGGGTTGGCGCTGACCATGAGCACAGGCATCGGCGCGCCGATCCCCGGCCCCTATCTCCTGGCCAGCGTCGCCGCGGTCGTGCTGGGCGGCGTGGCGCTCGGCGGCGGCAAGGGCGGCCTGCTCGGCCCCATCGTCGCGGTCTTCGTGCTGCGGCTGGTGCGCACGGATCTCACCTTGCTCGCCATCGACCCCAACGTCACCGCCATCATCGAAGGCCTGATCATGGTCGCCGTGGTGATGTTCGGCGCCTTCATCACGATGCGAGGGCGGCAATCATGAAATTCACCCGCAGCGCTGTACGGCGCCGTAGAGCACCATCCCTCCAGAACACCACCACCAAGCCCCCCTCCTCGCGAACGGGAGCCACCCCATGAGCACCACCGCGATCACGCCCGCGCCGGTCTCCTTCGGCCGCCGCATAAAACGCTTCATGGCCGACCGTCCCCTCATCCCGCTGATCATCCTGCTGGTCATCCTGGTGGTGATCCTGCAGATCCTGCGCCCCGGCATCGTCAACGAGCGCTGGATCGCCAACACCATCAAATTCGCCATTCCGCTGGCGATCCTCGCCGGCTGCCAGACCATGACCATGCTGACCGGCGGCATCGACCTTTCGGTCGGCACGGTGGCGACGATGAGCGCCTTCATCATGGCAACGCAGATCGTCAGCCAGAACCCGGCTGTGGCCTTCCTCCTGGCGATGATGCCGGCGGTGCTGATCGGCCTCGTGAACGGCATCGGCGTCGGTGTCTTCCGCGTCCATCCGCTGATCATGACGCTGGGCACCAGCCTGATCGGCACCGGCTGCCTGCAGGTCTACCAGCGCACGGTGATCGCGTCCGGCGCCAAGATCCCCGACTTTCTTGCCTGGCTGGGTACCGGCGTCACCCCCGTACTCGGCTTTGCCTTCCCCAACGCCCTGCTGCTGTTCGTGCCGCTGGCGGCCCTCATCGTCTTCACGCTTGCCCGCACCGGCTTCGGCCGCCTGCTCTACGCCGTCGGCGACAATGAGCGCGCGACGCGCCTGTCGGGCGTGCAATACTGGCAGGTCATCACGGCGCTCTACGTCACCTCCAGCGTGCTCGCCGGCGTCACCGGCCTGCTCTATATCGGCTTGATCAAGGCGCCATCGCTGTCGCTCGCCGAACCGCTGGTGCTGCCCTCGGTGGCGGCGGCCGTCATCGGCGGCACCTCCATCTTCGGCGGCCGCGGCGGCTACACCGGCACCATCATCGGCGCGCTGATCCTGACGGTGCTGACGACGCTACTGACGATTTTGCAGATGCCGGAGGGAGCAAGGCGCATCCTGTTCGGGTTGATCGTCCTGTTCGTGACCGCGGCCTATCTGCGCATTGTCGAGGACAAGTAGGCGCGGGCCGGGACTATTGGCACGGGGCAGCCGCCCCGCCGACAAGGGAGACGAAGTCATGGAAAAGATCATCCTGGACTGCGATCCGGGGCACGACGACGCCATCGCCATCCTGCTTGCGGCGGGAAACCCGAATATCGACCTTCTCGGCATCACGACGGTTTCGGGAAACCACAATGTCGAGAACACCACGCGCAATGCTCTGGCCGTATGCACGGCCTACGGCATCAAGGTGCCGGTGGCGAAGGGCTCACCCGGCCCGCTCATCGGCGAGCAGGTGCTGGCCGTCGAAATCCATGGCGATACCGGGCTCGACGGCCCCGTCCTGCCGCCCGCCTCGTTCGAACTCGACAAGCGGCATGCCGTCGACTTCATCATCGACACGGTCATGGCACACGAGCCGAAAACCATCACGATGGTGCCGGTCGGTCCCTACACCAACATCGCGCTCGCCATCCGCAAGGACCCACGCATCATCGATCGGGTGAAGGGCGTCGTCGCGATGGGCGGAGCCTACACGCGCGGCAACATCACGCCAGCGGCGGAGTTCAATGTCTATGGCGACCCGGAGGCCGCCGACGTCGTGTTCCGCGCCGATTGGGATGTCACCATGGTCGGCCTCGACCTCACGCACCAGGCGCTGGCCACTCCGGACCTGCAAAACAGGGTGCGCGCCGTCGGCGGCCCGATCGCCAAGTTCATCCTCGATATCTGGGAGTTCATAGCGACCACGCATGGCGGCCTCCTGCAGATCGAGTATCCAGCCGTCCACGACGCGTGCTGCGTCGCGGCCATGATCGACCCGACCGTCTTCACCACCGAGAAGGCCGATATCCGCGTCGAAATCGCCGGGCGGTGGACCAAGGGCATGACGGTCTGCAATTTCGAGAAGATGGGCGGGATGCACCATTTTGGCGGCACGGCGAGCGAGCAGGTCGACTTCCGCCATACCGTGGCGATGAAACTCGACCATCCGAAATTCTGCGGCCTGATCGTCGATGCGCTGGAGCGGTTAACCCACGCCAAGGCCTGACGGGTGAAGGTTTCGGCGATGTTCACAGGGATTAAGTGGCTCCGTATAGAAAGCCCGCCGCGCCATTTTTGCGGCACGGCGGGCCGCCCCCGTTGGCCAGGGACGAACTACCGGCATCACTCGATGATCTGCACGACCCTGCGTGTATCGGGGTCAACCAGAACCGCATGATCGCCGACAACAGTGTATTTGTATCTGACGTCGGGGACGTCGATTGTATGAAGCTCGACTGTGTCAGGGAGAGCGGAGCCGACGTTGAGTTCGACGCCGAGCAGGCTGACTGACGCGAGTTTTTGCTTGTGGATGTATTCGCGGACGACCGTCTGCTGCTCGGGCTTGAGAATTACGACGTCTCCCGCGAAGGAAGCACCAATTCCAGCCATAAGCGCGAGGGCCGCGACAGCGCCGACAAGATATCTTTTCATGACAAGTCCTTTTGTGAACTAAGAAACATTTTCAGAGGCCAGAATTATTCTGGCCTCTGCCGCAGCCAATCAGCCACCATTGGCAGGTGCCGCGGGCTTCGCGGGCGCTGAAGTGGCCGGAGCTTCCACCTTTGGCGCCTCAACCTTCACGTTGATGTCCTTCCCGCCGCCGCCACCAATGTTGATGACACCGGTAAATATCAGCAGGACAACGATGGCGATTATCGCAAGAACAATAGCGACCGCAGTGCCGCCACCACCTCCAGAATTAACAACAGTTGGACCGTCAGCCATGACTTTCTCCTCTCCTATTCTTTGAGTTGTCACCGGTCACCAACGGCTCCCGCTGCATTGCGTTCCCGGGCAAGGCTTAGGTCTAAGAATTGGCAAGACTGAAGTCGTATGCGGCAACCCATGTCTTGCCGATACGTTGGGTTCGCGCCGGAGCAACGCAGCCAATCACCCATCATCGCGGAATCCAGCTCGACCGCCGGATATTCTGAGAGCGAGGCAAGCAGTGACATCAGCCCAGAGACCGAGCACCCAGGACGACAATCGCCCCGCAAATGACAATGATGTTCAGGCCCCGGAAATCCCGTCGGGCCCGCCCGTCTGTCTGAGTGAGGACGCCAACATGGTCGATCTTGTCAGGCGAACCGAGCGCTTGGCTATCGCCGTTGTCGTGGGAATGGCGATCTGCCTGACGCTTATCCCGGCGATCTATGTTGCCCTCACCTACGGAATGTAGACGGTATATCAGCCGTCTGTCCGCTCCGAGGCAGGCGCAATCTCTTCACCACCTGCTCTCTCCAGGCTTTGCTCCCATTGCGCCTGGCATGCCGGACATGTTCCCGCGCGCCATCAATCCCGAGAATCTCAGACAAAAAGGAACCCGCCCCGGCGTCAACCGAAGGCGGGCTCTCTCCGTTTTCCAGTCCGTTGATAAAGCATTCGACGGCTATCAACCTCCAATGCCCGAGAGCGTTCCACCGGAGTGATGAACTATGCTTCGATCTGTCCGTCGATCGTTCCGAGGCAGGGCTTGCGCCGGCAAGCTTTGCTCTCTTTCGCCTTCGGCGAACTCAATCTTTCTCCCACGCCGCCAGCAGCGGGCCCTTGCTTCCATAGACGGGGTCCTTGCGCGGACGGCCGACCTTGGGGATCGTCACCACCGCCTTGGCGTGATCGGCGGTGGTCGTGCATTCGTCATAGGTGCCGGACGGCGGATAGGCGCCAACGACGAGAAAGTCGTCCGAAGCGGAGATGCGCTGGTGCCCCGTGCCGGCCGGAAGAACCGCGACATCGCCGGCCTTCAGCGCCAGCGTTCGGCCCTTCTTGCCGCCAAACCGGACCTTCGTCGTGCCACGCGCCACGCCGAGCACTTCGTGGATGCGCGAATGGTAGTGAACATAATCGTAGATGCCGTTGCGCCAGCTGTCTCCCCAGCCATTGGCCGAGAAAAGCGCCTCTAACACGGCCGCGGGATCGAAGTCTTCCGGCAATCTCACTGCGCCGTGATAGACGACCAGCGGCCAGGACGGATGATTGGGCACCAGGCCATCATCGCCAAACCTGAACTCGTTCGCTTTGCGCGGCCTGACAAGGTCGGCCGCCTGACGGCTGTCCGGTCTTGCGGCACCGGTCACCTGTTCGGCCACTTTCTTGATGCTTTGCAGGATGCTCATTACGTCGCCTCGCCTCGGGGAACCAACACTGATTCAACCCGATGGCCATCGCTTGGTTCCCCGCGGGCTCGCGCCCGCCACCGCCGCGAGGCGGACCGCTGAAGATCAGACGGACCTGCCGCCTCGCCCCGCCTGCAGCGCATTGTCCATCGCAGCGGCCGGCGAAACCATATCCGGCAGCAATATGTCGTTGCGACGTGCGAAGGTGACCAGCGTCGCGCGCACCGTCTCCGGGTCGATCTCACCGGCGATGCCCGCCTTGCAGGCATTGAGGGCGACGGCATGAGCGCCGTTGCGGCTGGCGGCCGGCCAGTCCTGCAACAGCGCGTAGGCTTCCATCACGCTTTCGATCTTCCTCGGAAAGCCCATTCCGACCAGAATGGTCACCGGTTCTTCAAACTGCCAGCGATTCATGGCTTGTGCCTCCTCTCGATTGTGCGGACCCGCGGCGGGCCGAACACCGGAAGGCGCGGCCCGCCGCGTAAGGTTCATGGGACTGCCCGTAAGGTTCATGGGACTGCCCGTAAGTTTATGGGACTGAATGTCAGCGCTCAGCCGCCGGCCGAGGCCTCGGACGCCTCCGACACCTGTTGCGCGGCCAGGAACATCAGCGTCGCGGCAACGGTCCGCCGCTTCCAGCCGGCGGCTTCGGCCCTGTCGAGCAGTTCCGCCAGCAGCGGCTTCAACGCACCGCGGCATTCGCTTTCATAGGCCAGGAACTCCTTTGCCTGATGTGTCGGCGCGGGCACGGGCCCAAGGTCAGCAAGCGCATCCATATCTCTCTCCCTTCAACCGATGCCCGCTCCCTATCGAGGGAGCGGGCGGACTGGTCGGACCTCAGAAGTCCATGCCGGCGCCGGCCGGCATTGCCGGGCTGGCGGCTTCCTTCTTCGGCTTCTCGGCCACCATTGCCTCGGTGGTCACCAGCAGGCCGGCGACCGACGCCGCATCCTGCAGCGCGGTGCGCACCACCTTGGCCGGGTCGATCACGCCCTGGCCATAGAGATCGCCGAACTCGTTGGTCTGAGCGTTCCAGCCCCAGCCGAATTCGCCCTTCTCGCGCAGCTTGCCTACGATGATCGAGCCTTCAGCACCGGCATTTTCCGCGATCTGGCGGACCGGCGTCTCGATGGCGCGGCGCACGATCTCGACACCGGTCTTCTGGTCGGCATTGTCCGTCTGGACAGCATCGAGCGCCTTGGCGGCCCGAAGCAGCGCGACGCCGCCGCCGGGCAGCACGCCTTCCTCGACAGCCGCGCGGGTCGCGTGCAAGGCATCGTCGACGCGGTCCTTGCGCTCCTTGACCTCAACCTCGGTCGAGCCGCCGACGCGGATCACCGCGACACCTCCGGCAAGCTTGGCCAGCCGCTCCTGCAGCTTCTCGCGGTCATAGTCGGAGGTGGTCTCCTCGATCTGGGCCTTGATCTGCGCGACGCGGCCCTGGATTTCTTCCTTGCGCCCGACGCCGTCGACGATGGTGGTGTTTTCCTTTTCGATCACCACCTTCTTGGCGCGGCCCAGCATCTCCAGCGTCACATTCTCGAGCTTGATGCCGAGATCCTCGGAGATCGCGGTGCCGCCGGTGAGGATCGCGATGTCTTCCAGCATGGCCTTGCGGCGGTCGCCGAAGCCCGGCGCCTTGACGGCCGCGACCTTGAGGCCGCCGCGCAGCTTGTTGACGACCAGCGTCGCCAGCGCCTCGCCCTCGACATCCTCGGCGATGATCAGCAGCGGCTTGCCCGACTGGACCACCGCTTCCAGCACCGGAAGCAGCGCCTGCAGGTTGGCGAGCTTCTTTTCGTGGATCAGCACGTAGGGCTCGTCAAGTTCGACGCGCATCTTGTCCTGGTTGGTGACGAAATAGGGCGAGAGATAGCCACGGTCGAACTGCATGCCTTCGACGACTTCCAACTCGGTCTCGGCGGTCTTGGCTTCCTCCACCGTAATGACGCCTTCATTGCCGACCTTCTCCATCGCTTCGGCGAGGAAGCGGCCGATCTCGGCGTCGCCATTGGCAGAGATGGTGCCGACCTGCGCGATCTCGTCGTTGCGGGTCACCTTGCGGGCGTTGGCCTTCAGCTCGGCGACGACGGCGTCCACCGCCTTGTCGATGCCGCGCTTCAGGTCCATCGGGTTCATGCCCGAGGCAACGGCCTTGGCGCCCTCCTTGACGATGGCCTGGGCCAGCACGGTCGCGGTGGTGGTGCCGTCGCCGGCAAGGTCATTGGTCTTGGAGGCGACTTCGCGCACCATCTGCGCGCCCATGTTCTCGAACTTGTCCTCAAGCTCGATTTCCTTGGCGACGGTGACGCCATCCTTGGTAATGCGCGGCGCACCGAACGACTTTTCAATGACGACATTGCGCCCCTTGGGGCCGAGCGTCACCTTCACCGCATTGGCCAGGATATCGACGCCGCGCAGCATCTTCTCGCGCGCTTCGGTATGGAATTTTACCTCTTTGGCAGCCATTGGATCACTCCTCTATATCTAGGCAGCATTCGTTGACTGGTGGATTTTCTAAGAAGCCGTCAGGCGGCCTTCTTCACTTGCGCGGTCTGTTCGATCACGCCCATCACGTCACTTTCCTTCATGATGAGCAGGTCCTCGCCATTGAGCTTGATCTCGGTGCCGGACCATTTGCCGAAAAGGATACGGTCACCCACCCTGACATCCAGCTCGGTCAGTTTGCCGCTGTCGTCGCGCGCGCCGGGACCGACGGCGATGACTTCGCCTTCCTGCGGTTTTTCCTTGGCGGTATCGGGAATGATGATGCCGCCGGAGGTCTTTTCCTCGGCCTCGATGCGGCGGACCAGGATACGGTCATGCAATGGACGGAACGCCATGTCGTTCTCCTCTTGGGACAAACAGGTTTTCAGCTTCCTCCACACCGGACCGGCAATTCGGGCCGATGCGGAATGCGGCGACCCTTTGTCAGGCATCGCGCGCGCATATCGAGCTAGTTTTCCCTTTTTCGGTTTCAAGAGGCCGGCCAGAAAATTTTAGCACTCACGCCGTCGGAGTGCCAACTCACTGTTATAGCGGTCTTATTCGCTCTGCGTCGGGAGCCGCCCCTTGAATTTACGCCTAGATCCGGCAAAATTATCCGAGCCGGTACCATCGCCGGCGCCGGAACCGCTCACCCTCTGAAGGAGTTGTTTACCGACGGCGCACATTGATGGGCCGAGAGACTTTTTCGCCGTTGCGGCCACCGCTGCCGCCGAAAGGAGACACGAATGATCGCAAGCGTCAGCAAGGAGTTCCGCCTCCAGATGGAAGGCTATGGCCTGACCACCGCACAAATCCATTACCGTCTGCCTGACCATCGGAGCCTGCTGCAGCTTTATGTCTGGCAGGACTACGACCTGGCGCCGGAGTTCCCCGAACTCAAGGGCTTTCTCTCCTATTGGGAGCGCGAATTGGACGGGCCGCTTCACTCCGTCCACATCGCCCACCACCGGCTCATCACCCCATCGGAATGGCGGGCGGTCGACGGTGTCATCACGGTCCAGTAAGGGCGGCGTCATCGCGCGGTGCTGACCTTACCAGAAGCCGACCAGCGACCTCACCATCGCCTTCGCACCCGCCGTCTGCAAGCAAGCTTCAGATACGATGATTGACCAGCGCCACGCCGAGCCCGGCAAGGATCGAGCCGCAGGTTCCCGGCACCAGCCACCTTGCGCCGCTTGCCGGGGACCGCGCAAGGGCCAGCGAGGCGATGCCGGCCGCCGCCAGGTCCGCCATCGAGAACCAGCGGATCAGCGTTCGTCGATGAGCTCGCAGTGCCGCCACGGCCACGTTGGATGCCCTCACAAAGCCAGGCTTCCCTGCTCCGCCCCCTCGGCATTGGGATCGCCGGGCGCCGTTGCCCAGGCGAGTTCGACCAGCGTCACGGTGCGCTTCCCCGTGCCGTCGACCTGGCAGACGATGAGGCCCTGCTCCTCGATATAGGTGAGCAGCCGCCGGGCGCGGCGCATGGAATGCGAGCCGTAGGCGCGGGCGATCGCGCCATCGCTCGGGCACGGCCAGCCCTCCTTCGCCGCGCGCGCGATCATCATGAACACGCCTTGCATGTCCTCCGGCAGCAGCGAAGCGCGCACCGAGACGTCGCGCCACACATCGTCCTCGCTGGCTTCGGCCCCCAGTCCGGCACGGGCGCGCGTCAACATGCGGCGGAAGGTGGGCAGGTCAGGCACGACCGAGGCGAGGCCCTCGATGCGGCAGCGCACGACAAACTCCTGGTAGAGCACCCCGATCACGCGGAAGCCCGCGTCAGGTTGTGCAAGAATGGCGCGCAGCACGCGGTCCACCCGCTCGCGCCGCTCCGCCAGATCCTCGGCGCTGACTTGCGGCTCCGCCGGTTCGGGGCGGATTTCCAGCGCAGCCGACTTCGCCGCCATCAACTGGTCGAGCAGGTCCGGCGACGCCACCCGGCGCGGCGCACGCATCGTCTCGGGCGGCGGGGCGGCCAGGATGATGGCGCGGGCATCCTCGAGCGCCGCCTCCGGCAGCGGCATCAGCTTGGGCGTGCCGTTGCGCGGGCTGGTGTCGGTCGGGCCGATGCGCAGGCCGAGCGGCCGGCGCGACAGTGCCGGCCCCAGCGCCATGAACTGGCCGCGCTCCAGATCGCGGAACGCCTCCGCCTGCCGCCGCTCCATGCCTAGGAGATCGGCCGCGCGCGCCATGTCGATATCGAGGAAGGTGCGGCCCATCAGGAAATTGGAGGCTTCCGCCGCGACGTTCTTGGCGAGCTTGGCCAGCCGCTGCGTGGCGATGATGCCGGCAAGCCCGCGCTTGCGGCCCCGGCACATCAGGTTGGTCATGGCGCCGAGCGAAAGCTTGCGCGCCTCGTCCGACACCTCGCCGGCCACCGCCGGCGCGAAAAGCTGAGCTTCGTCGACCACCACCAGCATCGGGTACCAGTGGTCGCGCGCGACCTCGAACAGCCCGCCGAGAAAAGCGGCGGCGCGCCGCATCTGGTTCTCGGCATCGAGGCCTTCGAGGTTGAGCACGGTCGAGACCCGGTGGATGCGCGCCCGCTCGCCGGCCGCCTGCAGGCCGCGCTCGGTGTGCTCCTCGGCATCGATCACCAGATGGCCGTAGCGTTCGCCCAGGGATACGAAGTCGCCTTCCGGATCAATGATGGTCTGCTGCACCCAAGGCGCGCTCTGTTCCAGGAGACGCCGCAAGAGGTGCGACTTGCCGGAGCCCGAATTGCCCTGCACCAGAAGGCGGGTCGCCAGCAACTCCTCGAGATCGAGTTTCGCCGGCGCGCCCGCTGTCGTGTGTCCCATCTCGATCGCAACGGTCATGCCAGACTCATCAGCTCCTTCGCGGACGGGCTTAGCAATCCGATCGCGGCCCGTCGAGCAGGGCATGGCTGCCGATTCGCGTTGCGCACAGCCGAGACAATGACGATCTGGCCGCGATGGACGGCCGCAATCCGGCGGGCCTGCCGTTTACGGCCCTGACCTGTGGATAGTAACCACCTGTTCACCATGGGCCGGCGTTTCGATTGCGGCGGCCGGCCATCCGCTTAGCCTGGCCTCTGCATCGCCCCCCAAAGCGATGCACCCCAACGCCCCCAAATGGCGGCCGGCGTTTTCAAGTTTCTCTCCAAACGTATACGCCGGTCGCCACCCCTTTCGACTACAGCCTCGGCGCCTCATGCGGCTCGACCTGTCCTGGGACTGGCGGCAATCGGGGCGCGTCCAGACCCTCGAAGGGATCACGCCAGGCGTTGATCGCTTCAAGCCGCCGATACCAGCGATCGACCAGTCGATAGTCGCCGAGCGGCAGGCCCGCGACATCGTTGAAAGGCAGGAAGGTCGCCATGCGGAAGTCGGCATAAGAAACTTCGTCTCCGACCAGCCATTGCCGGCCCGCAAGCGCGGTCTCCAGGATCGCCGCCGTCGTGTGAAACAGTTTCAGCCCATCCTCGACCAGTTGGTGATCGATTGGCCCGATGTGATAACGCTGCTTGGTGCCGCGCTCGAAATGCACCATGTCGCAGGCCCGCATGAAATTCTCCTTGCCCCAACTCAGCCAGCGGATCATCTCGGGCTCATCGTCGCCGCTGCGCCAGAAATCGGACCCCATGTCGCGCGACAACCGGCAGGCTATGGCGTCGGCCTCCCACAGGCTTCCCCCGGGCCAGGCCAGTATGGGCAGGGAAAGGTTGGGATTGAGCGGCCGGAATCGCTCCGCTTGCCCCGGCGCGAACGGCGACGCGAATTCGAAGGTCACCCTCGCCCCGAGATGACGCGCCACCGCGACCCCCAGGCGCGGATTGGGGTTGCGGCTGAAGTACAGTTTTGTTTCCACCCCAGCCGGCATCGGCTCGACTTCGTCACTCATGAATGCCACTCCTTGTCTCGGCGACCGTCGCCAGATCAAGGACGGATGCGGCTGGTGCAATCCGACAAATCATCCACTCCCCGCGCGCCGGGCGGAACGAGCAGCCTATCGAAACAGGATGGGTTGCGCAAAGTTTGGGTTGACCGTCTCCGACGACGAGGCGACACTTCATCCCACAGCAAGGCAGGAGGAAATGCGATGGACGAGCCCGACCGCTGGCGCCACATGTCGAGCGCGCCAAAAGACGGCAGCCGGATCCTCGTGACGGTCCGCCCATCCGAGCAGGGGCCGGCGGAAGTCGACCTCGCCTACTGGTCACGCGCCGATCAGTTCGGTGACGAGGGCTGGCGCGCCTCCGATTCCTCGCCCGGCCGCGTCGTCGAATATGCCGAGCCGGAGCTGAAGTGCTGGATGCCGATGCCCTCGGCCAATCTCAGCCGGGGCGCCTCGATGCCGGCGCCGTGGGAAGGCGACGACGCGCAACAGCTGGACGGCTCGGGGATTTAGCGCGCCGACCGCTTCGTCCTGTCAGAACAGAAACGCCGCCGTCACCGGATTCGGACCGTTACGGCCGTCAGCCGAATCCATGCCGGCGATCGTCTCCAGGTCCTGTGCGTCCAGTTCGAAATCGAAGACATCGAAATTGGCCGCGATGCGGTCCTGGCGCACCGACTTCGGGATGACGATCAGCCCTTGCTGGAGATGCCAGCGGATCATTGTCTGCGCGGTGGACTTGCCGTGTTTGCGGGCAATGCCTGATATGGTCGGGTCGCTCAGCAACCGGCCGCTGCCCAGCGGACTCCAGCTTTCCGTATGGATGTCGTGCCGGGCGTGAAATTCCCTCAGATCGCGCTGCTGGAAGCGCGGGTGCAGCTCGATCTGGTTGACGACGGGCGTCACGCCCGTCTCGCCGATGATGCGCTCCAGATGATCCCTGTTGAAATTCGAAACGCCGATCGACTTGATGCGGCCGGCCTGCTGCAGCTCGACGAGCGTCTTCCACGCCTCGACATATTTGTCCTGGCTGGGCACCGGCCAATGGATCAGGAACAGGTCGAGCTGCTCGACGCCGAGCTTCTTCATCGTGTCGTCGAAGGCCCGAAGCGCCGCATCGCGCTGGTGCGCGCCGTTGCGCAGCTTCGAGGTGATGAACAGCTCTGCCGCCGGCACGCCGGCGGCGCGGATCGCCTCGCCGACCCCTTCCTCGTTCCGGTAGCCCTCGGCGGTGTCGATCAGCCGGTAACCGGCCTGGATCGCCCAGCCCACCACCTGCGCCGTGATGTCGTGATCGACCTGCCAGACGCCAAGGCCAAGCTGGGGAATGGCGGTGCCGTCGTTCAACGTGATCTGTTCGCGCATGGGAGAATCCTTTTGTGGGGGGATGGTCCAGCCTATCTAGGTTTGGCATCGCACAACGGCCAGTCGATTGGGGAAAATTCGCGGACCCTTATTTCGGCCGGCGCACCGCCCTCACCACGCCGGCGTTTCCGCTGCCGCAGAACAGTCGGTCGGCGCCATCGGATTCCAGCCCCGAGACGCCCATGCCGGCAGGCATGTCGAGCTTCTCCAGAACCTTGCCCGTCCGCGGGTCGACGCGGCGCAGATCGCTTTCGTCGCCCTCCCAGGTGGCGTGCCACAATTCGCCGTCGACCCAGGTCACCCCCGTGACGAACCGGTTGGATTCGATGGTGCGCAGGATCGCGCCGGTCTCGGGGTCGATCTGGTGGATCTTGCGCTCCCGGTGCTGGCCGACCCATAGCGTGCCTTCGGCCCAGGTCAGCCCGGAATCGCCGCCATTGCCGGGGGCTGGAATGGTGGAAAGCACCTCGCCCGTGTCGGGATCGATCTTCTGGATGCGGTCCTTGGCGAGTTGGAAGAAATGCCGGCCGTCATAGGCGGTGCCGGCATGTGCCGCGACATCGATCGAGCGCAGGGCCTGCCCGCTCTCCGGATCGAAGGCGTTCAGCCTGTCGCCCGAGGCGAACCAGACATTCTTGCCGTCAAAGCTTACCCCGGCCACCGTATTGGCCCCGGGAAAGGGCCCGTATTCCCTCAAGATTTCGGCTGCCGAATGTTTCATGTCCTGTCCCTCGATGGTGGTCGTCGTCACTTTCTAGCCATTGGGAAGCGGCGCGGGGAGTAACAAGGTGGTCGTGAAACCCGCCACCGGCGGCGTCATCCAGCGGCGCGCCCGGCCATGGCCGAAGGATTGTACCTTGCCGGCCTCGGCAAGCGGCTCAAGCGCCCGCTGCACGCTGCGCTGGCCGGTTCCAAGTGCCAGCGCCAGGGCCGAGCTCGACCAGGCCTCGCCGTCGGCCAGCAAGGCAAGCACGGCCGCGTGCCGTTCCTCGATCGGCCGCGCCAGCACCACCACCGCATGGGCCTGGCGCGGCACCAGCGTGAAGCCATGCCTGGTGGCGCTGATGCCGGCCAATGCGCGAAGCTCGGCACGCAGCCGCCCGATCTCGACGCGCAGGCGCGCGCGATGCGATTCATCGGCATGCTTGCCGCCGAAGGCCCGCGCCACGAGTTCCCCCCGCGAAACATCACCGGGCCAGGCTTCGGCGAGCGTCCGCGCCAAGGCGAACAGCACAGGCCGGCTCGCCAGCGAAACCGTGGTCCGCCCAACGCGCACGGCGTAGCGGAAAGCATCGACGACCAGCGCCGGCGATCCCTGCAATGCCTCGACCTCTTCGAGCAGCAGCGGCTGCTCCCTGCCCTGCGCGATCAGCCGCGCCGCGGGTGTCTCCAGTGCCAGCCACGCGCTGTCGACCTCCGCGATGAGGCCGGGAATGCCGGCCTTGCGAGCGGCATGGCGCGCCCACTCCAGCGCCGCGCGCGCCGGCCTGGTCCGCAGGCGCCGCATGGCGATGCCGGCGACGGCGAGTTCGTGCGCGGCTCTTGCCGCCGGCGGCAGCGGCGCCGGGTCGAGCCCGGCGAGCACCTGCTCGGCCTCGTCGAGGCGGCCGATCAAGAGCAGGCGCCGTACCTTGAGGTGACCGGCATGCGCTGCGTTCAACCGGTCGCCATGCTTTTCCAGCGCCGTGCGGGCCGCGTCGAGCGCCTTGGCCGGCCAGCCCAAATCGCGCGAAACCAGCGCGATCTCGGCCTCGGCGACGACGCATCTGGCGCGCGCCACCGCCTCTTTCGGACTGAAGGCACGCGCGGCCCGCCGCAACAAGAGCTTGGCGCGATCGAAGTCGCCGAGCTGCGCCATGGCAATGCCGCGAAGCGCCAGCGCCGGCGCATCCTCGCGCAGGGCAACGCGGTCGAGCGCGCCGAGCGGATCGCCGGCCGCCAGCGCCAGCGCTGCCGCGGTGATCAGCGAGTCCATTCAAATCCCGTCACACTTGTAACTCCCACCTCGGCGCAGCGCCGCCTAACTTACGTCAGTACCGTCAACCAGCAAGACGTGCCGGCAATGACGGCAGCAAGGGAGAACCAGAAATGCCTGCCTCCACCGACCTCGACCTCGACGCGGCCAATGATACGGCCAAGCACGCCGCACGCCACCCCTGCTGCGCCGGGCCGGATCTTTCGGATTTCGCCGCGCCTGCGGCTCCCCCACACGCCCAGGCAACACCACATCGCAACGACGCCACGACTGGCAAAGGAGAAGACCAATGACCATGACCATGAACACCCCACCGATCGTCTCACAGCAGGATTGGAACGCCGCGCACGAAAAGATGCTGGTGAAGGAGAAGGCGACGATGCGCGCCAGGGACGCGCTGTCGGCCGAACGCCGGCGCATGCCGTGGACGGAAGTGGACAAGGCCTATGTCTTCGAGGGCCCTGACGGCAAGGTGAGCCTGCTGGACCTGTTCGAAGGCCGCCGCCAGCTCATCGTCTACCGCGCCTTCTTCGAGCCCGGCGTCTATGGCTGGCCCGATCATGCCTGCCGCGGCTGCTCGCTCGGCGCCGACCAGGTCGGCCACCTCGCCCATCTCAACGCCCGCGACACCACCCTCGCCTACGCCTCTCGCGCCCCGCAGGAAGACATCGAGCGGCTGAAGACACGGATGGGTTGGGAGATGCCCTGGTATACGATCACCGATAGCTTCGACAAGGACTTCGGCGTCGACGAATGGCACGGCCACAACGTGTTCATCCATGATGGCGACCGCATCTTCCGCACCTATTTCATCAACAACCGCGGCGACGAGGCTTTGGGCACCGTCTGGAGCTATCTCGACATCACGCCGCTCGGCCGCCAGGAAGTGTGGGAAGACTCGCCCGAAGGCTACCCGCAGACGCCACTCTACAGCTGGTGGAACTGGCACGACAATTACGATGCCGGGGCCGACAAGAAATGGGCCGAAGTGTCAGCTGCCGGCGAGGCTGCGTTCCGCGACAAGGGCAACCAGTAAGCTGGCGCAAGCCCGTCCAGCCCGGGTTCCTCTCCCCGCCTCCGGCAGGGCCGAGGACCCCAGGTCATGACGGGCCGCAACCATCAAGGGAATAAGATCATGAGCGATATCCCTTCCGGCATTGGCAGCGTGACCCCCGAAAATGTCGTCCCCCATGGCATAGCCGACTGGCTATGCCTCGCCGCGGCGCCGACCTTCGCGGTGATGGCGCTGCTTTCCCGTCTTCACGGCGGCGACGGGACCATGCTGTGCATGGGCGCCTCGCCGCTGGCCGGCTCGATCCTGACCGGCATGCCGGCCATGTATCTGCTGATGAGCGCTTTCCATCTGGCGCCGTGGCTGAGGGTGATGTCCCGCCGCTAGGCGCTGAGAAGGCATGGCTCTGCCCGACTCCGGCGCCCGACCTCACGTCGCGATGTCATTGACCGGCAGCAATGGCTTGGGAAGATCGCTCTCGCCGAGCCCGGCGCGCATCTCGATCTCGATGTCGCGGCAGATTTGCGAGATCGGCACGTCGTTGGCGTTGCCCTCGAAAGGGTTGGCGCTGCTCTCGCCGACCTGGTCGAGGGACATGTAGGCCCAGCCCAGCAGCGTGCTGAACGGGATCGTCAGCCAGATGCCGATCGAGCCGAGCATTCCCCCCAGCTTGCCCATGTCGGCGAACACCGGAACCACGCCGAACGGCAGCAGCGTGCAGAAGATCATGACGAACATGGAACTGACGATGGCGTATTGCCGGGGATAGGGATTGTTCTTGATGCGGTCGCAGCGCGCCTGCTGGTCGTGGAAGTCGCGGATCAGCTTCGTCAGTTCGCCATGGATCTGCGGCGGGACCTTGGCGTCCTTGAACAGTGCATTGACCTGGACGGACTGCAATTCGAGCAGGGCTATCGCCGGACGAGGCGATTTCAGGACATCCGCGGTCTGGTCGCCCAGCAGCGGGCGTAATTCGTCGGCGATCGAACCCTTGTCCTCCTGAATGTGGTAACGCCGTCGGTATTCGATATTGGCGGCCTTCCCCATGGATTCCCACGGCATCGGCCGCCGCAGCGCGTATCGCAGCGCCGTCATCCAGGCGATATGCCGGTAGATGAGCTGCCTGGCCGTCGGCGCATCGAGGAAATCCCGACAGAAATTCGACCATACGCGGCTGCTGGCCGTGATCTGCGTGAAGGCCTGCAGCGCCTCACTGCTGCGGGTGAACACCTGCGAGTTCTTGAAGCCGGCGACCAGCGACACCGTGGTGCCGAGCACCAGCACCACCGACCATGGCACGGAGAACCCGGCAATGCCCGGAAAGCGGTAGGCAGCCACGGCCAGCCCACTCACCACCACCATGTAGAGGACGCTGCGCCGTGACCACAGTGCGAAATCGACCACCTTGTAGGAACGGCCTACATACATTGAAATGCCCCTCAATCACGAACGGGCGGCAATCGGACCACCGGTAGCCTGACGCCTATCATATCGTTTGCACAGGGCGAAGAGCCGTCGACCGCGGTGTGCGCAGGACGCCGCCATGGACACGGGATCTCGCCCGCGCCCGTGATCGTTCCCCCTATCTCAATTGCACTTCGGCTTGGCGAGTTGCAGGCGTCCGCCAGCTCCGCCCGGCGAGTGGTTGTGGAAGACCGTCTTGAAGGATTCCAGCAGCACCGGACTGCACCGCGGCAAGGCCTGGACTCCGATCGACGCCGGCGTGGGTTCGCCAATAAGCGCCTTCATCATGGCAAGCGCCTCGGCGACGCCCTTGTCATCGGGACGCCACGAGCCGGTAGCCTTTGGCGATCTCGATTGCCGAGCGCAGGCCGAGATCGACCGTGGTGATCGGAATGTCGATGCCTTGCGCGCGCATCGAGGACAGCGTGTCGAGCGCCAGCTGGTCTCATGCCACCGTCTCGTAGCGGGCGCGGCTCAGGCTGACCAGGCAGGCGATGGCCGCGCAGACGCCGGCCAGGACCAGCGCGAGGCTGGGTGCGCCTGTCAGCGGCACGGTCGCGAAGATGATCGACATCGAAATGGCGCCAAGCGTTTGTCCCAACAGCCGTGCCGTGCCCTGCATGGCTCCCGCCGCACCGCTGCGCGCCTTGGGTGCGGAGAGAAGCAGGATGCGGTTGTTCGGCGTCTGGAAAAGACCAAAACCCGTGCCCGCGACGACGGTTCCGACCAGGAAGGCAATCGCCCTTGGACCGGGCGGTGTCAGGCCCGCGATCAAAAGGCCGATCGCCAGCAACCCGCCGCCGGCGGCGCACAGCCACGCCGTCTTGAAACGATCGGCCAGCCGCCCCGAAATCGGCGCGATGATGATCGTCGCGATGGGCCATGGCATCATGTAGAGGCCCGCCTGGACTGGGCTCATGTGCAAGGTGTGCTGCAGGTAGAATGGCAGCGCCACGTAGCTGAGCATCTGCCCGGTGAAGCACGAGATCGAAGCGATGACGGCTACCCGGAAGGCTGGATCGGCCAAGAGGTCGGTCGGCACGATCGGTGCGGCACTCCTGCGTTCGAGAGACAACAAGATGACGAGGCACAGGACGGAACAGCCGATCAGGATCGACCCGCTGACCGGCGCACCGGCGATGCGGTCGGCGCCCGTGAAGAACAGGATGAACATCAGTGTGTTGGCCAGCAATGCCACGAGGTTGAGGTGACGCTTCACGCCATCCAGATGCGCAAGCAACCCGCCAGACAACAGGACGATGATGCCGATCGGGATGTTGACGGCGAAAAGCCACGGCCAGCTGGAAACGGAGAGGATCGCGCCGGCGACACCAGGGCCGGCGGCCGCGGAAATCGCAATCGTCATCGCGTTGAAGCCGATCACTGTTCCGAGCAGCCGCTGCGGCACCGAAACGCGCAGGTTCATCGGCCCGGTCGCCATGATGGCGCCCGCCCCCAGCCCCTGGATGGACCGGGCAGCCACAAGAACAGGCAGGCTGCCGGCGAAGGCACAGGCCGCCGAAGCCACCGTGAACAGCGCGACACCCAGAAGAAAGACACGCCGGGGGCCGTGGATCTCGCCCAGCGCGCCGCAAGGCAAAAGAGCCACAAGGACCGCAAGCTGGTAGCTCGACACCACCCACACGGTGCTGCTGGCACTGGCATTGAGCGAGGCCGCGATGGATGGCAGCGCGACATTGGCGATGGCGCCGTCCAGCACGACGAGCACCAGCGTCATCAGCAGGACGGCGATGGCCAGGTAGCGGCGTGGCGACGGCAGGCCGTCATGGGCGGGATTGATCGTTGCGGCTATGGACATCGGAGGCTCCGCTTCGTTGGTTGTCGCCGCATCGATACCGCTCACCCCATAATTGCACCAGACGCAACGGAGTAAATTGACCGTTGCGTCAAACGCCTCACCTCGTTAGGCTCTCTCATGCTCGATCTCGACCTGAACCTTCTGGTGGCGCTTGACGCCTTGCTGCGGGAGCGCAGCGTCTCGGGCGCCGCCAAGAAACTTG
Organism: Mesorhizobium sp. CO1-1-11; assembly: GCF_020164995.1. Lineage (NCBI taxonomy): Bacteria > Pseudomonadati > Pseudomonadota > Alphaproteobacteria > Hyphomicrobiales > Phyllobacteriaceae > Mesorhizobium > Mesorhizobium sp. CO1-1-11. Next base: position 82,250 of record NZ_JAIUHE010000005.1, read on the forward strand.
GCCTCAGCACGTCCGCGATGAGCCGCACACTGTCGAGATTGCGGCTGGCGCTGGGCGATCCCATCCTGGTGTCGGCGGGACGCGCCATGGTGGCGACGCCTCATGCCGAAGCGATTGCCGAACAGGTGCACACGCTGACGTCGGAGGTCCGGTCCGTGCTCAGCCCCTCGCCGGAGATCGACATCAGCCAGGTGCGGCGCGATTTCACCATCCGGGCCAATGAAGCCTTCGTGCTGCTCTACGCCGCGCGTCTCCATGCCCTTGTCACCAGTGCCGCGCCCGGCATAAGGCTGCGCTTCGCGCCCCGGCCGGACAAGCGCATCGAACTGCTGAGAGAAGCCACGATCGACCTCGATATTGGCGTGCTTTCGGGTGATGGTGCCGAATTGCGTGGTCAGGCGTTGTTCGATGACCGTTTTGTCGGTGTGGCGAGAACGGGGCATCCGCTTCTGGAGACCGAAATAACCGCTGAGCGTTACGCCGCGTGCCGGCACGTGGTCTCATCCCGGCGAGGCCATTTCATCGAACCGATCGATGAAGCACTCGCCGAACTCGGCCTTTCGCGAAATGTCGATCTGGTGGTGCCGAGCTATCCGGCGGTCGTCGCGGTCGCAGCCGCATCCGATCTCGTTGGACTGGTGCCGCGCTCGTACCATCTGGGTGCGACAGGCCGTACCCAGATGTTTGATCTGCCGGTGGCAATCCCAGGCTTCACCATCACCCAGGCATGGCACCCCCGCATGGATGCCGATCCCGTGCATCGCTGGCTGCGATCGTTGATCTTCAAGGAGTTTCCGAGCGCGGTTCGCCGGCTCGAGCAGCCGGCGACGGCAGGAAGTCTGGTGGCCGATCGACGGCGGGCCGACTGATCCTGTTCCTGGACCCGGAGCAGTCGCCGAGCTGCCATGCCGGAGCCAAATTCAGCCGCCCCCAAACACGATCGCACGATCAGCGTTTGTCATCGCTCGCCTCATGCCGGGGCAAGCGGCGTTCGCCCTCTCATCCAGCCTTCCTCGCCCCGAACCGCAACCCGTCCATCAGGAGCTTGACCAGGCGGCGCGAGCGGTCGCGCCACTCGGGCGTATCTGGTGCCGAGTAGATGCCGCCCAGCGCATGCAGCACGTCGGAGGCATCGACATCGCCGCGGATGGTGCCGTCGGCCACCGCCGCCTCGACCAGCTGCCGCAGCGCTTGCGACACCCGTCCCGACGTGTCGGAAAACAGCGTCGAATTGGTGGTGAACAGGATGCGCAGGCTGGTCGCCAGGCCGCGCTTGGTGGCGATGTAGTCGACGAAGCGGCGCATCCATTCTTCCAGCGCCACATCGGAGGGATATCTTGCAGCGAGCTCGCCGGCCGCCGCGCACAACCCCTCCGCTTCGCGGCGGTAGACCACCTCGACCAAGTGCTCGCGTGTCGGAAAATGCCGGTAGAGCGTGCCGATGCCGACGCCGGCGCGCCGAGCGATCTCCTCCAGCGAGCCGTCGATGCCGCGCTCGGCAAAGACCGCAGCCGCCACCTCGACCAGCCGGTCGCGATTGCGCCGTGCATCGGCACGCAACGGCTTGTCGGCGGCGGCGGTTTTTTGGTCAGCGGTCGTGACGGGCGCAAAAGCCAATTTTTTTCTCCACCAGGGATATGGGGGCTTGAACCACGCCTGGCCAGCCCCCACGTAAATAAACGGAGGCACCTCCGCTTTTAGTGGAGAACCCTCATCATATAATCAGGGGAACCGGTATGTCACGTCTTTCCAAGCCGCAACCCGCCACTTTCCCAACCCGCGGGAGATTGGCCGTTGCCTGACCTTGCCCTTCCCCGCCCCTACCCCAATTCATTCCCCTCAGCGTCAAGCAACTGGAGCCAGACGCCCATGACCAGCCTTCCCATCTCGCTTACCGTCAACGGACATCGACACGAACTGAAGGTCGACCCACGCGTCACCTTGCTTGACCTGCTGCGCGAGCGGCTTGAGTTCACCGGCACGAAAAAGGGCTGCGACCGCGGCCAGTGTGGCGCCTGCACGGTGCTGGTCGACGGCAAGCGCATAAACTCCTGCCTGGCGCTGGCGGTCAGCCATGACGGCGCCGAAGTGCTGACCATCGAAGGTATCGCTCACGGTGAAGAACTGCACCCTGTGCAGGCCGCCTTCATCGCCCATGACGGTTTCCAGTGCGGTTTCTGCACGCCCGGCCAGATCATGAGCACGCTCGGCCTGATCGCCGAAGGACAGGCTGGCGACGATCCCGAGCGCATCCGCGAGGGGCTGAGCGGCAACATCTGCCGCTGCGCGGCCTATGGCGGCATCGTCGAGGCCGTCCTGGAAGCCCAAAAAAACATGGAAGCCCAGAAAAACATGGCAGACACCGCCGCCACCGAGGCACGCAGGAGGACCGCGGCATGAGAGACTTCGATTTTATCAGGCCGGCCACCGTCTCCGACGCCATAGCGGCGGCGGCCGAACCGGGTTCGGCCTATCTCGCCGGCGGCACCAATTTGCTCGATCTGATGAAGGGCGGCATCACCAGCCCCGAACGGATCGTCGACATTACCCGCCTGCCGGAACTCAATCGCATCGAAACGCTCGATGATGGCGGCCTGCGCATCGGCGCGCTGGTCCGCAATGCCGATCTCGCACATGATCCGGCCTTCGCCAGAGCCTATCCGGCGGTGGCCGAAGCGCTGCTTTCGGGCGCCTCTGCGCAGCTTCGCAACGCCGCCACTGTCGGCGGCAATCTGTTGCAGCGCACGCGGTGCAGTTACTTCTACGACACCGCCAGCGCCTGCAACAGGCGCGAACCCGGTTCCGGCTGCTCGGCGCTTGGCGGCGAGAACCGCCTGCATGCGGTGCTTGGCTGGAGCGACGCCTGCATCGCCACCCATCCCTCCGATTTCTGTGTGCCGCTGGTGGCGCTGGACGCCGTCGTCGAGATCGAGGGCAAGGGAGGCCGGCGCCACGTGACCTTGGAGGAATTCCACCGGCTTCCAGGCGACACGCCGCAGCGCGAAACCGTGCTGCAGCCAGGCGACCTGATCGTTGCGGTGCGCCTGCCGGCGGAAGCAGCGTCCTTCGCCGCCCACGCCCGCTACCTGAAGCTACGCGAACGCACCTCCTATGCCTTCGCCGTCGTTTCGGCTGCCGCGGCCCTGACCGTTGCCGACGGCAAGATCCGCGCCGCGCGGCTGGCGCTCGGCGGTGTCGCGGCCAAGCCATGGCGGGCGCGCTCGGCGGAAGCGGTGCTGCTCGGCGCCGATGCCAATGAAGCGAGCTTCGTTCGGGCCGCGGATGCGGCTCTGGTCGACGCCAGCCCCTCCGGCGACAATGCGTTCAAGATCGAGCTTGCCCGCCGCATTGTCGTCAGGGCGCTGATGTCCGCACAGGCGGGAACGCCCGCTCTGATGCCCGCTTTGCCTGCTTCCCCTTTTTCCTCCCTTCCCGGAGTGCGTCATGACGCTTAAACTCGGCCTCAACCAACAGCCTGCCCATACGCGCCAGGGCTCCAGCATCGGCCAGCCGCTGACACGTCGCGACGGATTTTTGAAAGTCACCGGGGCCGCGCGCTTTGCCGCCGATAACAATCCGCCCGGCATGCTCTATGCCGTGCTTGCCGTCTCCAGCATCGCACGCGGCCGGGTTGTCTCGCTGGATGTCGAGGCGGCCAAGGCGCATGCGGGCGTGGTCGAGGTGATGACGCCACTGAACCGGCCGGCGCTCGCCGTCGATCCGGATGCCAAGGACCATCCCTTCATGTTCCGGCTCGACCTGCTGCAGAACGATGGGGTTCGCTACCCCAACCAGAGCATTGCCGTGGTGATCGCGCGGACGCTGGAAGCGGCGACCGAAGGGGCGGCGCTGTTGTCGCCGCGCTATGAGGAGTTGCCGGCGCGCGTTGGTCTGGACGGCGCCAAAAGCTTCGTGCCGCGCGGCGTTGGCGTCGGCAATCCGGCTGTGCAGGAGAAGGGCGATGTCGAGGCCGGCCTCAAATCGGCAAGGACGCGGATCGAGGCGACCTACGAGACGCCGGCCCAGTACCACAACGCCATGGAGCCCCACGCGATCGTCGCTGCCTGGGATGGCGACCGGCTGTCGATCGACACGCCGAGCCAGGGCCTGGCCATGGCGCAGGGCCGCATCGCCGGCCTGTTCGGCATCGCGCCGCAAAACGTCCATATCCGCAGCCCTTTCCTGGGCGGCGGCTTCGGCTCCAAGGGCATGATTTCCGGACCGCAAGTGCTCGGCATCCTGGCGGCGCGTCTCGTCGGCCGCCCGGTCAAGCTGGTGCTCCGGCGCGAGCAGATGTACGGCCCGGTCGGTCACCGCGCCCCGACCCGCCAGACATTGCGCATGGGCATGGATGGCGAAGGGCTGCTGACCGCGATCTCCCATCACGCCAGGACCACGTCGAGCACGTTCGACGATTTCTTCGAACCGGCGGCGGACGCCTCGCACACGCTCTATGCCAGTCCGGCCATCGCCACCTCGCACGATGCCGTGCGGCTCGACACCGGCACGCCGCTGTTCATGCGGGCGCCAGGCGAGGCCACCGGATCGATCGCGCTTGAGAGCACCATCGACGAGGCGGCCCATGCCTGCGGCATGGACCCGCTGGAATTCCGGCTCAGGAATTACGCCGAGGTCGAACCGATGACCGGCAAGCCGTTCTCCTCCAAGGCGCTGCGCGAATGTTACGAACAGGCCGCCGAGGCGTTCGGCTGGGCGAGCCGCCCGCTGCAGCCGCGGCGGATGCGCGACGCCGACGGTTTCCTCACCGGCTGGGGCATGGGCACGGCGACGTTCCCTGCACTCATGTTCCAGGCAGAGGCACGCGCGGTGCTGAGGGCCGACGGCACCGGCTTGATGGAGACCGGCGCCCAGGACATGGGCCAAGGCGCCTGGACGGCTTTTGCCCAGATCGCAGCAGACGGGCTGGGGCTCGACATCGACCAGGTCGATTTCAGGGCCGGCAGTTCCGACCTGCCCAATGCGGGTATCGCCGGCGGTTCGGGTCACACGGCGACGGCCGGCATGGCCATCCACAATGCGGGTGCGGCCGTCATCGCCAACCTTGCCGATCTCGCCACCGGCGACGAAGCCTCGCCGCTGTTCGGCGCCGGCAATGAAGGCGTTGTTGCACGCGGCGGACGCCTTTACCGGCGCGATGACGAAAGCCGCGGCGAAAGCTATGCCGAGATCCTCGTCCGCGCGGGCCTGACCGAAATCGAGGGCCGGGGCAAAGGCGCTCCGGACCCGGCCTCCCAGGAGACTTACGCCAAGCACGCGCATGGGGCCGTCTTCGCCGAGGTGAAGGTCGACCCGGATCTCGGCCAGATCCGCGTCACCCGGCTGGTCGGCGCATTCGCCGCCGGACGGGTCATCAATCCGCGGCTGGTGCGAAGCCAGTATTATGGCGGGATGATCTGGGGCGTTTCCTTCGCGCTGCATGAGGAAGCCGTCACCGACCGGCGTTCCGGCCGCATCCAGAATGCCAACCTGGCGGACTATCATGTCCCGGTGAATGCCGACGTGCCCTCGGTCGAGGCGCTGCTGGTTCACGAGGACGACCCTTACGTGAACGCCCTCGGCATCAAGGGCGTTGGCGAAATCGGCATCACCGGGACTGCCGGCGCCGTCGCGAATGCGGTCTGGCACGCGACCGGCGTGCGCCCGCGGCGCTTTCCGATCCGGATCGAGGACCTGATGGGATGACGAGCGGTCCGCCTGAAACGACAGGCCTGCGCCAGAGCATGATGCCGAAAAGTGGGAACCGGTTTTCGGACGACATCATGCTCTATCTATTTTGATTTAGAGGCGGATTCAGATTTCAGGTCGATTCGACCTGAAATCATCCGGCTCTAGGGCAGGCAAACAGTCGGTTGGACCGCCCTGCCCCATTCCAATTCATTCCCCCAGCGTCAAGCAACTGGAGCCAGACGCCCATGACGAGCAAGACCACAATTCCCGTCCATCTCGATATCAACGGCCAGCATCACACGCTGGAACTCGAGCCGCGTGTCACGCTGCTCGACGCCTTACGTGACAGGCTCGGCCTGACCGGCACCAAGAAGGGCTGCGACCACGGCCAGTGCGGCGCCTGCACCGTGCATGTCGACGGCGAGCGCGTGCTGGCCTGCCTGACGCTGGCCGTGCAAGCCGAGGGCCGCGCCATCACCACCATAGAGGGACTTGCACGGGAGGGCGAACTGCATCCCGTGCAGGCTGCCTTCCTCGAACAGGACGCCTTCCAGTGCGGCTATTGCACGCCAGGCCAGATCATGTCGGCGGTGGCCTGCATCCGCGAGGGCCACGCCGGATCGGACGAGGAAATCCGCGAATACATGGCCGGCAATCTCTGCCGCTGCGGCGCCTATCCGCACATTGTCGCCGCCGTGCGCCAGGCAGCGCTGGAGGCCGCGTCATGAGGGACTTTTCCTATTTTCGCGCCACCTCGGCTGACGCCGCCCGCCAGGCGGCCACGCTCCCCGGCGCCATGCTTCTGGCAGGCGGCACCACGCTGATCGACCTCGCCAAATGCGGTGTCGCCGAGCCTGACACGCTGGTCGATATCACCCATCTCGAGGGGTTCGACCAGATCGAGATCGACGAGCGCGGCGCCGTCATCGGCGCGCTCGCCAGGATGGGCCATGTCGCCGACCATGACGACATCAAGAGCCGCTTCCCCGCCATCTCCGAAGCGCTCTGGCAGGCAGCCTCGGCGCAGATCCGCAACATGGCGACGATCGGCGGCAATCTGATGCAACGCACGCGCTGCCCCTATTTCCGCGATCCCTCGAACTTTGCCGCCTGCAACAAGCGCGAACCAGGCAGCGGCTGTTCGGCGATCGGCGGCGTTACCAGGGGCCATGCCGTGCTTGGCACCAGCGAGGCCTGCATCGCCATGTATCCCGGAGACCTCGCCACCGCGCTCGTCGCCTTCGACGCAACGGTCCATCTCGGCGAACGGCGCGTGCCGGTGGAGGACTTTTTCCTGCTGCCAGGCACGACGCCCGACAGGGAACACGCGATCGAGCCGGGCGAGATCATCACCGCCATCGAAATCCCTTCTTCCGCCGTCGCCCGCCGTTCGACCTATCTGAAGATCCGCGACCGGCAGTCCTATGAGTTCGCCGCGGCCAGTGCCGCTGTCGGGCTCGAACTGGAGGCCGACGGGCGCACCATCCGCGACCTGCGCGTGGCGCTCGGTGGCGTCGCGACCAAACCCTGGCGGGCGCGAGCCGTGGAAGCCGCGCTGAAAGGCAAGGTGCTGGAGCCGGACGCTGTTCGCACGGCCAGCCTGCTCGCCGTCGAAGGCGCCGTCGACCACGGCGCCAACCGCTACAAGATCGAACTCGCGCCGCGCGTCGTCGCACGCGCCATCCTCAAATTGGGAGAAGCGGCATGACTGTTCACATCGCAAGCACTGTTTACGTCGGAAGACATGGCGACGCGTCCGACGGCGCGCAGGTGGAGGCCGTCGGCGGCCGGCTGTCGCGCGTCGACGGCCCGGCCAAGATCACGGGTGCGGCGAAATACGCCGTCGAGCAGCAGCTCGAAGGGCTCGCCTATGCCGTGCTGGTCGAAAGCACCATCGCATCCGGCAAGGTGCGCGCCATCGAGACGGCGGAGGCCGAGACTGCGCCGGGCGTCCTCAAGGTGTTGACACCAGACACGATCATCAGCCTGAAAACCGCCTCGGACTGGTTCGGCACGCCACCGCCGGACAAACCCTATTGTCCGCTGGCGCGCGACGTCACCTTCTCGGGCCAGCACGTCGCCGCCGTGGTCGCCGAGACCTTCGAGCAGGCCGTGGCCGCCGCGACGATGGTCAAGGTCAGCTATGATGAGGCTCCGGCCATCGTCGACCTCAGCGACGGCAAGGCCGGTGACGGCGTCCCGGTCGACGCCATGACCAAGGAATGGGGCGACGCGGCCGCCGCCTTCGCCTCCGCCCCGGTGCGCGTCTGCGCCGCCTACAACACGCCGCGCGAATACCAGGCGCCGATGGAGCCGCATGGCCTGATCGCCCGCTGGGAGGGCGACCGTCTCACCGTGTGGGAGCCGAGCCAATGGCTGGACGGCATGGCGCGCACCTATGCCGAATGGTTCGGCGTGCCGTTCGAGAATGTGCGGCTGGTATCGCCCTATGTCGGCGGCGGCTTTGGCTCCAAGGCGCTGGCGCTCAGCCATGGCGCGATTGCCGCAAGTGCGGCAAAAATGCTCGGCCGGCCGGTGCGGCTGGTCATGACGCGGCCGCAGACCTTCACCGGCTATGGCGGTCGCGCCGCGACGCGGCAGACGGTGACGATCGGCGCCGACCATGACGGAAGAATCCAGTCGATCGTGCATCGCGGCGTCAACGAAACCTCCATCGACGGCATGTGGGTCGAGCCGCTGGGCTCGGTCACCTCGATCATGTACGCGACGCCGAACTTCTCTTCGAAACAGAATGTCGTGCGGGTGAATTCGGTGGTACCGGGCGCCATGCGCGCACCGGGTGAAAACCCGTCCGCCTTCGGCATCGAAAGCGCCATCGACGAGCTCGCCTACGAGGTCGGCATCGATCCGCTGGAAATCCGGCTGCGCAACTACGCCGAACAGGATCCGCACGCGAAAAAAGCCTGGTCGACCAGGCAGTTGCGCGAGGCTTTTGCAGCGGGTGCCGAACGCTTCGGCTGGGCCAGGCGCACGCCTGAGCCACGCTCGATGCGCGACGGCAACCATCTGGTCGGCTGGGGCGTGGCCGCCGGCACCTATCCGGTGCGGCGCGCCTATGGCGAGGCGATCGTGCGCATCCTGGCCGACGGCTCGGTCGAGGTCGAAAGCTCCTCCATCGACATGGGCCAGGGCACCTACACCATCCTGGCGCAGACGGCCGCCGAAACGGTCGGCGTTGCGGCCGACGACGTGGTGGTGAAGCTCGGCGATTCGCGCTTCCCCCGCGCCGGCGTCGCCGGCGGCTCGCGGCTGGCCGGCGTGATGACGGGCGCCGTCCACAAGGCCGCGACCTCGGCGCTCGACCAGCTGGTCGGCCTGGCGATCAGCGATCCGCGCTCGCCCTTCCATGCGCTGCAGGCCAACACGCTGGTCGTCGTCAATGGCCGCATCACCGCGCCGCGGGGCGACGGCCCCGACGTCTCGATCGCCGAACTGCTCAAAAGCGTTGGCCGCGACCGCATCGAGGCGACGGGCGACACCATGCCGGCCAATTCGAGCGTCGAGGATCGCTACAAGAACTACACCACCATCGCCATGGCGCTGCCACACACGGAGGGTGACTATTCGCGCCATTCCTGGTGCGCGCATTTCGTCGAGGTGCGCGTCGACGAGGATTTCGGCACGGTGCGTGTGTCGCGCGTCGTGTCGGCGCTGGATTCGGGCCGCCTCTACAATCCGAAACTCGCCGAGAGCCAGTGGAAGGGCGGCATCATCATGGGCATCGGCCAGGCGCTGCTCGAAGAAGGCATCGTCGATCGCCGCCACGGCCGCATCGTCAACAACAACCTCGCCGACTATCTCATCCCGACCAATGCCGACATCCCCGACATCGAGGTGATCTCGGTGGGGATTCCCGACCCGCACTCCTCGGTGCTCGGCGGCAAGGGCGTCGGCGAGCTGGCGATCGTCGGCATGGCGCCGGCCATTGCCAACGCGGTGTTCCATGCCACAGGCAAGCGCGTGCGGGATCTGCCGATCACGCTGGAGAAGCTGATCTGACGGTGAGGCTGCCAATCTTCCCCCTCGTGGGGGAGATTGGATGTCGCGGCGGTTCCGCCAATTTTCAACATTGAAGAAAAAGCGCCTGCTCACCACTCCAGCCCGAACACCAGCTTGCCGAAGTGCAGGCCGCCGGCGGCCATGTGGGCGTAGGCTTCGGCCGCTTCGTCGGGCGAAAACACCTTGTCGACCACCGGCTCGATCCGGGCCGCGCCGACGGCGCGGGCGGCGTCGCTGAGATCGGACACCGATCCGGTGTTGTTGCCGACCACTTTCAGCGCCTTGATGATGATCGGCAGCAGATTGATCGTGGCTTCGGCACCGGTGACGAAGCCGATGGTGAACAGCGTACCGCCGGGCGCGGTGGCGTTGACGGCGCGGGCGAAGGTGGCGCTGCCTCCGGTCTCGACGACAAGGTCGGCGCCGAGGCCGCCGGTCAGCTCCAGCACCTTGCCATCCCACTCGGGCGTCGCGCGGTAGTTGATGAGATGATCGGCGCCGAGCGCCTTCGCCCGCTCCAGCTTTTCGTCCGACGACGAGGTGATGATGACGGTCGCGCCGGCGGCTTTGGCGAGCTGCAGGGTGAAGATGGAGACGCCGCCAGTGCCAAGCAGCACGACGACCGAGCCCGGCCCGACATCGGCGGCGCGGATGGCGTTCCAGGCGGTGGTGCCGGCGATGGGCAGCGTCGACGCCGCCTCGGAGGAAAGATGCGCCGGCACCGGCACCAGCGAATTGGCCGGCAACGCGACATATTCGGCCAGTGACCCCGGCAGCGAAATGCCGCGCATCTGCGTCATTTCGTAAGGCCGCGGCGGCCCACCGATCCAGCGCGGCTTGGCATGGGCGATGACGCGATCGCCGATGGCGAATCTCGCAACGTCCTCGCCCAGCGCGACGATCTCGCCGGCGCCGTCGGCTACGGGGATGAGCGGAAAGCTCGGTCCGGGATAATTGCCGCTTGCCACCGCCACATCGACGAAATTGAGGCTCGCCGCACGCTGGCGGATCAGCACCTCTCCGCGCTGCGGTTCGGGGGTTGCAACGGTGGCGGCGCGGAAGGCGTCCAGCCTGGGCTGGCTGAGTTCGATGGCTTTCATGGTTTCACTCCGGTGGACGATTGGTGGTTGAGTGAACCTATTTGCTGCGTTATCTCTGGATAATCCTCGTTTCGCGAAATTGAGAACTGTGAATGATGCAGCAATCTCACGAACCCGCTGCCCTTGCCGAGATGGCTGCGTTCGCGGCCATCGCCGAGGCGCGCTCCTTCACCAAAGCGGCGGCGCGGGTCGGGCGCGACGCGACCATTCTGTCGCGGCGCCTGCAATCGCTGGAAACGCGGCTGGGGGTGAGATTGCTCTCGCGCACGACGCGCAGCGTCTCGCTGACCGAAGCGGGCGCCGAATTCCTGATGCGCGTGCGCGCCATCCTTGCATCCGTCGACGAGGCCGAGGCCGTCGCGTCCGCGCATGCCGGAGGCCGCCCGCGCGGCGTGCTCAGGCTGGCGCTGCCCGGCACGTTCGGGCGCATGTGGATCGGGCAGCTGCTGCCTCAATTCCTTGCCGAATTTCCCGATGTCCGCATCGAGGCCGAATTCTCCAACCGCTTCACCGATCTGGTCGCCGAGAATTTCGACGTCGCCGTGCGGCTGGGCAGCCTGGAGGATTCGCGCCTGGTGGCACGCAAGGTGGCGACGCGACGCAGGCTGCTCTGCGCGGCTCCCTCCTATCTCGCCCGCAGGGGCACGCCGGAGACGCCGCAGGCGCTGCTCGATCATTCCTGCCTGGGCTTCTCGGGCTTCCAGACCTTTCCGGCCTGGGAGATGACCGACCGCGAGGGCCGGCGCGCGCGCGTCGAGGTTTCCGGGCCGTTGGTCAGCGACGATGCCGAGGTGCTGGTCGAGGCCGCCGTGCAGGGGCTCGGCCTGATGATGAGCACCGACTGGCTGGTCGGGCGCGAGCTTGCCGATGGACGGCTGGTGCCTGTGCTGGAGGAGTGGACCTTGGCGGATGAAGGCGCCGTCTATGTCGTCACGCCCTCGGCCAAGGGAAAAGCCGCCAAGACCCGCGCCTTCACCGACTGGATCGGCAAGCGCTTCGCGCCGGAACCGCCCTGGCGGTAAAGCCGCTGACCCGCTCGCGGTAGAGACTGCGCGCTTCAGGGCCCATGAGCCGCCAGCGGCATGCCGATGTCCGACACGAGTTTGACGAGGTCGGCTTGGCGTCTCGTGCCGGTTTTGGCAAAGATTCGGTTGAGGTGGGTCTTCAAGGTGTTTTCGCCAATGCCGAGCGCCAACGCGCTCTTGGACGCTGACAATCCGCTGCCGATCCGCAGCAGCACCCGCGCCTCCGAGGGCGTAAGATCGAACAGCGTGGTCAGAACGGCCTCCGGGAGGGGAGAAGCCGATGTCGTCGTCGATATGAACACAGCCGCGCATGCCGGCCGGAAAACCGCGCGCGCCGTTCCTTCAGTCAACGGCAACACATAGGCAACGGCGGGCGGCTGGCCTTGGGCCGAAACCGGCAGCCCTATGCCGCGCGCGCCAAGCGAGGCATCCGCGCTCGCCGTGCTGGCGATCGCGTCGAGCAGGGCGCGGGCCACGACCCGATTCTGTGCCTGGAGCAGGCCGTTCCTGGAGAGAATGGGCCCCTGCACCGAAAACATCTGTTCGGCGGCCGCATTCGCATGGAGGATTGCTCCATTGGCGTGGGTAAGCACGACAGGCACAGCCAAATGATCGAGCGCCTGACGATAAAGATCGATGGTGATGCGGCCCTGGTCGAGCAGATCGCCGATCAGCGAAGCACGGCGCAGATGCGGCGAGAGCAATGCCAGGAAATGCTGCTCTTCGATCGAGATGCCTCCCCTGCTGGCTCGCGTGGTGCAGCCCAGAAGCCCGATTCGGTCCGGCGTATGAACGAATTTGGTGATGCAAGCCTCGCGCAGTCCCTGCGGTTTGGCCCAGTTCTGAAAAAACGGCGTCAGTTGGAGTTCGCTTTCGCTCATGAGCGACAGCGTCGCAACGGGCCGGTCGACATCGCCGACGACCGCTGCCTTCAGCCCGGGAATTCCATCAAAGTCATAGTCTTCTTCGAGGGCCCGCATCCGTACGGGATCCAAGGGCGACTGAGCCGCGAAACGGCCACTATTATGGGCGGTGCCGGCAAGCGCGATGGTGGTATAGGCCGCGTCGACAGCTTTCGTGACGCGGGTCATGACTCCGGCCCAGCCTTCCGGGTTCAAAACGCAATCGTAGATATCGCCGATAATTGAACTCAGGACTTCGCTGCTCAGCCTTTCCATCACACCTCCAGGCACGCCCCGATCTCGCCTCGGAGGAATTTGTGACATCATACTTTTGGATGACGCAAGTCGCGGCCGCTCTCGACTATGGGTTGAACTTGGTCGCTTGAACGCCGGGCCGCCACTGTTGCCGGTTATTGTCGCAATGGAAAGCATCGCGTTCGATATTTTTTAAGCCGTGGACAGTTGTCGAGGTTCCCCATTGTCGCGAAAGACGGTGCTTTCATCGGCTCGGTTGCCACCGCATCTTGATGAACGAGAACGATTTTCCCCGTGGCAAGACATCCCTGTCGCGGAAATACGGTCGGCCGAATACGACAGTCCGGCAAACCTGCACTTCGAAGCCATCGAAGCCACGGCCGTCGGTTCAGCGGTTCTCGGCCAGATGTCCGGACCCGTCAAGCATGCCACACGCAAAGCGAGCAACATCGCCAATGACGACAAGGACGGCTATCTGCTGATGATCAACAAGGCCGACACCATGCTGTCAGGGGTACATGCCGGCCGCGAATATGCCGTCGGCCGGGGAGAGGCCGTGCTTGTCACCGCATCGGAAGCTCTGAAAATGAACGGTGCCGACAGCAATGTCTGGACGAATGTGGTGGTCCCACGCGCGATCCTCCTGCGCGCCTTCCCGCAGATCGATGACAGGCTGGGGCTGAAGATCGGCGCCGACAGCCAAGCCCTCGAGCTTCTCAAACGCTATTGCCTGCTTCTTGAAAGCGGCAGCCCGCTTGCCTCCGCGGATCTGATCACGCACGCGACGGACACGATCGTGGATCTGATCGGCCTGGCGACCGGCGCAAAAGGTCGGGCTGCCGAACTGGCCGGGCTTCGGGGCCTGCGCGCTGCCAGGCTGGAGGCCGTCCTCGCAAGGATCGCCGAGGATTTTATCGACCCCGGCATCTCCGCCCAAAGTGTCGCTCTACAACTCGGCCTGTCGGTGCGCTACGTCCACGACCTCCTTCAGGAGACGGGAATGAGCTTCTCCGAACGCGTTCTCGAACTGCGTCTGCAGAGCTCCCACAGGATGCTCTCGCACAAACACAGCGACATGCGGGTCAGTGACATCGCCCTGACAAGCGGATTCAGCGACGTATCGTACTTCAACCGCTGCTTTCGTCGCCGTTTCGGCTATACGCCGACAAGCGCCAGATAAGTTTGCAGCCTTCGCCAGCAGTCCGGTACCGCCCGTGCGAGGCCGTTCCGCAGCGGCTTGCGCCACCGATGACGCCGAACTGCCACAATGCGCGCAAAACACGCTGCTTTTCACTCCAGTCCAATTCCGGTGCGGCCCTGCCCAAGACAAGGCCGGGCTCCAATGACATGTCAGCCTCAGGGTGAAACGACTGTCATGTCAGGGGATCGAATGCCGCGGAATGCATTTGGAGGCCGCAAGGCCAACGCATTGAAAAACCTGGCGCTGGCGTCGACGGCACTGGTCTGCCTTGGCCTGCCGATCCCCGCATCGGCAGCCGAGATCTGGACCGGCGCCGCCTCCACGGATTGGTTTACCGCCGGAAACTGGAACCCCGCCGCTGTTCCGAAATCGAGCGACGATGTTATGCTCGATCCGGTGTTCCCGCACCCGACCGTGGTCAATGCGGCGAATGCGGCCGCTCATTATCTGTTTGTCGGCACCATTTCGAGTTACTCGGGCTCGCTGACGATCACCAATGGCGGCACCCTCTCCGACACTGCCGGCTATCTCGGCTACGCTTCGGACGCGAGCGGCACCGTGAGCGTCACTGGAGCAGGCTCCGTCTGGAGCAACAGTTCGGACCTTTTCCTTGCCTTGGGTACGAACAGCAACGGCACCTTGACGATCTCCAGCGGCGGCGCTGTGAGCGACAAAGTGGGTCATGTCGGCTACGGCCCGGGCACCGGCACCGTAACGGTGGACGGCCCGGGCTCGACATGGACCAACAGCGGAGATCTTTATATCGCCGAATTTGGCACAGGCACGCTGGACATCACCAATGGCGGCGTGGTCAGCAATGCCATGGGCACCATCGGTTGGCATGTAGGCTCCACCGGCACGGTGACGGTCGACGGAGCGGGTTCGACCTGGACAAACTCCTCCCACCTATACGTCGGCGATCAGGGCACCGGTGCGCTGAAAATCTCGAACGGCGGCAAGGTCAGCAATCTGAGCGGTATCCTGGGCAACCTGGCGGGCTCCAGTGGCACGGCAACTGTCGACGGTGCTGGCTCGACCTGGGTGAACGCGGCCCTTGCGGTTGGGAACGCGGGCTTCGGCGCGCTGACGGTCACGAATGGCGGCGCGGTCACCAGTTCGGTGGGCTATGCCGGCTATGCCGCGGGCTCCAAGGGCCTGGTGGCGGTCGACGGCGTCGGCTCGGCCTGGACCAACACTTCGGACCTCTTCATCGGCTTCCAGGGCCAGGGTACGCTGACGGTCTCGAATAGCGGCGCGGTCAGCAACACCATCGGTATGATCGGCGCGCAGACGGGCTCGACCGGCATCGCGTTCGTCGATGGCGCCGGCTCGATCTGGACAAACAGCTCCAACCTGATTGTGGGCAATTTGGGTAACGGCGCACTGGGGATCACTCACGGCGGCGTGGTCAGCAACACCTGGGCCGCTGTCGGCGCGAAGACGGGCTCCATCGGCATGGCGTTCGTCGACGGCACCGGCTCGACCTGGACCAACAGCGGAAACCTGAGTATTGGCGATTTCGGCGCCGGCACTTTGGCGATAAGCAATGGCGGCGCCGTCACCAACGCCTGGGGCTTTGTCGGCAACTCGGCGGGCTCGGCTGGCGAAGTGTTCGTCGACGGCGCGGGATCAAAGTGGACAAATAGCGGGAATCTCTACCTCGGGGGTCTCAGCACGGGCACGCTGACGATCTCGAACGGCGGCGCGGTCAGCGACACTGTAGGCGCTGTGGGCACCATGGCGGGCTCGACGGGCTTTGCCACTATCACCGGTGCGGGCTCGACCTGGACAAGCAGTTCCGACTTCTATGTCGGCGATGGAGGCACTGGCACGCTGAAAATCCTGAACGGTGGCGCAGTCAGCAATGCCATGGGCTACGTTGGCTTCGAGGCGGCCTCGACGGGCACGGCAATGGTCGACGGTGCAGGCTCGACCTGGACCAACAGCGGAAACCTCAAGGTTGGGGTTGCGGGCACGGGCACGCTAGTTGTCACGAACGGTGGCGGCGTGAGCAACCTTGCTGGCTATCTCGGATATGCCGCGGGCTCGACCGGGACGGCGACGGTGGACGGCACCGGCTCAACCTGGGCGAATACGGGCGAACTCATTGTTGGCCAATCAGGAACCGGCACGCTCGACATCACCAATGGCGGCGCCGTTAGCAACCAGACTGGCTCTGCGGGCTACGACGTCGGGTCCATGGGCACCGTCACGGTCGATGGACCGGGTTCGAGCTGGACGAATTCCGGCGACCTGTTCCTCGGTTTCAAGGGCGCCGGCACGCTCCAGGTGGCAGATGGCGGCCATGTCCTCAACCAGGCCGCGCTCCTCGCAGTGTTTGAAACCGCAACCGCCACCGTGACGGTGGACGGGGCGGGATCCTCCTGGAGCACCGATGACAATCTTATCCTGGGAAGCGCCGGTCACGCGGCACTTTCCATCTCCAGCGGCGGTTCAGCGGATGCAGATTCCGTCTTTGTCGGCCAGGCGGCGACAGCCACCGGTGCGGTTACCGTCGACGGCGTGGGCTCGAAATGGACCAACAAGAACGGCATGTACCTTGGCGGTCTGGGAATCGGCACTCTTGCCGTCACCAATGGCGGCGTCGCATCCGGCGGCGGCACCTACATGGCGTTCGCCGCCGGTGCCACCGGCCAGGCAACCGTTGATGGCCCGGCCTCACTGTGGGAGATGCACGGCGACCTGGATATCGGGTTCGGCGGCACTGCTTCGGTGACGCTCTCCAACGGCGGCACCGCTCTGGTGGACGGCTCTACCGTGATCGCCAGCCAGGCCGGCTCTGTCGGCGCGCTTAACATCGGCGGCGCGGCGGGCTCCGCGGCGGCGGGCGCCGGCGTCCTCGATTCGGCAACGTTGCAGTTCGGCTCCGGCACCGGCACGCTCAATTTCAACCATACCAGCGCGAACAATGGCTTCGCTTCGGCGATCAGCGGACTGGGGACGATCAACCAGATCGCCGGCAACACCAAGTTGACCAGTAATTCCTCCGGCTTCACCGGGACGACGAACGTTCTCGGCGGCGGCCTCTATGTCAACGGCTCGCTCGGCGGCGCGATAAATGTCACCGGCGGCCTGCTTGGCGGGTCGGGCACGGTAGGCATTGTGACCATTGCTTCGGGCGGCACCTTTGCACCGGGCAATTCGATCGGCACGATCAATGTTAGCAACACAGCCTTCTCGGCCGGTTCGACTTACGCAGTTGAAGTCGAAATCGGCGGCACATCCGATCGGATCAGCGCCACCGGTACGGTGACGATCGGCGGCGGCACGGTCGACGTCATCCCCTATCCGGATTATGCGACCGGCACGACCTATACGATCGTCACGGCGGCGGGCGGTGTCACCGGCACCTTCGACAAGGCCAGTCTCGAAGGCGGCTCGATCTTCATTGCGCCGACGCTCACCTATGACGCGAACAATGTCTATCTCAACCTGGCCAAGGCAAGCTTTGCCAGTGTAGGCCTGACGCCGAACCAGATCGCCACCGGCGGCGGCGCCGAAAGCCTTGGCGCCGGCAATCCGCTCTTCGATGCCATCTTTGCCTTGCCGAGCGAGGCAGCCGCCCAGGACGCTTTCGACCAGCTTTCCGGCGAAATCCATGCCTCGGCCAAGGGCCTGCTGATCGAGGACTCCCGCTTCATCCGCGACGCCGCCAACAGCCGCATCGCCGCCTTCGGCGATGCCGGCGCGGCGGCGGCACTTCCGGTCATGGCCTATGGTGAGGGCGGCCCCGAAATGGTCGCCGCCGATACCGATCGCTTCGCCGTCTGGGGCCAGGCGTTCGGTTCCAGGGGCAGTAGCGACAGCGACGGCAACGCCGCCACCTTCGACCGCTCGACCGGCGGCCTACTGGCCGGCGCCGACACTTTGGTCGGCGGCTGGCGCGTCGGTGTTCTCGGCGGCTACAGCCATTCCTCCTTCAACGCCGCCGATCGCAATTCCTCCGGCAAGAGCGACAGCTACCATCTCGGCCTCTATGGCGGCACCAATTGGGGCGCCATCGCCTTCCGCACCGGTGCTGCCTACAGCTGGAGCAGCCTCTCGACCAAGCGCTCCGTCGCCTTCACCGGTTTTGCCGATCAGCTCTCGGCCGACTACGATGCGGGCACCGCGCAGATGTTCGGCGAACTCGCCTACAAGGCCGAGACCGGCGGGAGCTTCAAGTTCGAACCCTTCGCTAACCTCGCTTATGTCAGCCTGCACACTGACGGCTTCAGCGAAACCGGCGGTGCGGCGGCCTTGACCAGCGCCGGCGCGAGCAGCAACGTCACCTTCGCCACGCTCGGCTTGCGCGGCTCGACCGATTTTGGGCTTGGCGGCGTCAATGCCACCGCGCGCGGCATGCTTGGCTGGCGCCACGCTTTCGGCGACGTCACGCCGACCTCAAGTTTCGCCTTCGCCGGCGGCGACGCCTTCACCATCGCCGGCGTGCCGATCGCCAGGGACGCGGCGGTTATCGAAGCTGGCATCGACATGAAAGTGTCGCCCAATGCCACGCTCGGCCTGTCCTATTCCGGGCAGTTCGGTGGTGGCGCCTTCGACAACGGCGCCAAGGCAAACCTCAGCGTCAAGTTCTGACGACAACAGGCCGCCGGCTCGCGCCAAATTGACGTCGCCGGGCGGTCCTGGCGTCCGCCCCCTACTCCGGCGACGGCACCGGCGGCTTCGAGGTCAGCGCGGTGCCGGCAGCGGCCACGATCACGGCGGCGATGCCGGCCAATTGCGGCGTGGTCAGGCTTTCCCGCAGGAACAGGAACCCGGCCAGCGCGCCAAGCCCCGGCTCGAGGCAGGTCAGCGTGCCATAGATGCGCGCCGGCATGCGGGTCAGCGCCACCATCTCCAGGAAGAACGGCAGCGCGCTCGAGAACAGGCCGACGAGCAGCGCGCTGACCAGGATCGACGGCGCGAGCAGGCCGCTTCCCGCCTCGGCAATGCCAAAGGGCAGCACCAGCACAGCGGCGATCGCCATGCCATAGGCGGTGATGCGGGTGCCGAGTTCCGCGCCCGCCTTCTGCGCCAGAACGATATAGAGTGCCCAGAACCCGCCGGCCGCCAGCGCCAGCATCACGCCAATCGGGTCGAGCGGCTTTAGCGAGTGGATGAAGGGCGACAACAGCACGATGCCGGCGACCGCAAGTGCGATCCAGGCAAAGTCGCTGGCCCGCCGAGAGGTCAGTGTCGCCACCAGCAGCGGACCGGAAAACTCCAGCGCCACCGCGACGCCAAGCGGGATCCTGGCAAGTGCCGCGTAGAACAGAAGGTTGAGCGCGCACAGCGTCACCCCATAGGCGATGAGCCACGGCATGGTGGCGCGCGAGGGCCGTACCTGCCAGGGCCGCAGCACCGCGATCAGCATCAGCGCGCCGATGACCAGCCTGAGCGTCGTCGTGCCTTGCGCGCCGATCACCGGAAACAGCGTCTTGGCGAAGGTGGCGCCGATCTGGATCGACACCATGGCCCCCATCAGCGCCGCGACCGGCAAGGGTGCGGCTTCGCGGCTGGCAAGCGGCATTGATGTCACTTGTGCTTCATCCTCCATGCCGCGAGGCGAAAACCTGCCCGGCAGCATGCAATAGGATGAACCGGCCCGGCTGTCGTGAGACAGCGCGGATGCCTCAATAGGGGCACGGCCAGAGGCGGCCGATGCCGTAGGGCGATTCCGCCACCGACAGGGCATCGGGCACCGGCGCGACACCGATGGCCGCCGGCCCACGGACGCGTCGCTGGCGGCGGCCTGGTTGAGTTCGACGACGGTCCCTGCCCTGAGCAGATGCGCCGTAGTCGGTCAGCGTGGTGGGCGAAAGCGCCGTGCGCCGCGCCAGTTCGGCACGACTGCGGACCGTCGTCGCGCAGCATGCGCAGGATCGCCGCTCCAGACTGGATTTGGCAGAACGCCGAACCCGCCCTAACCAGTTGGTTTCCTGGAATTGCCCTAGGCCGCGGCGGCGGAGCGCTTGAACACGATCGTGACCCGCGTGCCTTCGTCGGCGCTGGAAGTCACGTCGAACTCAGCCTTGGCGTTCTCTGTCAGCGATTGTGCGATGAGCGCGCCGAGCTTGCCTTGCTTGGGCCAGCTCTCGCCTTCCGGCAACCCGATCCCGTCATCGGCGACGACGACGCGGCAGCCATCCCCGTTCACGACGCTGTGCAACGTGATCGTGCCGCTGTCACGCCCGCGAAATGCATGCTTGAGCGCATTGGTCAGCAATTCGTTGACCACCAGGCCGGTGGGCATGGCAACGTTGATCGAAACCGGGTAGGTGTCCACCTTCATGTCGAGGCGAATGCCCTCGACAGCATGCGAACTCATCACGGCTGACGCGATCTGGCTCAGATAGACGCCGAGATCGACCTCCTCCTTGTGCTCCTCGCCCGATAGCGTTTGATAGAGGATGGCCAAGGCGTCGACGCGGCCGGCCAGTCTTTCGAAGCGTTTCCGGTCCGGCTCGGTCGCATTGCGCGTTTCGAGGCGGATCAGGGCGGTGATCATCTGCAGATTGTTCTTCACCCGGTGCTGCAACTCCCGCAGCAGCGTGTCTTTCTCGCGGACGCGCTCCTCGATCGAGCGCGCATCTTCGGTCTCGCCATGGGCCGAGACGTCGACCAGTGCCACCAGCCGGAAGCAGGCCTTGCCGTTGTCATCCTCGATGACGTTGGAATAGACGTCGACGATCGCAGGCTTGTCCTCGGCCCGCTCGAGCCGGAACGTGCCGACGAAATCGGTCCCGTCGACCACCGCATCAGACAGCGCGCTGTCCTTCTGCTGGTGCAGGCCAATGCCGGAAAGTGCCGCCCAATGCTTCTGGGCGAGGCTGGCCGCCTTCAGGCCCGACAGTTTCTCGAACTCCGGATTGGCATAGACGACACGTTCCTGCCCGCCGAGGTCCGAAACGGCGATGGCAATCGGCACCTGGTCGAGGAACTTCTTGAACTGTTCGCTTTCCAGCGCGCTGGCAAGGTCGGGCGTTTCCAGCAACTGCTCGACCGTTTCCGCCTTATCTGAATTCGATATCATCTCTTGCATCCAGGAATTTTCTGGACGCCACCAATATCAGCGAAGCGATGCGCGAGCTATCGCCAAAAGTGCCACTTTCACCGGCATCAGGACTAGGCCCGCGCCGGCCTGGTCCCGCGCAACGGCAGCGCCATGGTGAAATCCAGGCCGTCGCCAAGATAATTCACCTTGATGATGGCATCGCATTGCAAGCGTTCCCCAGCCTGGAACCCCTGCAGGAACCCGAACCGGTCAACTCTGGCCGGCCACCTTCGCCAGCCGCGGACCGGTCTTGCCGTCGACGATTTCGGGCCTGGCGCTGTCGACCGCGCCGTCCCAGCCGCCGCAGAGCGCCTTGTTGAGGGCGATGTAGTCGGTCGCCAGAAGGACGCGGCTCTGCAACAGCGAATCCTCGGCCGAGTAGAGCGAGCGCTGGGCCTCGCGGCCACCGAGCCACGTTCAAAACCTCTCATGTGAAGAACCCTTACTGCTGGTTGGCCGTCACCGGCGTTTCGCCCTTATCCTGCCCGGGATCTGGTTTGGCCACCCTGCCCTTGAAGATGCGCCGCACCGTGACGAACAGCAGCGGCACCAGGAACACACCGATCACGGTCGCGGCGATCATGCCGCCCATCACGCCGATGCCGACGGAGTTCTGCGCGCCCGAGCCGGCGCCGCTGGCGATCGCAAGCGGCGTGACGCCGAGGATGAAGGCCAGCGACGTCATCAGGATCGGCCGCAACCGCTGTCGCGCCGCCTCGAGCGTTGCCTCCACCAGCCCCATGCCGGCCGCCTGCCGTTCAATGGCGAACTCGACGATCAGGATGGCGTTCTTGGCGGCGAGGCCGATCGTGGTCAGCAGGCCGACCTTGAAATAGACGTCGTTGGTCTGGCCGAACAGGCTTGCCGCCAGCAGCGCGCCGAAGATGCCGATCGGTACCGACAGCATCACCGCGAACGGGATCGACCAGCTCTCATAGAGCGCGGCCAGGCACAGGAACACGACCAAGGCCGAGATCGCATAGAGCGACATCGCCTGGTTGCCCGAAAGCCGCTCCTGATGCGACAGCCCGGTCCATTCATGCGAATAGCCGGCCGGCAGTTGCGCGACGAGTTTGTCGATCTCGTCCATCGCCGCACCCGAGCTCACGCCCGCTGCCGCCGCGCCCTGGATCTCGACCGCGGCCGAACCATTATAGCGTTCGAGCCGGGGCGAACCGAATGTCCAGTGGCTGGAGGCAAAGGCCGAGAACGGCACCATGGCGCCGCTTGAATTGCGGACCTGCCATTTGTCGAGATCCTCCGGCTGCATGCGGAAATTCGCGTCCGATTGCATGTAGACCGGCTTCACCCGTCCGCGATCGATGAAGTCGTTGACGTAATCGCTGCCCCAGGCGCTGGACAACGTGTTGTTGATGTCGGCAAGGCTGACGCCCAGCGCGCTCGCCTTCTCCTGGTCGATGTCGACCGAGAATTGCGGCTGGTCCTCCTGGCCGTTGGGACGCGTGTTTGCGAGCACCTTGCTCTGCCCAGCCAAGGCCAGAAGCTGGTTGCGCGTCTGGATCAGCGCGTCATGGCCGGCGCCGTTGACGTCCTGCAGGTAGAAATCGAAGCCGTTGGTGTTGCCGAAGCCCTGGATGGCCGGGGGCGCCAGCGCGAAGACCTGCGCATCCCTGATCTTGGAGAACGCGCCCATGGCGCGGCCGGCGATCGCCTGCGCGGCCATTGCGGGCGACTTGCGCTGGGCGAAATCCTTCAGCCGCACGAAGCCGATGCCGACATTCTGCCCGGCTCCGCCGAAGCCGAAGCCCGACGCGGTGAAGACCCCGTCGACGGCGTCCTTTTCGTCGTTGAGATAGTGGTCGGTGACTTGCTTCAGCACGCGCTCCGTGCGGTCCTGTGTGGCGCCGACCGGCAATTGCACGCTGGTGATCAGGATGCCCTGGTCCTCTTCCGGCAGGAACGAGCTCGGCAACCGCGCAAACATCCAGCCCATGGCGACGACAATGGCGAGGAAGATGGCAAGAAATCGCCACGACCGGTTGATGATGCCGTGCGAGCCGTCGCGATAGGCCGTCGTGCCGCGATCGAACATCCTGTTGAACCAGCCGAACGGACCGGTCTGCGTGGCATGGTCCTTCGGCCGCCGCAGGATCGTGGCGCACAGTGCCGGCGTCAGCACCAGCGCCACCAGCACGGACAGCACCATGGCCGAGACGATGGTCACCGAGAACTGCCGGTAGATGATGCCGGTCGAGCCGCCGAAGAAGGCCATCGGCACGAACACCGCCGACAGCACGGTGGCGATGCCGACCAGCGCGCCGGTGATCTCGTTCATCGATTTTCGCGTCGCTTCTTTCGGCGACAGATCTTCCTCCTGCATGACGCGTTCGACATTCTCGACCACGACGATGGCGTCGTCGACGAGCAGGCCGATGGCCAGCACCATGGCGAACATGGTCAGCGTGTTGACCGAATAGCCGAACAGCGACAGCACGCCGAACGTGCCCAGCAGCACCACCGGCACCGCGATTGTCGGGATGATCGTCGCCCGCAAATTCTGCAGGAAGATGAACATCACCAGGAACACCAGCACGATCGCCTCGGCCAGCGTCTTGACCACCTCCTCGATCGACAGCCGCACGAAGGGCGAGGTGTCGTAGGGATAGACGACCTCGACGCCTTGCGGGAAGGTCGAGCTCAGCCGGTTTATCGTCGAGCGCACCGCTTCGGCGGTGCTGATCGCGTTGGCACCGGTCGCCAGGTTGACGGCGACGCCCGCCGCCGGCTTGCCGTTGTAGTTGGCTTGCGTTGTATAGCTTTCGGCGCCGAGTTCGACGGTGGCGACGTCGTTGAGGCGGACCAGCGAGCCGTCCGTCTGGCTCTTCAGGATGATATTGCGGAACTGTTCGGCGGTTTGCAGCCGGCTCTTGGCGGTCACCGTGGCGTTGAGCTGCTGGCCCTTGCGCGCCGGCAGACCACCGAGCTGGCCGGCCGAAACCTGCGTGTTCTGCGCCTCGATGGCACTCGCCACGTCGCTTGGCATCAGCGCGTATTTGGCCAGCTTGTCGGGGTCGAGCCAGATCCGCATCGCATAGCCCGAGCCGAAGAGCTGCGTCGAGCCCACGCCTTCGACGCGCTTCAGCGTGTCGTTGACGGTGGCGTCGACATAGTCGGCGAGGTCGGTCGAGTTCATCTTGCCGTCGCTGGAGACGAAGCCGATGACCATCAGGAAGCCGGTCGAGGATTTGGAGACGGTGATGCCGTTGCTCTGCACTACCTGCGGCAGTTGCGACTGCACCAGCTGCAGCTTGTTCTGCGTCTGCACCTGGGCGGTGTCGGGGTCGGCCGAACTGGTGAAGGTCAGCGTGATCGACGCAGAACCGGTCGAGGTCGACGTCGCCGTCATGTAATCGAGGTTGTCGATGCCGGTCATGCCTTGCTCGATGACCTTGGTCACCGAGTTCTCGACCGTCTGGGCGTCCGCGCCCGGATAGGTGGCGCTGATATTGACCGTGGTCGGCGCGATCTGCGGATATTGCGAGATCGGCAGCGTGGTGAGTGCGAGCAGACCGCCCAGCATGATCACGATGGCGATCACCCAGGCGAAGATCGGCCGGTTGATGAAAAATGCTGACATCGTCTCAGTTCCCGGTCGACGCGGCGGGTTGCTGGCCGGTGCTGGCCACCTTGGATGGGGCCGGCAAGGCGGAGGTCTGGCCGCGATCCTTGATCTCACCGGTCGCCTCGTCGATCGTCACTTCGACGCCGGTCGCATCGCCGCCGGGGCGCACGAGCTGCAGGCCCTCGACGATGACACGGTCACCATCGCCCACGCCGCTGTCGACCAGCCAGCTGTTGCCGACGGTGTTGCGCACGGCGAGCACGCGCGTCTCGACCTTGCCCTGCGCATTGATGACCATGGCCGTCGCCTCACCCTTCGTATTGCGGGTGACGGCGCGCTGCGGCACGAGAAAACTGTTCTGGGCAACGCCCTCCTCGACCAGCGCCCGCACATACATGCCCGGCAGAAGCAGGCGGTCGGGATTGGGAAACTCGGCCCTGAGCGCGAACGTGCCGGTGGTCTGGTCGACATTGGCGCCGGCGAATTCCAGCTTGCCGGTCTGCGCGTAGATGGTGCCGTTCTCGAGCTTCAGCTTAACGCTGACATTGGGGCCGCTGAACTTCAGCCGCCCTTCCGAGATCGCCTGGCGCAGGTTGAGCAAATTGGTGCTCGACTGCGTGACGTCGACATTGATCGGATCGAGCGAGCGGATCGTGGTCAGCACCGTCTCCTGGTTGGCGGTCACCAGCGCGCCCGGTGTCAGCGTGGACTTGTCGATGCGGCCTGCGATCGGCGCGGTGATCGAGGTGCGGTCGAGGCTGATGCGCGCGGTTTCGGCGCTCGCCTTGGCGGAAGCCACATCCGCCTGGGCCTGCGCAAGCGTGGCGGCGGCGTCATCATAATCCTGTTTGGAAACAACGTTCTGCTTCAACAGGCCGGCGTATCTGTCGAACTTGGCCTGCGCGGTAGGCACCGCCGCCGCCGCCTTCTGCTGCGCCGCGACCGCGCTGTCATAAGCCGCCTTGTAGCTCGCCGGGTCGATGAGGTAGAGCGGCTGTCCCGCCGCCACCTCGCTGCCTTCCTTGAACAGTCGTTGCTGGATGATGCCGTTCACTTGTGGACGCACCTCGGCGATCAGCGAGGCCGCCGTGCGCCCCGACAGTTCGGCTGTGATCGCCACCGATTGCGGATGCAGCGTGACGACGCCGACTTCCGGTTTGCCGACGCCGCCCATGCCTGCGGGAGCCTTGCCGCCCTCTTGTGAGCAGGCCGCCAGGAGAAGAGCCGCGGCAAGCGCCGTCCAGGACGCGAGCCGGCGAACTGGCGGGGAGGACTGCCTAGACTGCATGGACATGGCTGAATGATCTTTCGCTGGAGGTGCGGTGACCGCCTGGGCTTTGGCCAGGCGGTGACCGCCTGGGCTTTGGCCAATGCAAAGCGAGGCCGAACGCCGGCGGTCGCAGGTGAGGCTTGAGGCGGACGATGTCGTGACGAGGGGTCGCGCCCACTTGCGGGCGGCGTCGAGCGGTGCTTCGAAGCGGCTCATGTCGCGCTCCTTCTTCCTGGCTGGAGCGCACCCGAGGATCGGATGGCTGGCCGCGATGCCCTCCGCGCCATTATGCCGATCAGCACCGACATGCCAAGCGCCTTGCCAGGTCTCACGCGATCTTGCGGTCATGATTTCCGTGGCCATCGGCGTGCCGCGAGATCGGCAGCGACAGGCGCCAGGCGGCGAATTCCAGCCGGATCGCGCCTTGCAGCGTGTCGACCGGCAAGGCCGGCGGCGTTGCGGCATGATCGATGCGCCGGCCGAACGAATATTTCGGGCTGGCCGATGCGATCAGCCGCAGCAGCATCAGGGCTTCCCACATTGTCGTGCCTTGTTGCATGGGGTGAATCCGGGAAGGCGCGATCCGCCATCCCGGAGAAGGAAACCCGGCCGGCCCGGGAACGGGTTGGGTACCGGGGCCGGCCGGCGCAGCCGGTCGGTTGTCAGCCGTTCCCGGGCGGGGGCGGCGGCATCGGGCCATCATTGGGCGGGCCTGCCGGACCGACTGCGTCATTCGGCGGGCCGCCCCATGGACCGGGGGGTGGTCCATGGGGGCGTTCCGCCGAAACGAGGATTTCGAGCTGTTCAGGCGTGAGCTTGGCGCGCAGCTCGGCGATCGCGTCCTTCAGCTTGGCGGCCGAAGCCGCACGCGCCGTGACGTCGTCTGCCATCCTTTCCTGGAAGGCGAACGGATCGGGCTTGCCGGCCGGCCCTGCATCGGGGCCTTTCGCCTGCGGCCCGCCATCCGGCCCTCCAGGCCCGCCAGTGCCACCCGGACCACGGTCCGGCCGCGGTGGCGAAAGCACCGCCTGCAGCGCGCTGGTGTAGTCGCGCCAGGCGTCGAGCTGTTCGCTGCGGATGCCGACGCGTGTTTCGAGCGCGGCGAGCCGGGCGGCCAGCATGAATTCCGGCGGCGGCCCCACGCGGCGGGGGCCGAAGCCTTGCGGGCCGAAACTGTGCGGGCCAAAACCTTGCGGACCCCATCCTTGCGAAGGATGCGGCATCGAGCCATGGTCCGTTCCATCCTGCATTGCCATGGCAGGCGGCGGCCCGCCTGGCGCCGCGCCCGGGTCGGGCTGCGCCGCCAGCGCGGGGTGGATGGCGGCGGCGGAAAACAGGCCGAGCGCAAGAAGTCTGCTTCGCATACGGTATTCCTTTCCATGCTTTGGACGTCAGGAGGATAGGAAGCGTGTTTGTCTGCTTCGCGTCGGCATGTTGCCGAAGGTTTCCGCAAAAGGGCAATTTGTTTCCGAATGTTGCCATCCCCCGGCCAGAAACATTGGGTTGCAATTTTCCATGCCGCTTGCACGCGCGCTCCCTATAATCAGGACAAGCCCGGGATCATGGGCAAGGGCACGATAATGCAGTCACAACCCCATATCCTCGTCGTCGACGACGACCGCGAAATCCGCACACTGCTCGGACGCTATCTCGATGGCCAGGGTTTTCGCGTCTCGGTGGCGGCCGACAGGCGCGAATGCGAGCAGAAGCTGGCCACTGGCCAGTTCGACCTGGCCGTGCTCGACGTCATGCTGCCGGATGGTTCGGGGCTCGACATCTGCCGGGCCTTGCGCGACCGCAAGCCGCATATTCCCGTCATCCTGCTGACGGCGCTGAAGGAGGATGTCGACCGCATCATCGGGCTGGAACTCGGCGCCGACGACTATCTCGGCAAGCCGTTCAACCCGCGCGAGCTCATCGCCCGCATCCGCGCCGTGCTCAGGCGCTCGACGCCGGAAGAAGCGGCGCCCGCGCCTCCGCCCCGCGCCTACCGCTTCGCCAGCTACAGGCTGGAGCCAGACACCCGCAAGGTGACGGATGCGCAGGGCGCGGCCGTCGATCTCACCGGCGCCGAATTCGACCTGTTGCAGGTGTTCCTCGACCGCCCCGGCCGGCTGCTGTCGCGCGACCAGCTGCTTGATCTCACACAAGGCCGCGAACGCGACCCGCTCGAACGCTCGGTCGACGTGCTGATGAGCCGGCTGCGCCGCAAATTCACCGACACCGGCGACGGGCCGCTGTTCAAGACGGTGCGCAATGGCGGCTACCAGCTAACCGCGCGCGTCGAGACGGTGGAGGCGCAGGCGTGAACTCGCTGCGCCGCCGCCTCATCCTTTTGCTGGTCGCCTCCATCGTCGGTGTCGTCGGCCTGGCGACGGCGGCGGTCCTCAGCGTGCGCGGCGGCGGGCCGCCGCCGGAACTCGTCGTGCCATGGGTTGCCCAGCAGATGGAACTCGTGGTGCGGCTGCTGCCGGGGCCGATACCGGATGTGCTGCGAGTGCAATTCAGCGACCGGCCGGCGGATGGCAAGGTGGACCGGCAGGAGACGGCGATGCTCAATGATCTGCTGCGCCGCCGCGGCTTCGACGTGCTGGCCATTGTCAGCGACAAACCGGGTGAACCCAGCCAACGTGCCTCGATGCGCCTGCCCGACAGCCGGTGGGCGATCCTCGAAATAGCACATATCGATCCGCCCAGGCGCGAATGGCTGGTTCTTGCCGGCTGGATCTCGCTGATCGTGGCCGGCGCCACCGCCGTCTCTGTCTATTTCACCTCGGTGCTGATCCGGCCGCTCGAAATGCTGGAGGCCACCGTCTCCAAGATCGGCAGCGACGGCGTGCTGGCGCCGGTGCCGGAGGTGGGCTCGGCCGAGGTCAAGGCCACGGCGCACGCACTGAACCAGCTCTCGTCCAGGCTGAAGACCGCCATGGAAAGCCGCATGCGGCTGGTGGCCGCCGCCGGCCACGACCTGCGCACGCCGATGACGCGCATGCGGCTGCGCGCCGAATTCCTCGACGAGGAGCGCGACAAGTGGCTGCACGACCTCGACGAGCTCGACCGCATCGCCGACAGCGCCATCCGCCTGGTGCGCGAGGAGGTGAACCAGGATGCCGTCGAGCCGCTCGACCTGGAAAAGATGGTGCGCGACATATCTGCCGAGATGGTCACGCTCGGCCATTCCGTCTCGATCGGGCATCTGGACAGGGTTGCGGTCCGCGCCGGCGCGCTCGGCCTGCGCCGCGCCCTGCGCAATCTGGTCGTCAACGCCGCCACCCACGGCAAGGCCTGCACGATCGCGCTCGACCTCGCCGACAGGCGCGCCGTGCTCTCCATATCGGACGTCGGCCCGGGCATTCCGCCCGACCTCATCCACAAGGCCTTCGAGCCCTTCTTCCGCGTCGACCCCGGCCGCCAGCAATCCATTCCAGGCGCCGGCCTCGGCCTCGCCATCGCCAAGGAGATCATCGAGCGCTACGGCGGCACCGTGACGCTGGAGAACCGCCAGGGCGGCGGGCTGGCGCAGACGGTGGTGTTCGCGGCGGTGTGATTGGGTCAGGCCCGTCCACATCGCGAAAGGCAGCCCAATGCGGGGACTGCCAAGCAACGAGGCCTGCGAAGCGCGCTACGACGTGGCGCGCAGATTCCTGCGGATGGGACGCCTGCCCGTTGCACGGGCTTTCTCAGCCACCACGGCAGCGATCTCCACCACCTCGCCCTCGCGCGATTTGCCGTTGGTCGCCTTGTGGAGCCGCTCGTAGGGCAGCAATTCCTTGATCCGGGCATTGAGCGACGCGATTTCGGCCCGCAGATCCTCGCATTCCTGCCGCTGGACGTCCCGTTGTATGTCCTCCGATGCCTGTTGCAGCGCAAGTTGCGAAAGATTGGCGTTCGCTTTCGAAAGACTCAGCTTGTCGGCTTCGTTCTCGTCGGTGAGCGCGGACAATCTTTCATCGGCGATTTTCTTTTCGGCCACTGCGTCGTCCAGATCGGTCTTGAGCCTGGCGATTTCGGCGGCGGCCGCACTGTTCTCGTTCGAGGCCCGTTCCAGCCGCGATTCCAGGTCTTGGATCTCGGACCGCAATCCGCGCATCTCCGTCTGGCCGCGAGCCCGTTCGGCTTCCCAGTCGCCTTCCATCAGGCTGGCCGTTTCGGTCTTTTCCGCCAGCTTCGCCTGTGTGGCCTCGAGCGCCTTCTGCAGCCGGATCTCCTCTTTCTCGCTCTTGCCGAGCGCCGCCATCAGTTCGGCAAGGCGCGCCGCTTCGCTGGCGTGGACTGCCGAAAGCTCGTCCAGCCTGTGGCGCGCCTGGCTCTCCCGCTTCAGCACCTTGTCGAGTTCGACCGACAGGCTGACATGTTTTTCCCGCAGCATCTTGCTCTCGCGCAAGCGCCTGTTGGCCTCGACCGTCCTGGCGGTCAGCCGGTTGGCGATGTCGCCGAATTCCGCGTCGCGTTTGGCGCTGGCATTGCCCATCTCGGCGAGCTCGAGCCTTGCCGCCGCGAGCGCTGTGCGAAGCGCATCCCGGTCCTGGACCAGGTCTGTCTCGCGCTGCTGCAGCACTTCGCACGTGCTGTCACGCTCGCGCAGCTTGGCCGCCGTGTCGTGCAGCTTTTCCGACAGCGCTCTTTGCTCGGCGATCAGGCCGGCGTTTGCGAGCTCCAGCTCGTTGGCGCGAAGAATGTCGGTGTGGAGGATGTTGAGGAATTCGCGCGTCAGATGGTGCGAGGTCGAGATTTCCGACAATTTGCCGTTGATCTCATCCAGATAATCCCTGGCGTCGTGGAACATTCCTTCGAAGGCGTTCAACGCCGCGAGCCGGGTCTGGGCATGGGGCGTCAGTCGTGGCGTGGTTTCGGCGGTGTCGGCGTTGCCCGCATCGTCGGGATTGTCCGCGCCCTCCGCTTGCGCCGCATCGGCCTGGGGTGGCGAGACGGTCGGCGCGTCATCGGGGACATCGTCGCCCTGCGGCGGTGCCTCGAATTCGCTGTCGAGGCTGGCATCCAGGGCGTCCGCCAGATCGTCCTGCAACTCCTGGAGTGCGTCGTCTACGTCTTCAGCACGCTTGATCAGGCTCTTGAAGTTCATACGGAACTCCCTCTTACGCAAAGAAAACCAGATATTTAACAAACTGCTAATATGTATCCTTACATCCGCTTATTCCGCAGGGGAAGCCCCCCTAGGGAAATGTAAATTTCAGACATTTGGGGATTTGCACCGCCGCGACAGCCAGTGCCGGGTCCCGGGCTGGCACAGACCGTAGCGTTCGCGGCGATGTCAACGCTTCTCGTGCATATTCGGTGTGCAGCCTGATATGCTGCCAGCAAACGGCTTGCAGGTCGAACGGGAGGGGATGGAGATGTCGATCAAGGTGATCGGAACCGGCTTTGGCCGAACGGGCACGGATTCGATGCGCGAGGCGCTGGCCATTCTCGGCTACGGCCCCTGTCACCACATGCATGAAGTGATCGGCAACGAGGAGCAGAAACGGATGTGGCGTGCGCTGGCCCAAGGTGCCGCGCCGGACTGGAACCAGCTGCTGTCGGGCTATGTCTCCTGCCTGGACTGGCCTTCGGCGTACTACTGGCGCGAACTGATCGAATTCTATCCGAATGCCAGGGTGATCCTGACCTACCGCTCGGCCGAAAGCTGGTGGGAAAGTTTTGAAAAAACGATCGCGGCGGGACTTGAGCAAAGCGTCGATCAAGAATCGCTGGGCCTCGCCCTGATCGCCAGGCAGGTGTTCGGCGGCCGGTCCGGCGATCGAGCGCATGCCATTGCCTGCTACGAGGCCAATGTCCGTGCGGTGTACGCCGAAGTGCCACCGGAGCGGCTGCTGGTCCACGCTCTTGGCGATGGCTGGGAACCGCTGTGCACTCATCTGGGCGTTGCGATACCGGATCAGGATTATCCCAATCGCAACAGCGCCGCGGGCTTCAGGTCGAGATTTTCGCTGAACTGATCTGGACGAAAACCGGCGGTGCCGGCCCGGCAATCCGGGTTCCTCGCCCCCTGTGGAGCGGG
The DNA here is from genome assembly GCF_020164995.1 of Mesorhizobium sp. CO1-1-11. Classification (NCBI taxonomy): domain Bacteria; kingdom Pseudomonadati; phylum Pseudomonadota; class Alphaproteobacteria; order Hyphomicrobiales; family Phyllobacteriaceae; genus Mesorhizobium; species Mesorhizobium sp. CO1-1-11. The sequence continues at coordinate 114,370 of NZ_JAIUHE010000005.1, forward strand.
GCGAGGAAAAGGCGCACCGTTTTTACCCCGCCATGGCCAGCGGCACGGCGCTCTTGTTGGGGATCTGGATGTCGATTTCCAGCGTCGACATGGTCTCGCCCCGATCCATCGACACCTGGAGATAGTCCTGGTCGATCTGCACATGCTTGGCGATCACAGCCATGATTTCCTCGCGCAGAATGGAGACGAGGTCGGGCTGGCCACGGCTGCGGCGCTCATAGGCGAGCAGCACCTGCAGCCGCTCGCGCGCCACCGGCGCGCTGGTGCGCCGCTTGAAGAGGTCGAGGATGCTCATGCGGCCCTCCTTCCGAGCAGACGGTCGAGGAAACCCTTGCGTTCGAAGGGAACCACCACCGGTAAGTCTTCGCCTTCAAGCCGCCGTGCCGCTTCGAGATAGGCCTTGGCGGCGTTGTTGAGCGGTTCCGACAGCGTCACCGGCGAACCGAGGTTGGAGGCGCGCAGCACATCCTGGCTTTCCGGGATGATGCCGAGCAGCGGCACCGACAGGATTTCCAGCACGTCGTCGATCGAGAGCATTTCTCCCCGCGCGGCGCGCGCCGCGTCATAGCGCGTGACCAGCACATGCTTGGCGATCTGCTCGCCCTGTTCGGCGCGCATGGTGCGGGCGTCGAGCAGACCGATGATGCGGTCGGAATCGCGCACCGACGACACTTCCGGATTGGTGACGATGACGGCCTCGTCGGCAAAGCGCATGGCGAGCTGCGCGCCGCGCTCGATGCCGGCCGGGCTGTCGCAGAAGACATAGTCGAAGACCGAGCGCAGCTTGTCGATCACCTCGCCGACGCCGTCCTCGGTCAGCGCGTCCTTGTCCCGCGTCTGCGACGCCGGCAGCAGGAACAGCGTGTCGACGCGCTTGTCGCGGATCAGCGCCTGCGACAGCTTGGCCTGGCCCTGGATGACGTTGACGAGGTCGAACACGACGCGCCGCTCGGCGCCCATGATCAGGTCGAGATTGCGCAGGCCGACGTCGAAATCGACCAGCGCCACCTTCTTGCCGGTCTTGGCGACCGCGGCACCCAGCGCGGCCGTCGAGGTGGTCTTGCCGACGCCCCCCTTGCCCGATGTGACGACCACTACCTTGCCCATGGAAAAAGCCTCCGTTGCCTGTTGTCGTTTGTTGTGCCATGCGCCGCACGGCTGTTGTCAGAGCCTGCCATCATGCCATCCCAAACCGGTCCGAGGCTTGCGCGCGGCGATGCCTCAGCGCTTGTCCGGGCCGGAACCGTGAAGCCGGGCGTCAGCATCGCGCCGCCCTAGTTCAGCGGCACGACGGCGAGCATGTCGCCTTCGAGGAAGGCCTGCACGGCCTTGCCGCGCGAGACGCCTTCCATCTCTTCGGCGGTGGTGTACCAGCCGTCGATCGAAATCAGCTCCGCCTCGTTCTTGCGGCAGAAGATGCGTGCCGAGCGATTGCCCTGCGAGCCGGCGATGGCGCGGCCGCGTAAGGTGCCATAGACATGGATAGAGCCCGCCGCGATGATTTCGGAGCCGGACGCGACCGAGCCCAAAACGATGACATCGCCATGTGGATGGAAGATCGACTGACCCGAGCGGATCGGCGACTTGACCATAAGCGTGCCGGCCTGGACAGTTTCGATCGCGCCTGCTTCCGCGGCCTTGGCCGCCTTGCCCTTGCCCACCTCGGCCCTGGCTTCGCCGGCCTTGCCCTCGCCTGCCTTGACTTCGCCGGCCTTTACTTCGCCGGCCTTGCCGGCATCCTTGCCGCGATCCGAAAACACCGTTTCCAGCTGGCCGGCTTCATCAGCCGCCTCCGCCTTGCCCTTGCGGCCGGGCTGCGACAGCAGGCCATCCGTGGTGGCCTCCTTGGCGCCGCTAAGCAACGGCGGCAGGTCAAGCCCGAGCGAGGCGCCTTCAAGCTCTATCGCATAGACCCGGATGCCTCGCGCACCGAGCGAAGCAACCAGCAGCCCGATGTCGGCGATTTCGGGCTTCAGCACGTTCAGATCGAGCACCACCGGCCGTCCCGCAAAATACCCCGGCGAATTGCCGATCCAGTGATCCAGCCCCTCCAGCCAGGCGGAAATCGGCGCCTCCGGCGTGAGCGTAAAGGCCACGAAAGAACGGGCGCGAAAACGAATGGATTTTGTTTCGACGGGGGCGGCAAAGGTCACGGCCAGCGAATCCTTACTGAGAGGTAAACGCTAGGGGGTTAATGGTTAACGAATGGTTAACGGCAAGGGGCAACTCGGCAGCTGGTGCGAGAAATTGGGAGGTCGGCTAAGCGCCTGCGGAGACCGACGACAAGCGCGGCTCCCCCGAACCACGGCCTTCAGCGGCGGCGCGAAGCTGATCGAATGGCTGCTACCAAATGGGCATCTTCGAAGGGCTTGCTGATCAACGCCACGTCGTGAGGGCGGTCCGAGATCTTCTCGGCATCGGCGTAGCCCGTGACGATGAGTGCCGGCCAATCCGCGCGCAGGCTTCGGGCGAAGCGGATGACGTCGATGCCCGAAATGAGCGGCATGGCGAAGTCGGTTACGATGACGTCGAAACGGTCCGGTTCCTTTTCGATGGCGGCCAGTGCCTGGGCGCCGCCGGAAAACGCCGTCACGTCGAAACCCGATTGCCGCAGCGACATCGCCGTCAACTCCCGCAGGGATTGACTGTCGTCGACGAGCAGAACAGTCGGCAACTGATCCTCAACCGCCGTCGGGAGGTCCGTGCCGGCATTGTTGGCGGCACTGGCTTCGAAAACGAGCTCATCCCTGGCGGTAACGTCTTGCGCCTCGCGTGAACGGGGCAGCCAGAGCTCCATGGTGGTGCCGTGGCCAAGCTCGCTGTCAATCCTGAGCGTGCCACCCGACTGCTTGGCGAAACCATAGACAGTGCTGAGGCCCAGACCCGTGCCCTTCCCGATCGGCTTTGTCGTGAAGAACGGCTCGATCACCTTGCTGATGACATCCGCGGCGATACCTGTCCCGGTGTCCTCGACCGCAAGCCTGACATAGTCGCCCGCGGCAAGCCCCTGGCCGGAATGGCCGACGCTGCGATTGTGGGCCCTGACGCAGATTGTCCCGCCGGAAGGCATCGCGTCGCGGGCATTGAAGACCAGGTTCATCAAAGCAAGCTCAAGCTGCGCCGGGTCCGCATGCACCGGCCATATGTCGTCACCGACATGCCAGTCGAAGCGCACCAGGCCGCCCAGGATCGGCGCCACAAGGCCGGTCATCGTGTCTCCCAGGCTCGACATCCGCACGGCAACCGGTTTCAGATCCTGGCGCCTTGAAAAGGCGAGCATGCGCTGGATGAGGTCCTTGCCCTGGGAAGCGGAGCGGCGCGTCATGTCGAGAACCTGGGCCGCCTTGCCGTCGAGGCTCACTTGCCTTTCCAGCAGGCTCAGCCCGGAGAGGATCGCCGCAAGCAGATTGTTGAAATCGTGGGCAAGTCCGCCGGTCAGCTTGCCGATCGCATCGAGCCGCTGCGATTGCAGCAATTGGCTTTCCAGATGGCGCTGCTCGGTGATGTCCTGCATGGTGCCCAGCAGTTCGAGCCCGGCGCCATCCCTGGCGACCACTCCCTGGTCGAGGAATATCCGGTATTCCTCATTGGCGCATCGCCAGCGGAACTCGCACGCATAAGAGCCGGTCTCGTGGGCGGCCGAAAGCGATCTTGTCACCGCGTCCCGATCAGCCGGATGGACCCGGCTGATGCCGAAATCTGGATCCGACATGAACCGCTCCGGAGAAAATCCCGTCAACCGCTCGACCCCCTTGGAAACGTAGCTTGCGGCGAATGGCGCCTCGGCCGCGCGGGCGTGAAAACAGATCGGCAGCGAAGCCAGGATCGTCTCCTGCCGGGCCTCGGAATGCCGCAGCGCCCGCTCGGCGTCGAGCTTGTCGGAGGTCGCCTTCAGCGCTCGCTCAAGCAGCAACTGCTCCCTGGCCGCATTCCGTTCGATTTCCCTCGTCTTTTCATAGAGATCGACGAAGACCATGACCTTGGACCGCAGCATCGACGGGTCGAATGGCTTGAACAGATAATCCACCGCGCCGGCGTCATAGCCGCGCAACATATGTGCTTCTTCCTTGTTGATGGCGGTCAGAAAGATGATCGGCGTGGCGTTCGAACGTTCGCGCCTCCGGATCAGCGAAGCGGTTTCGTAGCCGTCGAGACCGGGCATCAGCACATCCAGCAGAATGACGGCGAAGTCGTCCTTGAGCAGAAAGCGCAGCGCCTCGTCGCCCGACTGGGCGCAAATCACCTGCCCGACCCCGTCAAGTGCCTCCTCAATGGCAAGGAGATTTCGCGCGTCGTCGTCGACAGCCAGAACGCGAACCGGCCCCAGCTTTTCGAACGGTTCGCTGCTTTCTGCTTCCATAGCGGCCATAGGCTAAATCCGCCGGGGCGCGATCAGATTGCGGTCGTCGCCGTCTGCCCGCGATGTCCCCGCTCGCGAGCGCGAGCCCCCGACCCAAACCCGCAGCAGGGCGAGGAGCAGGTCGAGGTCGACGGGCTTGGCGATGTAGTCGGACGCGCCGGCGTCCAGACATTTCTGGCGATCTCCTTTCATCGCCTTGGCCGTGACGGAAATCAGCGGAATGTGCGCGATTTCCGGCTGGGAGCGGATCCGGCGCATTGTCTCGTACCCGTCCATCTCGGGCATCATGATGTCGATCAGGGCGACATCGACGTCCGGTGCCTCTTCAAGCATGGCTATGCCGTCCCGCCCCCGCTCGGCATGCTGCACCTCGATACCGTAAGTCTCCAGCACGCTGGTCAGCGAATAGATGTTGCGAATGTCGTCGTCGACGATCAGAACCTTGGCCCCGGCCAGATCGGCGTTGTCGAGTTGTTCGGAAGCCAGGATCTCCTTGTCCGGCCTATCGCCTGGAAGGGCCGCGGACATCAACAAGCCAAGCTGGGCAAAGTTGTCGGCACGTGGAACATCGCTGAGCGGCGGATGCAAGGCGATCTGCTGTTGAAAGGCGTCCGGATGGGGCGTGAAGAAGAGCAGGCGCGGGACAAAATCGCCGAACTGGGACATGATCTCATCGAGCATCTGGGCGTTGTCCTTGGCCGAACGGCCAAAACCGAACACGACGGCGTCATATCCGGCAATACCACCCCCGTCAGCATTAGCCGCGACGCGGCCGATGGCGGTGACCGACGTGACGCCGTCGCGAATGGCTTCCACCAGCGCCAGGCGACGCTCGGGATCCGGATCCGCGACCAGCACATTGCGTTGTGTCCTGAGTGTCCTCGACTGAATGTCGTCGAAGACACGCGAAAGTTCGCCGGCGGACACCGGCTTGCTGGAAACGCTTGCGGCGCCTCGGCGTGTGAGAAGCTCGATGTCTTCGGCGCCCGAGATAACGTGGATGGGTATGTTCCTGGTCTTCGGATCGTGCCGTAAAAGGTCGAAAAGGACCCAGCCATCAATGTCCGAAAGGCCGAGATCCAGCGTGATCGCATCGGGCATGAGCTTGCGTGTAAGCGCCAGCGTTCCCGAGCCGGCGGTGGAGAGCACACCTTTCAACCCGGCCGATCGCGCAAGACCAAGCAGCAGCCCGCCAAAAGTGGGGTCGTCCTCCACGATCAGCACCACCCTGTCCGATGGATCGATCGCATCACGGTCGTCGGCGAGTTCCGGCGTTCCTGTCGTGCTGCTGGCCGCAACGGAAACGGCAGCCGGCGAAAGCTCGATCTGCGGTGCAAGACTGCTGCTGCGCGGGCCGTCGAAGGGAATGACAAGCGTGAAGGTCGATCCCGTTCCAGGCTGGCTTTCGACACGCAACTCGCCGCCGAGCAGGCGGGCGATTTCCCGGCTGATCGAGAGGCCGAGACCAGTGCCGCCATATTTGCGGCTGGTCGTGCCGTCGGCTTGTTGGAACGCCTCGAAGATCAGCTTTTGCTTGTCCTCCGGAATGCCGATGCCCGTGTCGGTGACGGCGATGGCCAGCGCTTGCGGCAGTGCCGCCGCGCCGTTTCCGCGGCCGGTCCGCTCCGCATGGATGCTGAGCGTCACGTCGCCTTGGGAGGTAAACTTGAAGGCGTTGGACAAAAGATTGAGGACGATCTGCTGCAGCCGTTTTTCGTCCGTACGGATCGTCTCGGGCAGGATCTGATCGATCTTGATCGTAAACCCAAGCCCCTTGTCGGCCGCAAGCTGCCGGAAGGTCCGCTCCATATGCTGGCGCAGATGTGCGAGCGGCATGTCGTTGAGCTCGATCGAAACCGTGCCGGATTCGATTTTCGAAAGATCCAGTATGTCGTTGATGAGACTGAGCAGGTCCGTGCCCGCCGAGTTGATCGTGCGAGCGAACTCGATCTGCTTGTCGTTCAGGTTGCCCTGCTGGTTGGTCGCGAGCAGGTTGGACAGGATCAGCAGCGAGTTCAGCGGCGTTCTCAGCTCGTGGCTCATATTGGCCAGGAATTCGGACTTGTACTTGGACGTCAGCGCCAGCTGTTCCGCTTTCTCCTCGAGTGCGCGTCTGGCCATTTCGATCTCGAGATTCTTGTTCTCGACCTGCTTTTTCTCGTTCTCGAGAAGCTGCGCCTTCTCCTGCAATTCCTCGTTGGTGGCGTGAAGCTCTTCCTGTTTTTTGGTGAGCTCGGTCTGGCGCGACTGCAGTTCGGACGTCAGAAGCTGGGACTGCTTGAGAAGCCCTTCCGTGCGCATGGTCGCGGCGATCGTGTTGAGCACGATGCCGACCGACTCCATCAATTGCTCGAGGAACAGGCGATGCGTGTCGCTGAAGCGGCTGAACGAAGCGAGTTCGATGACCGCCTTAACCTCTTCCTCGAACAATGCCGGCAGAACGATGGCGCTGGCCGGCGGCGCTTCACCGAGGCCCGAGCTGATGCGCAGGAAGCTCGAGGGAACCTCGTCGAGCATGATCGCCCGTTTGTCGGCCGCGCTTTGACCGATCAGGCCTTCCCGGAAGTCCACACGCTGGCGGATCTTGGCTTTGCCCTCGGCGGCGTAGGACGCGGCCAGTTCCAGATAAGATTCTTCCTCGTCGCGATTGGTCACGTAGAAAACACCATACTGCGCGTTCACCAGCGGCGCGAGTTCCGATATGATCATGCGCGACACCGTGGCCAGATCGCGCTCGCCCTGCAGCATGCGCGAGAACCGCGCGAGGTTGGTCTTCAGCCAATCCTGCTCGGCATTCTTGAGCGTCTGATCCTTCAGGTTGCGGATCATCTCGTTGATGTTGTCCTTGAGCGCCGCGACCTCCCCGGAAGCCTGGACGCTGATGGAACGCGTAAGATCGCCCTTGGTGACCGCGGTCGACACCTCGGCGATGGCCCGCACCTGGGTGGTCAGGTTCGCCGCCAGCTGATTGACGTTGTCGGTCAGGTCGCGCCACAGGCCGGCGGCGCCAGGCACCCTCGCCTGGCCGCCGAGCTTGCCCTCGATGCCGACCTCGCGGGCGACGTTGGTCACCTGATCGGCGAAGGTCGCCAGCGTTTCGATCATGCCGTTGATGGTGTCCGCCAGGGACGCGATCTCGCCCTTGGCATCGACGGCGAGTTTGCGCCTGAGATTGCCCTGCGCCACGGCGGTGACGACATCGGCGATGCCGCGCACCTGGTTGGTCAGGTTGGTCGCCATGAGGTTGACGTTGTCGGTCAGGTCCTTCCAGGTGCCCGCCACGCCCTCGACCTGTGCCTGGCCGCCGAGCTTGCCCTCGGTGCCGACTTCGCGCGCCACACGCGTCACCTCGCCCGCGAATGAGTTGAGCTGGTCTACCATGGTGTTGATGGTGGACTTCAGCTCCAGGATCTCGCCCTTGACGTCGACGGTGATCTTCTTCGACAGATCGCCTCGCGCCACCGCGGTCGTCACATCGGCGATGTTGCGCACCTGGCCGGTCAGATTCTCGGCCATCGAATTGACGTTGTCGGTCAGGTCCTTCCAGGTGCCGGCGACGCCGCGCACCTGTGCCTGGCCGCCAAGCTTCCCCTCGGTGCCGACTTCGCGCGCGACACGCGTCACTTCCGAGGCGAAAGAGTTGAGCTGATCCACCATCGTGTTGATGGTGTCCTTGAGCTCGAGAATTTCGCCGCGAACGTCGACAGTGATCTTTTTCGACAGGTCGCCCAGCGCAACGGCGGTCGTCACTTCCGCGATGTTGCGGACCTGGCCCGTCAGATTGGCGGCCATGGCGTTGACGTTATCCGTCAGGTCCTTCCACGTGCCGGCGACACCGCGGACCTGTGCCTGGCCGCCAAGCTTGCCGTCCGATCCCACTTCGCGGGCAACGCGCGTCACCTCGGATGCGAAGGAGTTCAGCTGGTCCACCATCGTGTTGATGACGTCCTTGATCTGCAGAATCTCTCCCAGCGCATCGACGGTGATTTTCTGGGTGAGATCGCCGGTCGCGATCGCGGTCGCGACCTTGGAGACATCGCGCAACTGCACGGTCAGGTTGCCGGCCATGGCGTTGACGTTGTCGGTCAGGTCCTTCCAGGTGCCGCCGACCCCCTCGACATGGGCCTGGCCGCCGAGTTTTCCCTCCGAGCCCACTTCGCGGGCAACGCGCGTGACTTCGGAGGCGAATGAGTTGAGCTGGTCCACCATCGTGTTGACGGTGTTCTTGAGCTCGAGGATTTCGCCCTTCACGTCGACCGTGATCTTCTTGGAGAGATCACCCCGCGCGACGGCCGTCGTCACATCGGCGATGTTGCGCACCTGGCCGGTGAGATTGGCGGCCATCAGATTGACGTTGTCGGTCAGGTCTTTCCAGGTGCCTCCGACGCCACGGACTTCCGCCTGACCGCCGAGCTTTCCCTCGGTGCCGACTTCGCGCGCGACGCGCGTCACTTCCGAGGCGAAGGAATTCAGCTGGTCCACCATCGTGTTGATGGTGTTCTTGAGCTCCAGGATCTCGCCCTTCACGTCGACCGTGATCTTCTTCGACAGATCGCCAAGAGCCACCGCGGTGGTCACTTCGGCGATGTTGCGCACCTGGCCGGTCAGGTTGGCCGCCATTGAATTGACGTTATCGGTCAAATCTTTCCAGGTTCCGGCGACACCCCGCACCTGCGCCTGCCCGCCGAGCTTTCCCTCCGTGCCGACCTCGCGTGCAACGCGCGTCACCTCGCCGGCAAATGAGTTGAGCTGGTCGACCATCGTATTGATGGTGGACTTCAGCTCCAAAATCTCTCCCTTCACGTCGACGGTGATCTTCTTCGACAGGTCGCCGAGCGCGACCGCGGTCGTCACATCGGCGATATTGCGGACCTGGCCGGTCAAATTGGCGGCCATCAGGTTCACGCTGTCCGTCAGGTCCTTCCAGGTGCCACCGACGCCCTCGACGCGGGCTTGGCCGCCGAGCTTTCCCTCGGTGCCGACTTCGCGCGCGACGCGCGTCACCTCGCCGGCAAACGAGTTGAGCTGGTCGACCATGGTGTTGATGGTCGACTTCAGCTCCAGGATCTCGCCCTTCACGTCGACGGTGATCTTCTTCGACAAATCGCCCGAAGCGACTGCGGTGGTCACCTCCGCGATGTTGCGCACCTGGCTCGTCAGGTTGGTCGCCATCGCGTTCACATTGTCGGTCAGATCCTTCCAGGTGCCCGCCACCCCCTTGACCCGGGCCTGACCGCCTAGCTTGCCCTCGGTGCCGACCTCGCGCGCCACGCGCGTCACCTCCGAAGTGAACGAGGCGAGTTGCTCGACCATTGTGTTGACGATCTTGCCGATCCGCAGGAATTCGCCGCGCAGCGGCCTGCCGTCGATCTCCACCATCATGGTCTGGGACAGATCGCCCTTGGCGACGGCGCCGATGACCCGGGCCACCTCGGCGGTCGGTTGCACCATGTCCTCGATCAGGTCGTTGACCGATCGGACGCTCGATTCCCAGCTACCTTTGGCGTTCCTGACATGGCCGCGCTCGCTGATGCGCCCGTCCTTGCCGACCACCCGGCTGAGCCGCGCGAATTCCCGCGTCACCTGGTCATTGAGTTCGACGATTTGATTGAACGTGTCTGCAATCTCGCCACTCAGCCCATCATAGACGTTTTCGATGCGGACGGAGAAATCGCCGTTTCGAAAAGCTTTGAGAGCGCTAAGGATTTGTCGAGAGTCCAGTTGTTCTTTTGGTAACCGAGATGCGCCCAAAAACCCCTCCACGCGAACCCCCGGCCGGATCAGGCCGAAGCCCTCAACGCGTGGCTGCGTATTTGGTTCCATATGGCTTGCAAGCGCGGCTGAAAGGTCCGCCGCGCTTTGCTGGCCCCCTAGGAGGCCGACAGGCCTACAGCGGCCTCGGTCTCTGTGTACCGCTATGCAACAGCGATCCCTTCAATGCCGCTTGAAATACTGCACTTCCCTTTCGTGCTTCTCCGCCGCTTCGCGGCTGTCGAACGTGCCCAGATTCCGCCGCTTGCCCGTCTTCTCGTCCTTTTTCCTTGAATAAAGCCGATATTTTCCGTCTTTCAGCTTCCTGATCATCGGTCTCTCCTCAGGAAAGGACGAAGGGCCCGACGATCGCCGAGCCCTTCCTATTGTCAGTCGCGGTGTTCGGGCATGGCTTTCAGCTGGTCCTTGGTCCAGCTGGTCACGGCGTGAACGTCGCCGTCCTCGTCGCGCATGAAATCGAGTTCGTTGGCGGCGACGGCGACCGGCTTGGCGCCGATGCCGAGGAAGCCGCCGACGTCGATGACGACCTGGCTGCTGCCATGCATATGGTCGACGGAGCCGATCTTCTCGTCGTTGGGGCCGTAGATGGTCGCGCCTTCAAGCGTATCCGGGGTCAGTTCGGCGCGGCTGAGCCTTACGTGATTGGCGTGGTCCATGAGTGCATCTCCTTTGCGGTGGGACAGGGTGAACCTCCGAGGCGGCCAAGGGTTCCGACATTGTCGGAGATGACCAGGGATAGCGCTCCAAGAGAGCGCCGGCTTCGGGGCGATCATGGTTTTGCGCTCGGTGGCTCGATGAATCATCTTGTCATCGAGTTGCACCAACGCGTTGTTTCGAAAGGCTCGCGCGTTCAGCGCCCGCGCTTTGGCTTGAGGCTGCGCGCGGCTTGCTCGATCGCGGCGCGGTCGGTGCCGAGACGGTCGATCAGCTCCTGCGCCTCCTCGCCCGATATGCCCGCGCGGATCGCCAGTTCCTCCACCGTCAGAACGTCGGAGCTCGCGATCTCGCCGGTTTGTGGCAGCGCGTCATCCGCCGTCAGCGGCAGGGCGGCTTCCCTGTCGATCTCCATCTCGGCCCGGCTCCAGTGCCGCTCATGGTCACCATCGCCGCCACCTTCGCGTTGCCAGATCTCGTAGGCGCGGTTCCTGATCTTGTCGTCGCGGTCGTCGCTCATGTCATTCCTCCACTCATGTGAGGCATGAACGCCGCGCCGGAGCGAACGATCCAAAAAATCTGCGTGACCGTCGGGATGACAAGATGCAACCCTTCAGCCAGACCTGCACGGCACCGGCGGCTACTCGCACTGGCGCCTGGGTCCGCCGGAATATGGCTGATAGCTGTTGTCCTCGGGCCGGTAGGAGCGGTATCGGCTGAAGCAGGAATCGACATGGTCGGCGGAAAGCGCCATCGTGGCGACCGCAGGGGCGACACTCCCCTCGACATAGCTGACGGCTGCCGATGGCTGCGCGCCCTGGTAGTCGCCGGCGTCGAGATAGGGCGAGACGCAGGGGCGCTGCTGCCCGCTATAAGACATGTAGCTGTTGTCGTCCGGATTGTAGGAGCGGTAGCGGTTCGCGCACCAACTGACATGGGACGCCGGCAGCGCGTCGGCTCCAGCCGCCGGCGCGATGGATCCGGTCGCGGCCGGATCGGGTGTCCGCGCCTTGACGGCGACGTCGGGCGGCGCGGGCTGGTCGGCCGGCAAGCGTTGCAGATTTTGCGCCGCCTTGTTCACCGGCCGCGCGTCCCTGGTCCACAGTTCCGCCACGCTGACAGTCGGCCTTGCCTCATGCGCGGGCTTGGCGGCGAGCAACCAGGCGGCAAAGCCCAGCCCGCTGCCGAAGACCGCAAGGGTCAAGACAAAGCCGCCGACCAATGCCAAAATCGCTTTCACGTCACGCTCCTTCAGCCCCTGCTTATAGAATGCGGAGCATCAAGGCTGGTTCCAGCAAAGTACGTGTCGCAGGCGCTTGAACGGGTCGCGCGGGCTCAGCTCCTCCTCAGACCGGCACGCCTCACCTCTGGGGAAAACGGGTTCTCGACCGCCAGCAGCGACGCCACCGTTTCCCGATCGCGCTGGCGCTGCTGCAGAGTGCAGGCCAGCAGCCAATCCAGCGAGATCCGGCCGGCGCCGGCTACGGCCAGAACGAACATGCCGCCGGCGATCGCCAGATCCTTTTCGAAATTCAGCAGCTCGCTCTGGCTGGCGAAGTTGGTGTGGAACAGTGTGGCCGTTGCCAGGCAGAAGAGGCCGAGGCCAATCGCCCCCAGCCGCGTCAGCACGCCCGTTGCCACCGAGAGCCCTGCCCCCAGTTGCAACGCGATGGTGGCGACAAACAGCGGCAGACCGACGCCTTGCGCGGCCATCGCCTTGGCGGCGCCGTCGAAATGGGTGGCCAGTGTCACCCCCTCATGCAGGAAGATGAAGGACATGAGCAGGCGCCCGACAAGCAGGGTCAGATCCCTGACATAGAGTTTGGTGGCGAGGGCGTGCAGCTTCGCGGCGCGTTCGTTCAGGGTCATGGTCAGCCTCCGATATTTTGACACCGTGCATGCGCCGCGCGAGGACAGCGCCTGCCGAATGTGACGCTTGAAAGGGCCGGAGCCGGCTCGAGGGAGAGGCGCCGGCTCCGGCAATGGGCGCCAGCCACGAGCGCCCGAACTTTGCGATCCATCGGGGTTGGCGCAAGCCCCCCTCATCCGGCCGCTTCGTGTCCACCCTCCCCTCGGGGAGAGGTCGGATGCCCTGAATTGCCCTTCGCAAGTGGGGGCAATCCGGGGGGGAGAACTTACTTCGTCACCTTGGTATCGATGGCTTTCCGCAGGTCGGAAAGCTCGTCGCAGCCGGTCGGGCACAGTTTCTGCAGCGAGGCCAGTTGCTCATCGGCCTTGGCCATGTCGCCGGTTTCGACATAGAGCTCGCCCAGATATTCGCGGGCGGCCTTGTGGTCGGGTTTCAGCTCCAGCGCCTTGTTGTAGTAGGTCAGCGCGGTGGTGAAGTCGCCGGTCTTGCGCAGCGTGAAGCCGAGCAAATTGTAGACGTCGGCCTGCTGGTTGTCCTGCGCGAGGTCGCGCAGGTCCGCCAGCGCGCCCTTGTAATCCTTTACGTCGATCTTGGCCTTGACGGCGGTGAGGTCGGGCGCGTCGGCGCCCTCGATGTCGTCGACCGCATAGGCCGGGATGATGGTTGCGACGGGAACCACGGTCAGCACGGCAATGGCGCCGAGCAGGCCGAACAGGGCGTGCTTGCCCAAAAAGGATTGTTTCATTGTCTGTCTCGCTTGGGTTGGGAGCTCGCGCTCAGATTTCGACAGGCGTGAAGCCGTAGGCATTGCCGTCCTTGACGAAGACGCCGGTGCCCGGGAACGGGAAGTGCGAACCGGAAATGCGGATGTTGTCCGCGATCACCCGGTCGATGATCTTGTGGCGCGTGGCGATCGCCGTCGGCCCGTCCTGGTCATAGGCGCCCTGCCATTCCGGATGCGGTGCGAGAAGCGCCGGCACATACATGGTGTCGGCCGAGATCATCAGTTGTTCCTTGCCGGAATTGGCGAGGTACACCGAATGGCCGGGCGTGTGGCCGGGGGCGGCGATGATCTGGATGCCGGGCGCGACCTCGGCGCCGTCCTCGACCAGCTTCCAGTTCTTCCATTTCGGGAAGTTTTCGGCGATGCGCTTGCCCGCCGGCTTGCGGCCCTCGGGCAGCTTCGCCAGCCTGCTCGGGTCGGTCCACCAATTGTATTCGGTGGCGTTGACGATGAGCTCGGCATTGGGGAACACCGGCGTGTTGGTGCCCTTCTCCATGAGGCCCCAGACATGGTCGGGGTGGAAATGCGAGATCATGATGGTGTCGATCGCCTTGTAGTCGATTCCGGCGGCGGCCATGTTGGCCGGCAGGTGCGTGGCGTTGGCCTGCCACTGGCCGACGCCCGAGCCGGCATCCATCATGATCAGCCTGCCGCCCATCTTGAGCACGGCTACGGTGAGCGGAATGGGCATGAAGTCGGTCGTCAGCCCCGCCTTGGCGAGCGCTGCCTTGGTATCGTCGACCGAAACATCCTTGATGAAGGCCGGGTCGTGCGGCTTCTTCCAGATGCCGTCATAGACGGCGGTCACCTCGATATCGCCGACCGTGTATTTGTAGAAACCGACGGTGGGTTCCACCGGCGTCTGCGCGAAAGCGGGACGGGTGAATTCCAGCTTGCCGGCAAGGCCGAAGGCGGCAGCGGCGGCGGCGGATTGAAGCACTGTGCGGCGTGACATGCTGAACATGGTGATCTCCTCTGTTGAGTGGTGGCTAAGGCGAAAGGTCGAAGGGAATGACGGAGCGCCAAGCCCTGGCCCTCCGTCGCTGGTCGCGGATCGGATTGGCGCCGCCGGGATCGGGTGTCGACCCGTGAACTCAGTTGCCCCAGATGCCCTGGCCGGGTTCGTCCGCATCGGATTTGGTCGCCGGCCGGCTCGGCTTGGTCGTCACCTTGGTGTCGACGCCGTGAGGACGTGCCGTGTAGGGGATCGAGGCGGTGGCATTGGTGTCGACGGCGACGCCCGGCTGGTTGGGGGCATTGGCGTTGAAATGGTCGCTGCCGGCAAAGGCAGAAGTCGAGGCAAGCAACATCGCAGCCACGCTGAGAGCGAGCTTGGTCATTTCGGTAAATCCTTGTTTCGTTTTCTATGGGTCGCGGACCGCAAGATTGCCCCGCTTGCAGAGAAGACCCGCAAGGGCCGCGCTTTATTCCCGGGCGCTATGAGATTTTTCTGGAAGGGCTGAAACCGCAGAAAGCGGCCCTACGGAAAGCTGCCCAGACACAATTCAGAAACAAGATTCAACAGTTCGGAAAAACTGGCGAAAAGATCGGATGGCATAAGCATCCCTCAATGGCCGGAAATCTGGCCGCCGCACAAGCGCACGGACACAGGCGCACCGAATTGGGTAAGGGCAAATGCAACGAGGTTCGAACGGATCGATGGGTGGCCTGCCCGGCATGTCGCTCGCCGCCGGCAGCGCCCAGGCAATGCGCGCTCTCGCCCCACGCCCATGCTCCCGAAACTGTGAAGACAGGACGGTCGATTCCGTGATAACCGCCCGGCCAAAGTGGGTGCGGCCGGCGATCGCCGGTCTGAATTCCGGAATCTTCCGTTCTGGAAGCTTCAGTCATTCCCCCTCCATGAACAACGATCAAATTGCAGCGACGGCACAGCCGGCAATGCCCGCCGGCGCGGCGGCGTGACCGAGATGTGCCTGTAACGGCTTGCCAGGACGAGAAAGTTTGGAAATGGACCACGGTATCGATATCGCCGAACTGGACAGGGAAGCGGCACGATTGGGCGCAGGGCCCGAGACCAGCTCCGACAGCGTCGATGCACTTGCGGGAATTGCCTCCGGAGCGCACGGCCAGGTCCTGGCGGGCGCCGATTTTGCCCGGGCAGGCCAACCGGACGAGCGGCTCGACAAAGTCTTCGAGCAACTCGCCGGAACATTCGCCACGCTGCCGGCGGTGATCTCCGAGGGCCGCGCCTGGACCTATCGGGAGCTGGACAAGCGCGCCAATCAGTTCGCCCGTCTGCTGGTCAAGCGCGGCGTACGGCCGGGTCACCGTGTCGGGCTCATCCTCGACCGGTCCGCGGAAACCTATGTGGCCCTGCTCGCCGTGGTGAAGGCGGGTGCCGCCTTCGTGCCGCTGGCCACCGCCTTTCCGCAAGAGCGCATGGCGCTCATCATCGAAGACGCCAGCGTCAGCCTGGTCGTCACCATCGCCACCTACGCTTCGCGGGCCGACCAGCTGCCGGTTCCGCACCTGTTGATCGACAGCGCCGCCGCCGAAATATCAGCCCAGTCCGACGCGCCGCTGAAGCCGCACAAGACGCCGGCCCCCACTGCGGCAGAAGACATCTGTTACATCCTCTATACGTCCGGCACGACCGGCAGGCCGAAGGGCGTGGCCATCCGCCACCAGAGCTTCGTCAACTTCATCCGCGTCGCCGCCGCATCCTACGGCTACCGGCCGGGCGATCGCGTCTATCAGGGCATGACCATCGCCTTCGACTTTTCCTCCGAGGAAATCTGGGTGCCGTTCGTCGCCGGCGCGACGGTCGTGCCGGCACCAGGCCAGATGCCTCTCGTGGGCGAAGAGCTCGCCGATTTCCTGCGCCATCACGACATCACCTGCATGGCCTGCAGCCCGACGCTTCTGTCGTCCATGACATCGGACGTGCCCAGCCTGCGCACGCTGCTGGTCGGCGGCGAGGCCTGCCCGCACAATCTGGTGGTGCGCTGGTCGAAGCCCGGCCGGCAGATCCTCAACACCTATGGCCCGACCGAGGCGACCGTCACGGCAACCATGGGTGCATTGACGCCGGACCGGCCGGTGACGATCGGCGCGCCGCTGCCCACCTACTCGATCGTCATTCTCGACCCTTCGCTGCCGCGGCTCGCCAAACCTGGCGAACTGGGCGAGATCGGCATTGCCGGCATCGGGCTGGCGGTCGGCTATCTCAACCGGCCGGACCTGACCGAACAGAAATTCATCGCCGATTTCCTCGGCCTGCCGAACAACCCGTCGAAGCGCATCTACCGCACCGGCGACGTTGGCCGGATCAGTGACGCCGGCGAGATCGAGTATGCTGGGCGCATCGATACCCAGGTGAAGATCCGCGGCTATCGCATTGAACTCGGCGAGATCGAGGCCGTGCTGCTCGACCAGCCCGAGATCGCGCAGGCCGCCGTCACCACCTGGGAGATCGAGCCCGGCCGCGTCGAACTCGTTGCCTATTACGCGCCCAAGGTCGGCCAGCCGGCGCTCTCGCGCGCCGACATTGCCCAGACGATGAAGCGGCGGCTGCCCGACTACATGGTGCCCTCCTATCTGGAGGAACTGCCGGCAATCCCGATGACGGTCTCCAACAAGGTCGACCTTCGCCAGTTGCCCAAACCAACCAGCGTCCGGCTCTCGGCCGATCGCGCCATGGTGCCGCCCGGCAATGACGGCGAGCGTTTCCTGGCCGACGCGCTATGCGCCGTGCTGAAGTTCGACGACGTGTCCGTCGAGGACAATTTCTTCGACGATCTCGGCGCCAACTCGTTGCTGATGGCGCATTTTTGCGCGCGTGTGCGCACCCGCAAGGAATGGGCGACGACGTCGATGCGCGACATCTATCTCTATCCGACGGTGGCGCGCCTGGCCAAGCACCTGAGCGTGGCGGAAGAGATGACGACGGCCACCAACGAGCCCGTTCTCACCCGCCAGGCGTCCAATTTCGTCTACTGGACCTGCGGCGCGGCGCAGTTGCTGTTTTACGCGCTCTACAGCTACGTGGCGCTGTGGGCGATCAATGACGGCCTCAACTGGGTCTATGACACGCTCGACGACCCGCTGCAGCTTTACGTCAGGTGCGTGGTGCTCTCTGCCGGCGTGTTCTTCGGCATGTCGGGCTTCGCCATTGCCGCCAAATGGCTGCTGGTGGGCCGCTGGAAGGCGGAAGCGTTCCCGATCTGGGGCCTGCGCTACTATCGCTTCTGGGTGGTCAAAACCTTGATCCGCACGGCACCCGTCGTGCTGTTCCGCGGAAGCCCGCTCTACAGCCTCTACCTGCAGCTTCTGGGAACCAGGATCGGCAAGAACGTGGTCATCGAATCCCGGGCGGTGCCGGTGTGCACGGACCTGATTTCGATCGGCGACCGAACGATCCTGCGCAAGGAATCGCTGATCCTCGGCTATCGCGCCCAGGCCGGCTATATCCACACCGGGCCGCTGACCATCGGCCGCGACGCCTTCGTCGGCGTCGGCTGCACGCTCGACATCGACACCGCGATCGGCGACGGCGGCCAGCTCGGTCATTCCTCCTCGCTGCAGCACGGGCAAAGCATCCCCGACGGCGAACACTGGCATGGATCGCCCGCGGTGCCGACCACGGCGGACTATTGCAAGGTGCGCAACGTCAATCCTCCCCGCATCCGGCGCTTCCTCTACGAGGCCGTGCAGCTGATAGGCCTGTTTGCCATCGTCACCCCGCTGCCGCTTTTGTTCCACAGCTATTGGGAGAATGTCGGCGACGACTATCAGGAGACGATCGGCATTGTGGCGATCGGCACCACGGTCACGCTGTTCGGCTACATCGCCGCGGCCTTTTTCGCCGCCACGGTGGTGCCGCGCCTGTTCAGCCTGATCCTGAAACCCGGCCGTACCTACACGCTTTATGGCTTCCGCTACTGGCTGCAGACGGTTGCCGAGTTCTCGAGCAACTCCCGCGTGCTCGGGCTGCTGTTCGGTGACAGCTCGGCCATCGTCCATTACATGAGCGCCATCGGCTGGAACCTCAACAAGGTGGTGCAGACGGGCTCCAATTTCGGCTCCAACCAGCAGCACGAAAACCCGCTCCTGTGCGAGATCGGCACCCAGACCATGGTGTCGGACGGGCTTTTCATGATCAACATGCACAAGTCCGCTTCCGCGTTCCGGCTCGAGCCGACCCGGATCGGCGAGCGCAACTATCTCGGCAACAACATCTACTATCCGCCGGATGGACGCACGGGCGACAACGTCCTGCTCGGCACCAAGGTGATGGTCCCCATCGACGGGCCATTGCGCGAGAATGTCGGCCTTCTGGGCTCGCCGCCCTTTGAAATCCCGCGCATGGTGAACCGCGACAAGGAACTCATCGCCGGCATCGACGAGCAAGACCGGCGCCAGCGCATCCCGCTCAAGAACCGTCACAATCTGGTGACGATCCTCCTGTTCATGGCGACGCAATGGATCATGCTGTTCGCCACGCTGGCGATCTGGGACCGGGCACTGAACTACTACACCGAATGGGCTGAGATCGCCCTCTTCGTGGCGGTGCTTTTGACCTCGGCGATCACGATTCCGTTCTACATCTTCGTCGAGCGGGCAAGCCTCGGTTTTCGCAAGCTGAAGCCGCAGATAACGACGATCTACGACGTCACCTTCTGGCGCCACGAGCGCCACTGGAAGCTGGCCGATTCGCCTGTTGTGCGCCTGTTCGCCGGCACGCCGTTCCGGCCGATGATCCTGCGCATGCTTGGGGTCAAGGTGGGCAAGCGCGTCTATGACGGCGGCGCCAACCTGACCGAGCGTTCCCTCGTGGTGATCGGCGACGACGTCACGCTCAATGAAGGCTGCGTCATCCAGGCCCACTCGCTGGAAGAAGGTGCGTTCAAGTCCGACTTCATCCGTATCGGCGATGGCTGCACGCTCGGACCGTCCGCCTTCGTCCATTACGGCGTGGTGATGGGCAAGGGATCGATGGTCGATGCCGATTCCTTCGTGATGAAGGGCGAGGAGTTGGAGCCCAACTCGATCTGGCGCGGCAACCCGGCCAAGCTGCACCGGTTCGTCGAGCCGGTCATGGAAGACGGCTCCAAGGCGTCGTCCTGACGCTCGATCCCGAAATCGTCGGAGGACCACATGGCAGAGCGATCCGGAAGCACCGTGGACATCCGGATCGGCCCGGTGACCCCAGCCAATCGCGCTTTGGTCACCGCATTGCAGCTGGCGCCGGAGCAGATCGATTTCGTCGCCAGCAACGCAGCCTCCCTGCGTGAGGCCAGATCCGATCGGGACGCGCGGCCACGCGCCGTCAAGGCAGGCGACCAGATCGTGGGATTCCTTATGTACGAGGCACCACGGGACGATGACGAGGCGCGCATCTACCGCTTCATGATCGACCGCGCCTGGCAAGACCGGGGCTACGGCAAGGCCGCGTTGCGTGAAGTGCTGGAGGAAATCGGCGGGCTCGGCCACATCAGGCACGTGTCGATCTGCTACGAACCGGAGAACGAGGCGGCGCGGCAGCTCTATCGCAGTGCCGGTTTCGTCGAACAGGGGCTCGACGAGGACGGCGAAATGATCGCGGATCTCATTCTGCCCACCGGCGACCGATGACGCCGCCCGCCGATCCGTCCGAGGAAATCGCCATGGCGCGCGCCATGGCCGCCATGGCTCCTGCCGGGGTCCGCACCGGTTGCCGGATCATCCGCGAAGGCGACGAGACCCATCTGTTGCCGGCGGAAGCACGCTCCATCCCCGCTCGCCAGCCGTCCATGCGGCGGGCCAGCGGCGCGGCGCGATTGCTCGCGCACCGACTGCTGACGGATGCCGGCTTCGACGGTTTCGCCCTCTTGCGCACGCCGTCCGGTGCACCCGCATGGCCGGACGGGATAACGGGCTCGCTCGCGCATGACGACGACATGGCCGTGGCGGCGGTCGCGCCTGTTGGCCGCATCGCCTCGCTCGGCATCGACGTCGAGCCGGCGCTGCCCCTGCCCGATGAGATTTTCTCGCTCGTGGCAATTCCCGAAGACCGGATCGACGCCGCCGACCGGCAGCTTGCCGGCCGCATCCTTTTCGCCGCCAAGGAAGCGGTCTACAAGGCCGCCTATCCGCTGGATCGCGAGGTGCTGGGCTATGAGGATATCGCCGTGGACCTCGAAACCGGCCACGCGACAACGAGGACCGGTCGCAAGGTCAGCCTCGCACACTGCATGGCCCCGCGCGTGGTCGTGCTGGCGTTTGTTGCCAGATAGGCGTTGGCCTATTCGCCAACCACCTCTCGATAGGCCCTCACCGCGCCATCCAGCCCACGTATGCGCCAGCTTTGCCCGTCCTGTTCCTCGACATGGCAAGGTCCGAGCGGCACTTTCCCTCCCCCGTCGGGCAGGTCGAGGACATAGACAGGGTTGCAGATGCCCGACAGGCGCGCGCGCAGCGCTTCCACCAGCGCCTGGCCTTGCGCGATCGTGGTGCGCCTGTGTGCCATGCCGCGTGCGAGATCGCCATGGTGGAGGTAGTAGGGTTTTATCCCCAGCCGGTACATCAGCTCGCGGCAGAGCTCTTCCAGCGCTTCGACCGTATCGTTGACGCCCTTCAGCAGAACGCTCTGGTTGAGCATCACGAAGCCGGCCTGTCGCAAGGCGCGGCAGGCCACTTCGGTGGCGTCGGTGATCTCGCGCGCGTGGTTGAAGTGGGTGACCACCGTCACCATAAGCCGGCCCTGCAGCGCCGCGACCAGCCCTGGCGTGATGCGCGACGGCAGTGCCACCGGCACGCGCGTGTGGAGGCGCAGCAATCGCACATGGGCGATGTCCTCGATGCGCGCTCGGATCTCGGCCAGTGCCTTGTCGGGCAGCGACAGCGGATCGCCGCCGGTCAGGATCACTTCGCGGATTTCGGGATGCTCCGATATATAGGCCAGCGCCGGCTCCAGCGCCTCGCGCGTATAACCACGACCGATCGACGTCAGCGATTCCTTGCGGAAGCAGAACCGGCAATAGACCGCGCATTGATAGGTCGGGAACAAAAGCACCCTATCGGCATGGCGATGCGTCAGCCGCGGCACCGGGCTGAATTCGTGATCGGCGATCGGGTCGCCAAGCTCACCCTCAGTCTTGTCCAATTCCCCAGGCGACGGGATCACCTGCGCCCGGATCGGATCGGCGGGATCGTTCCAGTCGATCAAGTCGAGATAGGCCTTTGGCGCCCGCACCTTGTGAAGCGCCGCGGCGGCGTGCGCGGCTTCGCGCTCGGCCGGCGAGAGCGGCAGGGAAGCGAGGTCACGCGCATGGCGCACGCCGGCGCGGACATCCTCCTGCCAGGCGCTGTCGGCGGCGCGGGTCGCATCTTTGAGATTGGGCATCGGCGTCTCGGCTGTTTGCGCGGACCTATCGGCCGGATGGACAGCGCGGTCAACCGCTGTCGCAACGCCAACCATGTCCGCCGCCTTCACAACCTATGTCCATCCGCGCCAGCCATCGCCACAAAAGCGCTTTCAATCGTCTCGAACCTCAACTCCGGATAAAGCGTCCCGGCTTCCGGGGTGGCCGTCTCGAGCGCGGTCTCGCCGCGGATCCAGAATGCGCGCAGCAATCCAAGGCCGGGAACCGCCGCGATCAGCGCCTCCAGCTCCTCGGCGCTCATCTGCTTGACGCGGGGCGAACGGCCGCTCACTTGCCGCCACAGCTCGATCATTTCACCTTGGGTGATCTTGTTTTGCGCGATCCGTATCTCGCTGCGAACAGCATTGGCATCCTCCAGTGCGCGCATGGTGACCGCAGCGATATCCTTCTCGCTGACGAAGGTCGCCGGAACGTTGCCCTCGCCATAGAGCGTCACCTCGGCGGGGGGCAGCGGCGACGAGCCGAAGCGCGTCAGGTCGCCCAGCGTCGCCACCCAGGTCGAGAAGAAGCCGTTGGTGTAGATCACCGTATAGGGCAGGTCGGCCTCCCGGACCGCGTCGAAGACGGCCCGCTTGATGTCGAGCGGTTCGATCGAGCCGGGTGCGGCGGCGGCAAAGTCGAGGCCGAAACCGGCGGACGGCACATAGCGGGAGATACCGGCATCCCTGATGGCGCGCACCAGCGTCATCTCGCTGGCCGACCCCACATGCACCGAGCTGATGACGCGGTCGACCTTGCCGACGGCGCGCACGAGGCTGTCATAGTCGTCGAGATCGCCGACATGCACCGTGGCGCCGAGATCCTTCAGCGGGCGCATCCGCGCTTCATTGGCCGACGTTGCCTGCCGGACCAGAACATGGAGGCTGTCGCCATTGCGCGCGCTGGCCTTGGCCATCTCGCTGCCGAGCAGTCCGGTCGCGCCGATGATCAGGGTGCTGGTCATATCGTCCTCCCATTGGCCAGAATTCCGTTAGCAAGGATGGAACCGTCCCAGTCGCGTTCGAGGCCGATGTCATGCAAACGGCGATCGGAAAGCCGGGAGATCCGGCGCAATGTGCGGCGGCGCTCGAACGCTGCCGCGCTTCGCATGGCAAGGCCGCTCATCGCGGCGCCGATGGGTCGAAGGGTCAAGGTCATAATCCGTCTCCTGTGTTTCACTGGGCGCAAGCCTGCCTATGTCGCCCGAGTGGGGCGAGCATGACGATTGCTCACATTTGTCTGGTCAATTCAGCGCATCGATGAACCGGGAAGCCGGTGTGGATGCTTGGTACGCCTGAATATTGGGCCATTAAGGGCTGGACGACAAACGACTCTTTGTGCAGGATTTGTGAGTAACACTCACAGGTCGATCCGATGCCGCGCAGACTGCCGCCCCTCACCGCTTTGCCCGCCTTCGACGCGGCGGCCAGGCATTTGAGTTTCTCCAAGGCCGCGGAGGAGCTCAACCTCACCCATGGCGCGGTCAGCCGCGCCATCCGCAACATCGAGGACAGGCTGGGCATCCAGCTCTTCGATCGCGGCACACGCTCCGTGCGCCTTACGGGCGTCGGCGCGGCCTATGCGGCGGAGGTCGGCAAGGCGCTCGACCAGATCGCCGCCGCCACCATCGCCGCCACACCCGACCGCTCGACGCGCATCCTCAATGTCAGCACGTCCGATGGTTTCGCCGGCCGCTGGCTGGTGCCGAGGCTGCATCGTTTCCATCGCGCCAATCCCGACATCGACGTGCGGCTGGCGACTTCGGGCGTGCTGGCCGATTTCGTCAGCGACGGCATCGACATATCCATCCGCTACGGCCGCGGCGGCTATAGCGGGGTGACGGCGGAATTCCTCGCCGACGAGGAGGTTTTCCCCGTCTGCAGCCCGGAACTGCTGCAAGGCGAGCATCCGCTGCATCTGCCAGCGGACCTCAGGCACCACAAACTGATCCACGACGCCTTTCGCATCGACTGGGCGACATGGCTTGAGCAGGCCGGTGTCGAAGGCATCGACCCCACACGCGGCGTGCGCTTCGATTCCGCCACCTTCGCCGTCGAGGCCGCCGTGCATGGCGAAGGCGTGCTGCTCGGCCGCAGCGCGCTGGTCTCGGCCGACCTCGCGGCAGGCCGGCTGGTCCGGCCCTTCGATCTCGCGCTAAAATCGGCGGCCAGCTACTACGTCGTCTATCCCGAAGGCGCGCTGCGCCAGAAAAAGATCAGGGCGTTCCGCGACTGGCTGTTCGCCGAAGTGGCCGCCGACTGGATTGGTGCGAAGAAGAGCGGCTGATCCGAGGAAGGCCCACCTGAATTCCCTCTCTTGCCGGCCAGATATCGCCGTTCGCTCCGGCGCATCCAGTCAGTCCGACGGGCCGTCAGACAGCTTGGGCGTCACGATCTGTATGGGACGACTGCCGATCGGCGCCCCGGTCCCGCGATCGATGCTGACTGGGTCGATTTCGGTTCCTGTCTCGGCGTCGAAGAACCGGGTGAAATTGCCACCGCCCCGGTGCTTGCTGCCCCAGGCGGCGAGCGAGAACAGCACCGGAAGCAAATCCCGACCGGCCTCGGTCAGCACATATTCATCCCGTGGCGGCCGCTCCGAATATCGCCGTTTCTCCAGCAGCCCTTCCTGCGTCAAGGTCGCCAACCGGCTGGTCAGCATCGTCGGAGCGATGCCGAGGTTCTTGCGGAATTCGTCGAAGCGGCTGAGCCCCGCATGGGCATCGCGCATGATCAGCATGCTCCACGTGTCGCCCACCGTGCCGAGGCTGCGGGCGATCAAACAGGGCTGGTTGGAAAGATTCTTCACGTCGATACCATTTTGATAGTGACTTACTATTAATTTGATAGTATCTGATCTCGCGAGGCCGTTCCACCGAAAAATGATGGTGACGGCCGGTCATCGCGCCGCTGGGAGTCCCAAATGAAATTCTATCTGTGCAAGTACATCCCGCCCCGTGCCGACTTCTTGCATCCATGACCGGCGACGAGCGGGAATGGATGAGGCAGCATGGCGCCTTCTTGGACGAGTTGCTCGACCGCGGACTGATCGTCGCCCACGGTCCGGTGATGGATCCAGGCGGCGGCTATGGCTTGTCACTATACCGGATCGCCGACGACCAGGACATCCAGGCGATAACCTCACAAGACCCCATCGTGAGAAATGGCGCCGGCCATTACGAACATCACCCCATGCTTCATCTGAGCGTACACGGCTGACAAGTCCGTCGGCACAAACCGTCATGATCATGCATCTCGAAGGATATTGAAATGAACAACAAAAATCGCGGCGTCGCCGTCGTCACCGGAGCAGCGGGCGGCATCGGGCTTGCGACAGCCAAAGCCCTTCAATCGGCCGGCTACCGCGTCTTCGGCACGAGCCGGAAAGCCGCGACCGGGTCACCGCCCGGGATCACGATGCTGAGCTGCGACGTGACCGACGCGGACTCCGTCGCAAGCATGGTGTCGCAAGTGATAAGCCAGGTCGGGCGCATCGACCTGCTGGTCAACAATGCTGGCAATGCACTGATCGCGGGTGCGGAAGAATCGTCCGTTGAACAGGCAAAGACCCTTTTCGACGTCAACGTCTTCGGTCTCATCCGCGTCACAAACGAGGTGCTGCCGATCATGCGACGTCAGGGCGGCGGCCGGATCGTCAACATCAGCTCGGTTGTCGGCTTTGTCCCCAGCCCGTTCAGCGCGCTCTACACATCCACGAAACATGCCGTCGAGGGCTACTCCGAGTCGCTGGACCATGAGGTCCGCCCCTTCGGTATTCGCGTCCTGCTGGTCGAACCGGCCTTCACCCGTACGGCTCTCGATCACAATGCGACGAAGCCGGACAGGATGATGAGTGTCTATGACCAGGCGCGGGCAACGGCAACCGCGGTCTGGAACAGGGCGATCGAAACCGGCGATGCTCCCGAGGTCGTCGGCCAGGCGGTCGTCACCGCGGCCACCGCGACATCGCCGAAGCTGCGCTATCCCGCCAGCAAGCAGGCGCGTCGCCTATACCTGCTGCGACGGTTTGTTCCCGCGCATGCTTTCGACAAAAGCCTCCGAAAGCAGATGAACCTGCCGTCGTGACAAAGGCGCGTAGCCACTGTTCGGCGAGCCGGTTTTGAAACGCCAGACATCCGCTGCTGCGGCCGGACGATTTGAGGCATCACAAGCCGATCCACGACGGTTCCGAGAGGGGTTGAGCCGGCGGAGTGGCGCCAAACCGCCTCTGGGCATTCCTGCCCGGTTTCAGATGGCGCTCGACACTTTCGCGATCGCCGCCAGCACCAGCAGAGCCAGACAGCCAACAAGTGCCATCAGGCCCAGCGACCAGGAAATGCCGATATGGGCCATCGCCAATGCCAGGGCGAACGGCGCGACCGCCGAGACGATCAGGCGGGCGGACATGGCGCGTCCCTGCAGCCGGCCATAGCCTTCGCTGCCGAACAGCATCAGCGGCAGTGCCCCGGTGACGATGCTGAACAGCCCGTTGCCCATTCCGAAGACGACGGCGAACGCCATCGCGCCGGCGATCGAAGGCGCGGTGCCAAGCAGGATGACCACGCCCGCCGTCATCAGCACGGCTGAGATGATGGCGAGCCGCAGCGGCGGCAGGTTGATCCCGAAGACCATATTGATGAAACGGCTGAGCACCTGCGACGGCCCGAACAGCGTTCCAACGATGGCGGCGGCGGCACCCAGACCGAGCCCGGACAGCAGCGGCACCATATGGACCAGCACGGCGGCGCTGACCAGGTTCTGGAGCGAGAAAGCGACAACCATCAAGGCAAAGCCGAGCGGCCGCGCGGGGGCCGGCAGCGATCCCGCGACGTGCCGTGGCGGCTCGATCGCCGCGCGCCTGCTCCTGGCCAGCCCCTGCGAGAGCCAGGCGTGCAGCGGCAGGCAGACCAGCAGGTTCAGCCCGGCAAAGACGAGGTAGATGTCTCGCCAAGGCAAATGCCCATGCAGCGCCGATGTGATCGGCCAGAAGACGGTCGATGCGAAACCGGCGATGAGGGTGAGATAGGTTATGCTGCGCTGCGCGGCACGCGGCCGGATCTGGACCAGCAGCGCGAAGGCCGCGCCGTATTGGACAAGGTTCGATGCTGCCTCCAGGGCAATCAGCGCGGCGACGAAGGCTGGACCGTTGGGCGCATAGGCACAGGCGGCAAGCGCAGCGGCAGCAACGGCCGAGCCGGCGGTCATGATCCGTCCCGCGCCAAAACGGTCGATCCAGCCGCCGAGCAAGGGTGCGGTCAGCCCGCCGGCCAGCAGCGCGGCCGATAGCGCGCCAAATATCCATTCGGTTGGCCAGCCCATATCCTTCGCCATGTCGCCGGCAAGGATGCTGAAACTGTAATAGAGCGTGCCGTAGCCGATAATCTGGGTGATCCCGAGCGCGGCGACAGCCGCTATCGGCGCACGCTCCGCGGTTTCGGCTTTTGCAAGGCTTCCATCATTGCCCACCGCGGTCATGGCTCACCACCTCGCCGTCTTCCTTGGTGAACCGGCTCACCGGGTGGTCGAGCAGATCCAGCACAAGCTCGGACGGACGGCACAGCCGTGTCCCTCTCGGCGTTTCGACGATCGGCCGGTTAATCAGGATCGGATGCTCGAGCATGGCATCGAGCAGTTGGCTGTCCGACCATTTTGGATCGGCCAGGCCCAGTTCGGTATAGGGGGTGCCCTTTTCACGCAGCAAGGCGCGCACGGGAATTTCCAGCGTCGCTATCAATTGCTCCAGCCGCGCACGTGGCGGCGGGTGTTTCAGATATTCGACGATGGTCGGCTCCTCGCCGCTCGCCCTGATCATGGCAAGCGTGTTGCGCGAGGTGCCGCAGTCCGGATTGTGGTAGATGGTGATCGGCATGGGCTGGCCTCGTTGGGGAACGGTTGAACGTGCGGCTGCAGCAGCCATGTCGTCAGCGCCAGGGCAATGCCCGCGCCGGCCAGTTCGGCGGCGATGAAGCCCGGCAGGCTTGCCG
This sequence comes from Mesorhizobium sp. CO1-1-11, assembly GCF_020164995.1. Lineage (NCBI taxonomy): Bacteria > Pseudomonadati > Pseudomonadota > Alphaproteobacteria > Hyphomicrobiales > Phyllobacteriaceae > Mesorhizobium > Mesorhizobium sp. CO1-1-11. The sequence goes on from NZ_JAIUHE010000005.1 coordinate 142,156, forward strand.
GACTGATTCCGGAAAAACTGTCCGTCAGTGACCGTGCGGCCGCGACCGCCGGGTTGGCGAACGATGTCGATGCGGTGAACCAGTAGGCGGCGGTGATATAGAGGCCGACCAGCCAGGGGATGGCCGAGCGCTCGAAACGCAGGCCGGCGAGAATGACCGCCAGCAACCCGAAGGTCGCGATCCCTTCCGAAAGCCAGAGCGCGGGTCCCGTTCGGTCATGCGTCGACAGGGCGAGCGGCGAAAGCCCGAACATCAGGTGCGCGCCGACCGTGCCGGCGACGCCGCCCGAGAATTGGGCGAGCACATACCAGGCGCAGTCGCTCGCCGGCAGCCGGCGCGACAGCGCCATTGAAACGGCCGGATTGAAATGGGCGCCCGAGACCGGCCCCAGTATCGTGATGAGCACCACGAGGATCGCGCCAGTCGGCAAGGTGTTGCCAAGCAGCGCCAGTGCGCGATCGGGCGTCAGCGACTGCGCCATGATGCCGGAGCCGACCACCGTGGCCACCAGCAAGCCGGTGCCGAGAGCTTCCGCCGTGAGCCGGCGCGGCAAATCAAAACCGGCCGTGTCCCTGATGGAGGACGCGCCAGACACAGGGTGGTCGCCAGTCATCGGGCAGGCTCCCGCGTGTCGGCCGCACAGCAGCCCGGCAACACCGCCGGCGCGCAGATTTCCGGCCGGCCGGAGCAACAATCCTCCATCAGGAAGCGGATAAGACCGCTCAGCATGTCATACTCGGCGCTGTAGACCATGGAGCGGGAATCGCGGCGCACGCTCACCAGCCCCGCGCGTTCAAGCTCCTTAAGGTGGAAGCTGACGTTGGACGCCGAAACTTCGACCTTTTCGGCGATCGCCCCGGCGGCGATGCCGTCGGGGCCGGCGATCACCAGATGGCGCAGCACGCGCAGCCGTGTTTCCTGCGACAGCGCCGCGAAGGCCGACAGGGCTTGACGTTCATTCATATTTCAACAATCCTATGAATATTGAAGCAAGGATTATCGCACATGCTCGCCTCTGACAATCGGGAATTTGATCCCGTGATCACGGCCGACCCGCGGGACATCACCATGGCCGGCTTGCTGGGCTTTCTGGCGGATCACAGGGAAAAGCCACTGGTGTTTTTCCATGAAGGCGGGCCAGTGTTGCCGGGCTACCATGTCACCGAGGTCAAGGCCGGCCGCTTCGACGCGCTCGACTGCGGCGGGAATCCGGAATCATGGTCGGAGATCTTCGTGCAGCTATGGGACGTCAATGAGGACCGCACCCATATGCCGGCTGGAAAATTCGCGGCGATCATCCGGAAAGTGACCGAGCATGTCGGTCTCGACCAGGCGGCCAAGCTGACCTTCGAGGTCAGCGACGGCGTGCGCCCGATGCAGCTCTACCGGGGCGCCCTGCCCCGGCTGGCCGACGGCGCCGTGCATGTCGCGCTTGCGCCACGGCCAGCGAGTTGCAAGCCGCGCGACCGCTGGCTGGAGGAGGAAAAGAAGGCCAAGGCCTGCTGTGGCCCCTCCGCCGGGCCATGCTGCGGCTAACGGAGGGTGCTTTTGAGCATGTGAGTACCGGAAGCGCGGGCGTGAGCCATGTGCAGGCCGGCCGGACATCGGCAACCTTAGTCCTTGGCGCGAAAAGCGTCCGGCACCACGAACACTTCGTCGGCGCGGCCATAGCCGCCATCGGCGACTTCCTCCACAAGCACCATCGTGTAGGGCCGCACGCCCTCGCCGAAAAAGTCGACGAACATGGCGGTCGTGCGATGGATGAGGTCTTCTTTCTGTGCCTTGGAGAGCGCCGCCTGCGGCATCTTGATGTTGGCGAATGGCATGGTGTTTTCCTTGTCTTCTCAATCATTTGGGCTAGGTTTCGAATGGAACGGGAGGCAGACCGCCACAGCAGCAGCGGCCAGCCTCCTTCAGATCACGCCGCCATTGGCGCGGATGATTTGCCCGTTGACCCAGCCACTGTCCGGCCCTGCCAGGAACGAGACCACGCCGGCAATGTCGTCGGGCTGGCCGAGCCTGCCGAGCGGGATCATCTTGGCCGTGGCCTCGATCTGCGCCGCGCTCTTGCCATCGGTGAACAGCGCCGTCTCGACCGGTCCGGGCGCCACCGCGTTGACGGTGATGCCGCGCGCGCCAAGCTCCTTGGCCAAGATGTGCGTCATCGCCTCGACCGCCGCCTTGGTGGCGGCATAGACGCCGTAACCCGGCTGGTAGAGGCCGACCACGCTGCTCGAAAAATTGACGATGCGGCCGCCATCGCGAATGCGTTTTGCGCCTTCGCGCATGCCACGGAACACGCCGCCGAAATTGATCGCGACCTGGGTGTCGAAGAAGGCATCATCGGCCTGTACGATCGGCGAAAGCTTCATGATGCCGGCATTGTTGACCAGTATATCGATGCCTCCGAGCGCCTTCTCGCCGGCGTCGAAGAGGCTGGCGATACCGGCCGGAACCGCGATATCGGCTTGCACGGCGATCGCCTTGCCGCCATCGGCTTCGATGGCGCGCACCAGCGCCTCGGCCTCGGCCTGTCCCCGCGCGTAATTGACGACGACGGCGATGCCGTCGCGGGCCAGCCTCCGCGCGATCGCCGCGCCGATGCCCTTGGAGGCGCCGGTCACGATCGCCGCTTTGGTTTGGCCCGTGCTCGTTTGGCCTGAAGTCATGGAAGTCTCTCCTTCTTGTTGGTGAGACGGATATAGGCGGAGCCAGCTTCCGGACAATCAGCCTTGTCTTGACATCACTATTCGGAAATTGCGAACAAAGAGCATGGATCGCCTGGACACGATGCGACTCTTCGTTCGCGTGCTGGAGCGGCGCAGCTTCACCGCTGCCGCCGCCGATCTCGGCCTGCCGCGCTCGACCGCGACGGAAGCGGTCCGGCGGCTGGAAGAACATCTCGGCGCAAGGCTGCTCGAGCGCACCACGCGCCAGGTGAACGCCACGCAGGATGGCGAGGCCTATTACCGGCGCTGCCTGTCCATCCTGGCCGAGATCGAGGATGCCGAGGCCGCCTTCCGCAATGCCGAACCCTTCGGCCTGCTGCGCATCGACGCCAGCTCGCTGCTCACACGCACCTTCCTGTTGCCGCGCCTGCCGGAATTCCTTGCCCGCTTTCCGCGCGTCGACCTGCAGATCGGCCAGGGCGACCGGCTGGTCGACTTGGTGCGCGAGGGTGTCGACTGCGTCATCCGCGTCGGTGAGCCGCCTGACAGCGGCATGATCATGCGCCGGCTTGGCGTGATCCGCGAGATGACCTGCGCCAGCCCCGCCTATCTCTCCCGCCACGGCACGCCGGCCTCCCCCGATGCGCTGGACGGCCATCAGGCGGTCGGCTTCGTCTCCTCCCGCACCGGCGAAGTGCTGCCCTTCGAATTCACCGTCGGCGGCAAGACGCGCGAGGTCAGGCTGCCCGGCCGCGTCGCCGCCAACAATTCCGACACCGCCGCCGACCTCGCCCGGCTTGGCCTCGGCCTCATCCAGGCGCCGCGCTATCGCTTCGAGAAGGATTTGGCAGAGGGAAAACTGGTCGAGGTGCTGGCCGGGTATCCGCCCTCGCCGACGCCGCTGTCGGCGCTCTACCCGCAGAACCGGCAGCTCTCGCCGCGTCTGCGCGTCTTTCTCGACTGGGCGGCACGCATCTTCGCCGAGGCGAACCTGTAAGAGCAATTCCGGGAAAAGTGTGTAGCGGTTTTCCGTCCGGAATTGCGTCAACACAGGGAACAGGCACTCGCCATTGCCCATCGGCGCCATCTGATGTCAATGTCAAGGGGCAGCGCGTGCCATGGGGAGATGGCGCACCGCCAGGGAGGGTTTTCATGACCAAGACGCAAGCCGGCTTGCCGCGCTATGACGATGCCGTTGCAAGCTTTCGTATCGAGGATGAGATTGCGAGACTGCAGGGCGACCCCGCGACCGGCATCAACGCCTATGTCGAATGCTGCGGCCGGCACACCGGCGGAAACCGCCTGGCCCTGCGCGCCATCTCTGCCGGGGGCGAACTCAGCGAATTCAGCTTCGAGGATCTCGCCGACATGTCGGGCCGCGTCGGCACTCTGCTGAAGGAGTTGGGCGTCGGCCCCGGCGATGTCGTGGCCGGCATGCTGCCGCGCATCCCCGAACTGGTGGCGCTGATCCTCGGCGCCTGGCGCATCGGCGCGGTCTACCAGCCGCTGTTCACGGCCTTCGGCCCGAAGGCGATCGAACACCGGCTCGGCTACAGCGGCGCCAGGCTGGTGGTGACCAATCCGGCCAATCGCGGCAAGCTCGACGAGGTCGCGAACCCTCCGCAAATCGCCACCATCCTCGGTGCTGGCGACGCCCTGTCCCCGGGCGACATCGATTTCCGTGCCGCGCTTGCCGCCGCCTCACCCAACTGCGACCCGGTGATGCGCAAGGGCGAAGACCTGTTCATGATGATGTCGACCTCGGGCACCACCGGCCTGCCGAAGGGCGTGCCGGTGCCGCTCAACGCGCTGCTCGCCTTCGGCGCCTATATGCGCGACGCGATCGGCCTGCGCCCAGACGACATCTTCTGGAACATCGCCGATCCGGGCTGGGCCTATGGCCTCTACTACGCCATCACGGGACCCCTGCTGCTCGGCATCGCCACGACCTTCAACGAAGGCGCCTTCACCGCCAAAAACACCTATGATGTCATCGAGCGGCTTGGCGTCACCAGCCTTGCCGGCTCGCCCACCGCCTTCCGCCTGCTGCTCGCCGAAGGTCCCGACGCCGCCGCGCGTGCAAAAGGCCGGCTGCGTGTGGTGAGCAGCGCCGGCGAGCCGCTCAACCCGGAAGTGATCCGCTGGTTCGACGCCCATCTCGCCGCGCCCATCCACGACCATTACGGCCAGACCGAGAACGGCATGATGGTCAACAACCATCACGGCCTGGCGCACCCTGTCCGCGCCGGCTCGGCGGGCTTTGCCATGCCGGGCTATCGCATGGTGGTGCTGGACGAGGCCGGCAACGAGCTCGGCCCCAACCAGCCCGGCATCCTCGCCGTCGACATCGCCAACTCGCCGTTGCGCTGGTTCGACGGCTACCACCAGGCCGAAACGCCGGCCATATCGGGCGGCTACTACCGCACCGGCGACACGGTGGAATACGAGCCGGACGGCTCGGTGTCCTTCATCGGTCGCGCCGACGACGTCATCACCTCGTCAGGCTACCGCATCGGCCCCTTCGACGTCGAAAGCGCGCTGATCGAACATCCCGCCGTCAACGAGGCGGCGGTGGTCGGCGTACCCGACCCGCAGCGCACCGAGATCGTCAAGGCCTTCGTCATCCTGGCGCCCGCCTACGAGGGCAGCCCGGAACTCGCCGAAGAATTGGCGCAGCATGTCCGCAAACGCCTCTCGGCCCATGCCTATCCGCGCGAGATCGACTTCGTCGGGGAATTGCCGAAGACCCCTAGCGGCAAGATCCAACGGTTCTTGTTGCGCAAGGCCGAGGTGGAGAAAAGGAACGGGTGAAGGGCGGCGGGAAGATTGGAGTCGGTCCTGCGCCAATTGCTGAGACCTGCGCATTGGAGGCAAAGTCGAGTGCGGGCGATAGGCGCCACCGGTAAGGGCACGTCATGACGGAGCATCGAATCTATTCCACAAGCTTTGCCAGCGTCTATCCGCACTATGTCGCCAAGGCGCAAAGGAAAGGACGCACCAGAGCAGAGGTCGATGAGATCATCTGCTGGCTGACGGGCTACACCGAGAATCGAGGCCGAACTGGAGAAGAAAACCAGCTTCGAGGATTTCTTTGGTCAGGCCTCCCGACTGAATCCTTTGCGGAATTTGATTACAGGGGTGGTCTGCGGCGTCCGCGTGGAAGATATTGAGGATCCACTGATGAAGGAAATTCGCTACCTCGATAAGCTGATCGACGAGCTTGCGAAGGGGAAAGCGATGGAGAAGATACTCCGGAAATGAGGCGAGAGGCTCGAGCGCGCGATATCATCGACCGGGCGCACGGGCGCCAACGCTAATCACGCCTCCTCACACCGCGATCTGCAGGGTCCCGTGGCGCTTCACCTCAGCCTCTATCTCCCGCACCAGCGTCTCCAGCGCGGGATTGCGGACGTTGCGGGCGCGGCGAATGACGTAGGCGAGGTCCGGAGGCTTGGGGAACGACTTGTCGACGATCTCCATGCCGGGCCGCAGATGCCGCTGGCTGAGCAGCGCGACGCCGAGGCCGGAGGTCACGCCGGCGATGATGCCGGCCGCGCTCGAACATTCGAACACGATCTCGAACACCGTTCCCTCGTCCTGACCGAGATCGAGGCCCCAACGGCGATAGAAGCAGTTCTCGTCGAAGGACAGGAACGGCACCGGGTCGCCTTTCCCAAGGGTCAGCTCGGGCGACTTCACCCAATGCAGGGTCTCGCGGAACAGCAGGACATCGGTGGGGCGGACGTCGTGCTGGAACACCTGGATGATGGCAGCGTCGAGCGCGCCCTCGCCCAACAGCTTCTGCAAGGCAAGGCTCATGCGCACCTGCGTGCGCACGCTCACCTCGGGGTACAGCCGGCGAAACCGGCCAAGGATGCGCGAAAGGTCCGTGCAGGTCGTATCCTCGGTCATCCCCAAAGCGATCTTGCCTTGCAGCGTGCTCTTCGACAGGCTCAGGATCGCCTCGTCATGGATGCCCAGGATCCGCCTGGCATAGCCCAGCAGATCCTGCCCTGAACTGGTGAACATCGGCGCATTCGCCTTGCGGCTGAGGATTTCGCAGTCGAGACTTGCTTCCAGCCGCCTGATCTTGTGGCTGACGGCCGATTGCGACAGGCCGAGCATCTCGGCAGCCCGGGTAACACCGCCATGTTTCTCGATCGCCACCATCGCCCGCAAGGCATCGACATCCAGGCGGCGGCTCATCACTCCAGCCATGACAATCTCGTTTGAAACGAAAGCAGCGCTCCAGGGTCTCGGCAGAGAACGGGCTTTGAGGCAATCAGATATGCCACATCTCGCGCCTATTTCATGAATACATCGAAATTTGTCATGTGCAAAGGCGCCTGCGCGCCGCCATAAATCCCGCATCCGAGATCGGCCGTAATCCGCTGGCGAACCCGCTTCGACGAAGAGACCGCATGACGCTCCCGAAACCTCCGTACCGTCGCCTGGCCTGGCCGCTTCTGGCGGCAGCCCTGGTCGTAAGCTGGAGCTCGGGCTTTGTCGGCATCCGTTACGCCAGCGAGAGCGCCGACGTCATGCTCGTGCTGTTCTGGCGAACCTTGATGTCAGGGCTGGTCCTTCTGCCCTTCGCGCTCATGGTCGGGCCGCGCATCGGCGTCCGGGCGCTGCTCCAGCAGATGGCGTTCGGCGTGGCGATGATGTTCCTCTATCTCGGCGGCTTCGCGCTTGCCATCGGCCAGCGCGTGCCGACCGGCCTTGTCGCGCTGATCTCGGACCTCGTCCCCCTCGCCATCGCGGCACTATCGCAGCCCGTTCTCGGCCACCGGCTGCCATCGAGGCAGTGGACCGGAACGGCTCTCGGCGTGCTCGGCGTGCTGATCGTTTCGCTGAACAGCCTCAGTCTCGGCACCGCGCCGGCCTGGGCGTACGTGGTCACGATCGCTTCCATGATGGTCTTCGCGCTGGCGACCGTGCTGCAGAAGCGGATGGGGACGATCAACATGCCCATCCACCAGAGCCTGTGCATCCAATGCCTGACGGCGGCGCTGTTTTTTGCCGCTTGCGCCGAATGGAAAGGCGGGCTGATGCCGCCCCTTGATGGCCGGTTCGAGTTCGGCATCGCCTGGCTGGTGCTGTTTTCGACCTTCTTCTGCTACGGCGTCTATTATGCGAGCCTGCGCCTCCACAGCGCCGCGCGGGTCAGCAGCGTGATCTATCTCAGCCCGCCGGTGACGATGCTTTGGGCCTGGCTGCTCTTCGGCGAGCCGCTTTCGGCGGCGATGGTCCTCGGCCTCGCGGTTACGCTGTTCGGCGTCTGGCTGACATCGTCGCGTGGCACCACATCGAAGGGCGAGGCAGGTTTGCGCCCAGCCGGGCAGCCGGCCGATTGATCGCGATCCACGCAAACGCTAGCCAATTATCCAACTCAAGGGAGTGAACCATGAAGCTGACTGATTTCAAGGCCTTGACCTTCGATTGCTACGGCACGCTAATCGATTGGGAATCCGGCATGATCGACGCCCTGAAGCCGCTGACCGGGCGGGTTGGCCGCGGCCTCGGTCGCGACGAGATCCTGCAGGCGCATGCCAGGCACGAATCCAGCCAGCAGGACTGGACGCCGCAAAAGCGCTACTGCGACCTTCTGGCTGTCGTCTACAAGCGGCTCGCCGAGGAATGGGGCGTCGTGACCACGCCGGAGGAATGCATCGCCTATGGCCAAAGCGTGAAGGACTGGCCGGCCTTTGCCGATACCGCCGCCGCCCTGCAATACCTCAAGCAGCACTACAAGCTCGTCATCCTCTCCAACGTCGACAATACGAGCTTCTCCTTCAGCAACAGGAAGCTCGGCGTCGATTTCGATGCGATCTACACGGCGGAGGACATCGGCTCCTACAAGCCGTCGCCCCGGAATTTCGACTATATGCTGGAAAAACTGGCGACGCTCGGGATCGGCGGCAAGCAAGTCCTGCACACGGCCGAAAGCCTGTTTCATGACCATGCCGTGACCAACCGCCTGGGCCTGAAATCGTGCTGGATCCACCGCCGGCATGCCGATCAGGGTTTCGGCGCCACGATGCATCCCGGCGAGATGCCGAAGGTGGACTTCCGCTTCGACAGCATGGCCGACCTCGCCAAGGCGCATCAGGAGGAATTGGGCGGCTGATAGAAGGCCATCCCTTGAGCTGAAACCAGAACTCGCCTGAGCGTCATCAACTCTTTTTACGGGCGGCGCCGCGCTTTTCGGCGGAAGTGCCGGAACCCCACAGGGCGCGGCCGAGCAAGCCCCTGCGTTTGCGCGGGGCGAGGTCGATATCGCTGACCAGCTTGGCGCCACCCTTGCGCCGCTCGAGCGTGATCTTGCGGCTGTGGAAGGCCTCCAGCTCGGCGCGGTGCGCCACGCTCAAGATGGTCACATTAGGCAATTCGTGGATGATGGTCTCCATCATCCTGTCCTGGCTCTTCTCGTCGAGTGCCGCCGTCGCCTCGTCCAGCACGATGATATCGGGCGCGTGCAGGAGCAGCCGCGCGAAGGCCAGGCGCTGCTTCTCGCCGCCCGACAGGGTCTGGTCCCACGGCGCGTCTTCCTCGATCCGGTCGCCAAGATGACCGAGCCCAACCTTGTCGAGGGCAGCCCTGATCTGCGGGATCGTCCAATCCTCGGCGGCGCCTGGATAGGCAGCGGCCCGGCGCAGCGTGCCCGAGGGGATGTAGGGGCGCTGCGGCAGCATGAACATGCGCTTGCCCGGGTGGAAATCGACGCTGCCGCCGCCCCACGGCCACAAGCCCGCTATCGCCCGCACGAGCGTGCTCTTGCCCGAACCGGATTCGCCGGCCACCAGCAGCCGCTCGCCCGGCTGGATCACCACCTCGGTTTCCTTGACCACGGCGGTGCCGTCATCGAGCGACACGGACAGATTGTTGAGGTTGAGCATCGTGTCGTCCTTGGTCTCGCCGCGATTGATGCGTCCGAGCGCGTCGCTCTCTTCCGCGCGCTCGAGCCCATCCAGCGACATCATCAGCGAGGCGATGCGCCGTGCCGAGGCGTTCCAGTCGGCCAGGCGCGGGTAATTGTCGACCAGCCATCCGAACGCGCCCTGCACGATGGCAAAGGCGGAGGCCGCCTGCATGACCTGCCCAAGCGACATCGAGCCGTCGAGGAATTTTGGCGCGCACAAAAGCACCGGCACCACCGGCGCGAACAGGCTCGATCCCTGCGAGACCAGCGCCGTGCGCATGTGCTGGCCAGCAAGCATCGCCCACTTCCCCAGCACGCCGGCGAAGGTCCTGTCGATGCCGCTGCGCTCCTCCTCCTCGCCGCCGAGCAGGGCGATGCTCTCGCCGTTTTCGCGCACGCGCATCAGCGTGTAGCGAAATTCCGCTTCCGCCTGGTTCTTCTGCTCGGAGAGTTCGACGAAATGCCGGCCGATGACCACCATCGAGGTGGAGGTGATGCCGGCATAGATGACCGCGGTGATGACGAGAAAGCCCGGAATGGTGACGGTCGAGGAGCCGATCGGCAGCGTCAGCGCGCCGCCGATGGTCCACAAGACGACGATGAAGGTCGAGGCCGCCAGGAACGCGTTGAGCACGCCGGAGACGAAATCAACAGGCGATTCGGTGGCGATCCGCAAATCGTCGGCGATGCGGGCTTCCGGGTTCTGGTGATCGCCGCTGACGAGATTGAGCTGGTAGTAGCGGCCGTTGGTGAGCCAGCGGCCGATGACGGATGTGGTGAGCCAGGAGCGCCAGCGGCGCTGGATCGTCATACGCAGATAGACCTGCGCAACGACGAGGCTGACGCTTCCAAGCACCAGCGGCACGAACACGGCGCTCAGGAAATACACGGTCGGTGCATTGCGCTGTTCGATGGCGTCGAAGATCGAGCGGTTCCAGACATTGATCCCGTACTGAAAGCCGACATTGACGCAGATCAGGATCAGGAGCGCGATCGTGCATGGCCAGGCGAGCTTGTCGCCCCGCCGGCTCCAATAGCCGCGCGCGCTGATCCAGAAGCGCTTCAGCAGGTATTTCTTGCGCGCCTGTTCGGCCTGTTCGGGGCTCAGCTGCGGATCGGGTTCCACCGCCGCTGGCGGCGGCGCCGCCTCGCCGACGACCTCGGATGCGGCCTCGACATCGGGTACCTTCTCCCGGCGGGGCTTCCTGGCACCGTTTGGCTTGGCGCCGCCGGCCGGCCTCTGTTTGGGTTTGATGTCTGCCACAACGGCCATAACGGCCTGGGTATCGGAAGGTTTCATCATGAGGGCTTGCGACCTTGCCAGGGCTGTCCTGGTGCCCCGATATCCGCCACGTCTCGCCATGACTTCACCGCCGCACAATCGCCACCAAGCCACGCGAAGAGCTTGTAAAACGGAGGTTTTCACGATGCGTCTGGTCTGGACTTTGGTGTTCGCGCTGGCGAGCGGTGCGGCGTATGCGGCTTCGCCGGAGGACGACTACATCGCCGCGCGCGACAAGGCGATCGCGGCCATCGCCGCGATGGAAAGCGCGAACGCTCCCGTGGAAACGCTCGATGCGGCCAATGAGAAGGCCCGCGCCGATCTCGAACAACGCCTTTCGACGCTTCTTGGACCTTTCACGGTCAAGGGTTTTCCGGCGGCCGGCAGGATCAATATCGAAAGCCTCAGTTCCTCCGATGTCGGCTTCGGCATGCTGGACGGGCTGCGTCACGGCACCGAGGACGGCCCCAGCATCGTCGCGTCGACACGCGGGCTGGTCGAGCGCTGGCTGCAATCGCGTGCGGCGGAGACGGACGCCGATCTCAAACTGCCCACCAGCTTCGACGCGGCGCTGAAGCTCGATGCGTTCTACACCCAGGCCATCGGCAGCGACGCCGCTTTCACAGGCACGCTCGACTTCACCCTGAAGACGCCCGACGGCGCCGACACGGCGATCGCCCGCCTTGGCGGCTGGGCACAGGATGTCGGACCTAACTACGACCAGGAAATCGTCGTCACGCTGGTCAAGGGCAACAGTGTCATGATCGCCGAGGCGCCCGCGACACCGCCCGTCCCAAGGATCGCGGCCTGCGACGCGGTGTGGACCGCGGCTGACGCCGCCGCCCAGAAACTGGTCAAGCAGGCCACCGACGACAGCGACGAAAATACATCCGATGCCGCCGACGCCGCCTGGGCAAAAGGCGACAGCGACTTCCGCGCCTGCATGGGCAAGAACCTGCGCGACAACCCGGCCTTCCCCACGCTGCTTGCCCAGGCGCAGGCGCTTGCCGACCAGATGGCGGGGAAGTAGGGCGCGCAGGACCGGCGCGGCGCCGACGCTGCCAATCTCCCCCTTCGCGGGGGGAGATTGGCTGTTTCGTCGTCAGCACCGTTTCCACCCCCTTGCGGCCCCAGCATCCCATCACGATATTGTCGGCGCGTTGGCCTTGCTGACGGCAGTTGCCAGCACAGTTGAAAATTGGTGAAAGGAAGTCCTGATCGCGCATGGCGCGGCGGGCGGAGGAAAGCGTGGGAAACCCGGAATGACGACAGACACGAAAGCGACGGAAACCAAGGCATTCGAGGCGGATGTTTCGCGGCTGCTGCACATGATGGTGCATTCGGTCTATTCCGATAAGGACGTCTTCCTGCGCGAACTGATTTCCAACGCCGCCGACGCCTGCGAGAAGCTGCGCTTCGAGGCCGTCAGTCGCCCCGAATTGCTGGCCGACGATCCGAAGCCCCGCATCTCGATTTCAGCCGATCCCGACGGCAAGCTGATCACCGTCGAGGACAACGGCATCGGCATGAGCCGCGACGACATGACGGAGGCGCTGGGCACGATCGCGCGCTCGGGCACGCGCGCTTTCATCGAGCGCGTCGGCGCCGGCAATTCGAGCGAGGACACGCAGCTCATCGGCCAGTTCGGCGTCGGCTTCTACTCCGCCTTCATGGTCGCGACCCGCGTCGACGTCATCAGCCGCCTGGCGGGAAGCGAAGAAGCCTGGCGCTGGTCGCCCGACGGCAAGGGTTCCTACGAGATCGCGCCCGCCCCGCTCGAAGCCGCCCCCAAGCGCGGCACCCGCGTCGTGCTGCATCTGATGGACGACGCCGCGTCCTACACCGGATCCTATCGGCTCGAGCAACTGGCCAAGTCGCAGTCGGGCCATGTGCCGGTGCCGATCACGCTCATCGAGAAGCCGGGTGCCGAGGCGCGCGACATTGCCGACGGCACGGCCCTTTGGGTCAGGCCGAAAAGCGAGATCAAGCCCGAGGAATACACCGACTTCTACCGCGGCGTCTCCGGCCAGTATGACGAGCCGGCCGCCACCGTCCATTTCCGCGCCGAGGGCCGGCAGGAATATAGCGTGCTGGCCTTCGTGCCCGGCTCGCGTCCCTTCGATCTGTTCGACCAGGACCGCAAGGGCCGCATGAAGCTCTATGTGCGCCGCGTCTTCATCACCGACGATGCCGATCTATTGCCGCGCTACCTGCGCTTCATGCGCGGGCTGGTCGATTCCGCCGACCTGCCGCTCAACGTCTCGCGCGAGATGATCCAGGAAAGCCCGCTGCTGGCCGCGATCCGCAAGGGCCTGACCAACCGCGTGCTTGGCGATCTCGCCAAGCTGGCGGAGAACGAGACCGAGGCCTATGCGAAAATCTGGGAAAACTTCGGCGTCGTCCTCAAGGAAGGACTCTACGAGGACCATGAGCGGCGCGAGCAGCTCTTGAAGCTCGCCCGCTTCCGCTCAACCGCCTCCGGCGAAGGCTGGCGCGGCCTTGCCGACTACGTCTCGGCGATGAAGGAAGGCCAGAAGGCGATCTTCTTCATGGCCGGCGACGACCGTGCACGGCTCGAAGCCTCGCCGCAGCTCGAAGGTTTCAAGGCACGCGGCATCGAGGTGCTGCTGCTCACCGACCCGGTCGACAGTTTCTGGACGTCGATGGCGCCCGAATTCGACGGCAAACCGTTCAGGTCGGTGACGCAGGGCGTGGCTGAACTTTCCGAGATCCCGCTGCTCGACGAGGCGAACAAGCCGGATGCGGCGGCGGCGCCCGAGGTCGATGGCTTCCTGGCCTTCGTCAAGGCGGCGCTTGGCGATGCCGTGTCGGACGTGAAGGCCTCCGACCGGCTGACGGAAAGCGCGGTCTGCCTGGTGGCGCCCGAACACGGTCCCGACCGGCAGTTCGAGCGGCTGCTCAACGCCGCCGGCCGCCTCGACAAGACGGCCAAACCGATCCTCGAGATCAACCCCCGCCACCAGCGCGTCCTGGCGCTCGCCAGCCTCGGCGACGACGAACAGGCCTTCAAGGACGACGCCGCCCACCTCCTCTACGACGAGGCGCGCGTGCTCGACGGCGACAAGCCGGCCGACGCCAGGGCGTTTTCGGAGCGCCTCGCCCGGCTGATCGCGCGCGGTATTTCGAAGGGCTGAGGAGACGCCGGCCAGCCGTTCCCGACGTGTGGTCGAACGGGGTTGCGTGGCGACCCCGTCTCCCGACAAATTTCGGCATCTCTCGCACCCGGCGACACTGAAGTCCGCTGGCTCAATCGCCGACTGTGGACATCGCGCCTCCAATCCCTCAATCTTGGCCCGGGAACAAAACAGGCGCTTCAAAGAGAGCGCACCGGGTGCTCATGGAACGACGATGGACATTGTATGATCCACGGCTGGCCTGGATGCTGGTCGCGCCGGTGCTCTTGCTGCTGACCTTTTTCCTGGTGCTGCCGATCGCCGTGATGGCCGGCTATACCTTCTTCACCTTTGTCACCGCCGGCGTGGAAACGAGCGCGCTGACGACCGCGAACTGGCACGAATTCCTCACCGACAGCTACTATCACGGCTTCCTCCTGAAGACGCTGAGGGTCGGAGCCATGACGGCGCTGCTGTGCGGCGTGCTCGGCTACTTCCCCGCCTATTTCATCTGGGCCACGACCTTCAAGCACAAATGGCTGTTGCTGCTTTTGCTAATCGTGCCGTTCTGGATCAGTTTCACCATCCGCACCTTCTCCTGGATCAACATCCTGGGGGAACAGGGCGTCATCAACGTCGCGCTGCTCAAAATGGGCATCATCCATGAGCCGCTGCAGATGCTCTACAATGAAGGCGCGGTCATTCTGGGCATGCTGCACTTCCTGCTGCCCTACATGATCCTCAACGTCTATGTCAGCCTGGAGAGCATTGACCGCACGTTGATTTCGGCGGCCCGATCGATGGGCTGCACGAGCGCGCAGGCGTTCCGCGAGGTCACGCTGCCGCTGTCGCTTCCCGGCCTGGCTGCGGGCCTGCTGCTCTGTTTCGTGCTGGCCGCCGGCAGCTATGTCACCCCGCAGCTTCTCGGCTCGGGCCGCGACGCGCTGTTCGGCAACCTGATCTACGACACCATCATGGGCGAGCTGAACTGGCCGATGGGGGCCACGCTTTCGATCGTGCTGTTCATCGTGCTCGGCTGCTTCGCCGCCGTCTACACGCGCTACATGGGCATGTCGCAGATCGTCAAAGGGCTTGGCGGATGACGGGGTTTGGAGGATGAGAGGAACACGGCGCAGGCAGGAAGGCAGATGGGCCTGGCGGCTGACC
Organism: Mesorhizobium sp. CO1-1-11; assembly: GCF_020164995.1. Classification (NCBI taxonomy): domain Bacteria; kingdom Pseudomonadati; phylum Pseudomonadota; class Alphaproteobacteria; order Hyphomicrobiales; family Phyllobacteriaceae; genus Mesorhizobium; species Mesorhizobium sp. CO1-1-11. Next base: position 157,330 of record NZ_JAIUHE010000005.1, read on the forward strand.
GGCTTCGTCACGGTCTGCGTCTACATCTTCATGTTCGCTCCGATCGTGGCGACAGTGGTCCTGTCGTTCAACGCCTCGATGTTCGGCGGCTTCCCGATGACCGGCTTCAGCCTGCAATGGTACGGCAAGCTGATGGCCAACGAGGCGGTGCTGGCTGCCTTTCGAACATCCTTGTGGATCGCATTGGTCACCGCCATCGTCACCACCGCCATCGGCGTCACCACGGCGTTTGCCTTGGTCCGCTTCGAATTTCGCGGCAAGCAGGCGCTGAGCACGCTGGTGATCCTGCCGGCGCTGGTGCCGGAAACCATCCTCGGCGTCGGCCTGCTGGTGCTGATCAAGGCCGTCGACCAGCCGAGGACAATGCTGCTCCTGGTGCTCGGCCATATCCTGCTCGCCGTGCCCTATGTGGTGCTGATCGCCCAGGCGCGCATGATCGGCATCCGGCGCGTCTACGAGGAGGCCGCACTGTCGCTTGGCGCCTCTCGCTTCTCGTCCTTCCGCGAGATCACGCTGCCGCTGCTCATCCCGGCCGTTGTCGGCGGCGCCCTGCTCGCCTTCACCATTTCGTTCGACAACACCTCGGCCAGCCTGTTCTGGCGGCCGGCCGGCGTCGAGACCATGCCGACCCAGATCCTTTCCATGCTCAAGATTTCGATCAGCCCGGAGATCAACGCGCTCGGCACCGTGATGATCCTGGTGACCGTCGGCATCCCGCTGATCGGCGGCCTGATCCTGCAAAGCCTGACAAAACTGAAAAGACGTGGCGAACCAAAGGAGGAAATACAATGAAACTCACCACCACCAAGCGGCTGGAACGGCTGCACGATCGATACGCCAATGGCGACCTGAGCCGCCGCACGTTCCTGACGCTGACCGCAGCCGCGGCAGCATCGGCGGGCCTTTCGATGCCTTGGATGGGCCGGGCGCTCGCCGCGGTCCAGGAGGTTCGCTTCGACGGCTGGGGCGGCACGGTGCAGGATGCGATCGACAAGTTCGCCTTCCAGCCCTACACGACCAAGACCAAGATCAAGGTGGTCCAGGGCACGTTCGGCGACGAGGACGAGATCATCACCAAGATCAAGACCGCCAAGCCCGGCGACTACCAGGTCATCCATTCCTCCGGCGTGAACTACTACATCAAATACGTGAACGCCGGCCTGACCTCGGAAATCAACGAGGCCAACATTCCCAACATGGCGAACGTGCTGCAGCCGATGATCGAGCCGTTCCGCAAGCTGACGCCAAAGCTATCGGCCGTGCCCTACGACTACGGCACCACCGGCATCGCCTACAACACCAAGGTGATCTCGCCGGAGGAAGCCAAGGAGAAGGGCGCCGGGCTCCTGCTCGACAAGAAATATGCCGGCAAGGTCGGCGGCTATTCCGACATGACGACGCGCGTCTGGTATGCGGCGCTCGCCACCGGGCAGGACCCCAACAACCTCAAGGACATGGACGCCATCTGGGCCAAGGTGCGCGAAACGCGCGACCTCGCCAAGAAGTTCTGGAGTTCCGGCGCGGAGCTGATGGACCTGCTTTCCAAGGGTGAGATCGTGGTGACCGATGCCTGGTCGGGCCGCGTCGCCGCGCTGCAGGACCAGGGCCATCCGATCGGCTATCTCGATCCGGCCGGCTCCTACGCCTGGATGGAGGACATGCTGATCCTCAAGGGCTCGCCCATGGCCGAGTGCGAGGAGCTCATCAACTTCATGCTCGACCCGGCGACCTCGATCGCGGTGGCCGAGGGCCAGAGCTATCCGCCGTCGCTCGATCCGAACAAGGTCAAGCTGACCGAGAAGATCGAGAAGCTGCCGGCATTCGACAAGACGGGCACGATGAAGTCGCTGACCTTCGCCGATCCGACCTATTGGGCGACCAACGAGGACGCCTGGACCAAGCAGTGGAACAGGATCTCGAAGGGTGCCTGACAGCCAGGACACGACACTCCATCCCCGGCCTGTCCAGGCCGGGGCGGCCGGCGCGAGCGCGGCCGCCGAGGCGAACAGCCCGGCGGTCGAGTTCCGCGACATCGACATCGCCTACGGCAAGTTCGTCGCGGTGCGCGATTTCTCGCTGTCGATCCGCAAGGGCAGCTTCGTCACCCTGCTCGGGCCCTCGGGTTGCGGCAAGACCACGATCCTGCGCTCCATCGCCGGCCTGGTCGATATTTCGGGCGGCCAGATCATGATCGACGGGCGGCGGGTCGACGACGTCCCGATCTACAAGCGCAACATCGGGCTGGTCTTCCAGAGCTACGCGCTCTTCCCGCACAAGAACGTATTCGACAACGTCGCCTTCGGCCTGAAGTACCGCAACGTGCCGAAGCCCGAGATCGTGCGCAAGGTCGGCAAGGCGCTCGAGATGGTACGGCTGCCGGGCAGCGAGAAGAAGCTGCCGTCGCAACTGTCGGGCGGGCAGCAGCAGCGCATCGCGCTCGCCCGCGCCATCGTCTTCGAGCCGCAGGTGCTGCTGCTGGATGAGCCGTTGTCGGCGCTGGACGCCAACATGCGCGAGGAGATGCGCGTCGAGATCAAGAAGATCCAGAAGGAAACCGGCATCACCGCCATCTTCGTCACGCACGACCAGGAAGAAGCCCTTTCCATGTCGGATCGTATCGTGGTGATGAACGCGGGCGCGGTGGAGCAGATCGGCACTCCGGAGGAGGTCTACGAGGCGCCGGCGACAGCCTTCGTCGCCGACTTCCTCGGCAAGGCCAACATGCTTGCAGGGACCGTGAGCCGGTCCGGCCAAGGAACGGTAACGGTGGTGCTTGGCACCAGCCAGACGGTCAGCGTGGCTTGTCCAAGGCCGCTTGCCGACGGCAGCAAGGTCACCGTCGTGGTGCGGCCGCAGAAATTTTCGGTCGGTGCTGGAACGAGCGCCAATCGGCTGTCCGGCCGCGTGATCTCGGCCTCCTATCTGGGCGGCAGCGCGATCTACGAGATCGACATCGGCGGCAAGACCAGCCTCCGCGCCAATACACCGATCACTGGCCGCGTGCTTCGCGAAGGCGAGACGATCGAGTTGGGTTTTGCCCCGGACGGCTGCGTGCTGCTGGACGGGGCCGGGAAGCGGATTTCCTGAAGGTCGCGGGCGCTTGGTGCGGTTCAGCCACCATTTGACGCGCCCGTGCCGTCTCGCGCAACAGCCCAGATCCCAGCCGCCTGAAGGCGTGGGGTCTGCAGATCCCCATCGGGGCTCTAAACGCTTGTTCCGCAATTCCGGCAGCGCCGGTCTGGTTTCAACTCGCACCGGTCAGTGATCGACTTTGCGGATGTTGCGCTCGGCCGTGGGTGCAAGGCTCCCGGCTCCGGGCACTGAAGCCGGCGCGCCTTGAAGAACCCAATCCGCCGCGATCTGCCCGATCACCGGCGCCAGCTGGATGCCATAGCCGCCGGCGCCGGCGGCGGTGACCAATGCCGGTTCCGAGGCATCGATCGGTCCGACGAGCGGCCGATGATCGGCCGTGACAGGATAAAGGCCGGCCCAGCCACGGCCAAGCCGCGCGCCCGGCAGATCGGGCAGCCGTTCCAGCAGCAGTTCGGCCAGGTGGACCTTCGATTGCTCCTCGCACTGGTCGTTGTAATTGTCCGGATCCTCGGGAGCGATGGACGTCACCTTGTGGATCTCGGCAATCAGCGCGCCTGGCTTGTCGTGGCGGAAATTAAGGCCGCTGCCCTCGCCGTCCACGAGGTCCATGACCATCGGCATCGTATAGTCGAGCGGCCTGTCCAGATGGATGACGACCGCCTCATGGCGCTCGGGCCATATGTGCAGGCGCTGGCCGAAGAGCTCGGCGACCCGCGGCGCCCAGGCGCCGCCTGCGTTGACCACGGCATCGCATTCGACCGGATCGCCATTGGTCTCCAGCCTGTAGCCGCCTGGCCGCCTTCCCACCCCGAGCACCTTGCGGTACTGGTGGATGTCGCCGGCCTTTTCGCGGACGATCCGCGCCAGGAAATTGCACATGTCATAGGGATCGAGAAAGCCGTTGTCGGGTCCGAACAAACCGCCTTCGAGCCCGTCGGGGCTGAGGTGGGGAACAAGGTCCCTGAGTTCGTTCGCACGGATCAGGCGCGACTTCAGGCCGGCCCCGCCCTGAATCTCGACTGATTTCGCGAACAGCTCCATCTGCGCGGGCGTGCGCGCGAGCCGAAGATAACCGATGTGGTTGAATTGAAGCCCCTGCCCCTCCCACTGGCGAAACCGGCGGAACGATTGAACGCGAAGCATGATCTCGAACGGATCGGTAAATTGCGACCCGACAACGCCGACCGACCTGCCGCTCGAGCCTGAAGCGATCGACTGCGCTTCCAGCACCGTCACGCGCGCGCCCTGTTCGAGGAGGGTGAGCGCCGTGCATAGGCCCAGCGTGCCCGCACCGATCACCACGACATGGAAGGAAGCTGTCATATAGGGTCACCTGCTTTCAGGCATGATCCCCGATGTTCCAGAGCTCATGCTTCGACAAAGAGATAGAGAGGCGAATCGACCAAACGTCATCCTGATCCACGCTGCGCGGCGATCTCGCCCAGGGTGTCGTCGATCGCATGCAGAATGCTGCGCGCGTCCGCCTGTGTCATGGGCGTCGAGAGCGCGAACAGGCCGTAGCTGGCAGACAGGACGCCGCGGCCGAGCAAGCCCTTGTGGAATGTATCGAACCTCCGGTGCTCGGCATGGCCCGGATAGACGGATCTATAGTCCGTAACCGGATGCGAGGTAAAATGAACCTTGAACAGCGAACCGAGGCCCACGCATTGGCCGGCAAGGCCATGCCTGTCGAACGAGGCGGACACCCCTTCGCGCAGGAATGCGCCCAGTGTATCGAGATGGGCAAAGCTCTCCTTCGTCAGCGCCCGCATCGAGGCGAGCCCGGCCCGCATGGTCACCGGATTGGCGGTGAACGTGCCGCCATGGGGAAGAGCGGGCTTGCCCCTGGTCGGATCGAACACCGCCATGACATCGGCGCGCCCGCCAACGGCGCCCACGGGGAAGCCGCCGCCGATGATCTTTCCGAGCGCGGTCAGGTCGGGCTCGATGCCCCACAACCCCTGCGCGCCCGACCAGCCAAGGCGAAACGAGATGACTTCGTCGAAGACAATCAGGGCCCCGGCCGCCCGGGCGATCTCGACCATTGCGTGCAGATAGTCCCGGCGTGCCGGGATGAGGCCGGCACGATTGGGTATAGGATCGATCAGCACGCCTGCTATGCTGTCGCCCTGGGCGGCGAAGACGGCGCGAAGCGCCTCGATATCGTTGAAGGGCACGGCAATCACATCGTCCAGCACCCCGCGCGGCGTTCCCTTTGCGTAAGGCGTCGAGCTTGGCATGTCGCCCCAATTGGACGGGGAACTGTCCAGGCTCACCTCGGCGAAATCATACGACCCATGGTAGGCGCCTTCGATCTTGACGATCTTCGGCCGCCCGGTGAAGGCGCGCGCGGCCTTGATGGCCATCATCACCCCCTCCGTGCCGGAGTTGGTGAAGCGAATCCGGTCGACGGAGGGCAGCCGGTCGACGAGAAGCTCGGCAAGCTCGATCTCGCTGAGCGTCGGGGCGCCGAAGGCCGTGCCGAACGGCAGTTGCTCGACCACGGCGGCAGCGACATCGGGATGCGTGTAGCCATGGATCATCGACGTGAAATTGTTGATGCAGTCATAGTAGACGTTGCCGTCGACATCCCAGACCCTGCACCCCTCGCCTCGCGCGGCATAGATCGGAAACGGATCGACAAAGACGGTGGTGCGCGTATTGCCGCCCGGCATCACCTTCTTGGCGCGCTCGAAGAGGCTCTTTGATCCAGGCATGGCGTCGGGATAATGCGGCATGGCTCTCGCTGGCGAATTTGACCGTCAATGCGGCGGCGGCACCGCCGCTCGTCGCAATGCTATGGCCAGCTTCTGCACCGACGCAATCGGCCAGGCGGAGTATGCGACACGACCAGGCCGTCACTGACCATTATCCTCCCGCCGCCACTGCCCGGTTCGGATGCCTGAGGTGGGTTGGCGTGATGCCGGTCTGCTGGCGGAACACACGGCTGAAATGGCCGGCATTGGTGAAGCCGCAGCGGTAGGCGATGTCGCCGATCTGCAAGTCGCTGCCTTCCAGCAGCGACTTCGCATGATGCACCCTGAGCGTCAGATATGCCGCCATCGGGCCTATGCCCAGTTCCAACCCGAAGAGCCGTTCGAGCTGGCGCCGCGAGCAGTTCAGGCGGCTTGCGATCTCGGCCACCGACAGCGTCTCCTGCAGGTTGCTCTCCATCAACAGCAAGGCCCGCTTCACCGCCCGGCTCGACGCCGCCGGAAACAGGTCGCCGACGGGCTGCACGTCGCGGCTGCTCCTGATCCGGTCGAGCACCAGGATCTTGGCGGCCTTCTCGGCCGCCTTCTGGCCGATGAACTGGGACACGAAATGGCCCGCGAGGTCGGCGGCACCCGTGCCGCCCGCGCATGTCGCGCGGCCCCGGTCGACGGTAAAAAGGCTGTCGGCATGGGCGTTGACCTCCGGGAACCGGCTGCGGAAATCCTTGATGTGGAACCAACTGACGGCGGCGCTGTAGCCATCGAGCAACCCGTAGCGCGCCAGCACGAAGCTTCCCGTGCAGAGCGCCGTCAGCGGCACTCCCTTGCCGGCGGCACGCAAAAGAAACGCCTCCTTCTCGGAACTCAGGCTGCGGTTTGTGTCGAGCAGGCCGCCGACCACGACCACGTTATCGAAATCCTCGGGGTTGCCGATCCCCCCGGTCGGCAGCAATTCGACGCCGCAACTTGCCCGGATCGGCAGGCCGCGTTCGCCGACGATCTCCCAGTCGAACTCTATCCTGCGGCTGCGGTCGCCCTCATCGCCCGCCAGCCGCAGCGTGTCGATGAACAACGATAGCGGCGACAGCGTGAAGTCGCGAACGAGGAGAAACGCAAAACGCCTGGCCATTGTTGTTCGGAACCGTCCTCGTGCCCTCTGATTGCACCCTGCTGCGCATCAATCGCCACCCCCTTATATAGCCCGTGTCGGAAAAGGCAGAGTTGGTTTGGCAAGCCCAACTCCTTTCGCCAGCGAATTCCTTTCGCCGGGAAAGTTCTGGTCTTCGGCTTCGTGCACGAGATCCCCGCGACGAACATCGGACGCTGCTCAAGCGCCCGTCGCGTCCGACATGAAGGCGATCGCAACCCTTCTCGCCGCGCGGGCAAGCGCGATCAGCGCCGAGATCAGGCGCGGCCTCGGAGTCGAGGACTTCGAGCAGTCGGATGAGCACGACCGTCCGCGCCGGCGGCGAGACACTTCGCGCGCGCTGGCTTATTGGCTGCGGTGGCGGCCCCAGGGCCACCGACGCTGATCCGGACCTGGAGGGAGTTGCCAAGGCCGCGGCGCGGTGGTTTGGCGAACCCGAATGAAGCGTGTCCATCGGGCGGCGAATCCAACTGCCCCGCCGATGAAGCCGAACACCCGCCGGGTCCCATGCTAGGGGAACTGATCGAGCCTGATTTCGGTTGTCTGTTGTGCGAACGATCGTTGCACGGTAGGCACCTGACGAGCGAAGATGAGAGATGAAATCTGCAGCCAAGCGGCGCGGTTCCCTGCGGAAGGTCCTAGGTGGCATCGCAGCGGCGATTGCGACCACCCCTGACCGGAGGGCCGAGCAAGGCGCGAGCACCGCGTCAATGGTTGCCGAATGGCCGCTGCCGCCGTCGGCGACGCTTGGCTCCTCCTTGCGCCTGAAAGGGATCGAACGCGAAGTACGGGCCAGGCTGCCCTGGACAGTGAGGAAATTTGCCAAGGCGGAGACCGGCCGCATCGTCTTGCGCATGCTGCAAGCCGACGCGGATGCGTTCCGGGCCGCCTCGGCGACCATCTCCAGGACGCTGGAGGGAATCGAAGCGCTGGCCGTGCTTCCGCGAGAAGCGGAGGACATTCTCACCATCTCGTCGCGCGAGCGGCACAAGTGGCTCAGGGACGGTCGCCTGAAAAGCATCGGCACGCGCACCGTGAAGATGCGCGGGCGATCCAAGGCCGTGACCTTCCATGTCTTCGATCCACGCCACATCGAGGACCTTCTTGATCGTGACCTGGCGACCGCCTGGCGGGAGGAGGACGCGCGGGAAACATCCGAAAACAGGAGGCGCGGAGCCGGCAAGGCCGCGCTGACGCGAGCAGGCAAGCGGACGGGCAACGCCCGCAAGACCAGGAATTCGGGAAAAGACGATGCGCCAAAGCTCGAAGGCTGGGACACGTTCGAGGCGGAAGGATTGCTGCGGTAGAGCAACCCCAGGAAAACGATTTTCCGGCGAGGATCGCGCTCGCGCCCCATTCCCGTCTAGGGATATTGCGCCTTACCGGGGCCGGAAGCGCCGAGATCGCCCTGCAATTCCTTGGGCAGGGGAAGGCTCGAACATTGCAGATGGACGTCGCGGGCGAGCAGCTTTCGCTGCTTCTGCTCGTGCTCCTTGGTGGCCGCTATGATCCCCAATCCATACGGGCCAAGTGCAACGAATTCCCAACCCGGATGCGTTTTTTCGCGGACCGCGTAGTCCGAAGCCGCCGCTCGAGCTTGCTGGCATTGCGGCGACGCCCATTTCTGGTCCTGCTGCGAAAGAGAGGCTCCGTAATCGACTGGAGAGGTCGCGCAGCCGGCCATCGTCGCGGCCAATGCGGACATTGCAAGCCCCACCGCAATTTTCATCCAGAAGCCCTTTGCCAACCACCGTGGAGAGTACATGGACGCCTTCATCTCACAAGGGAAGCGTTGCGACCAGAGAGCCCGGCCTCGTTCCTGGGGCCCCGCCCGTCGCCAGATTTGGACTGCGGCTTGGAACCAATGATGGGCGAGACTGTTCATTTGTAACTTGATACGACGCTGACATTCTTGCCGGCGGGCAAGGCGGCCATCTTCAGGAGTTCCCCATCATGACTATTTCGTCCGGATTTCGTTCAATCGCCATTGCCGCGATCGCCGCTGCGGGCGTCAGCCTGGCCAGCGCCGCGCATGCCGACAGCGGTAAAATCCGCTTCTCCGTCTACAAGGCGGCCTTCTTTGTCGGAGGCTCCGGTGGCGAGGGCACGCTGACTTTTCATGGCCGCAAATACCCGATCTCGATCGGCGGCGTCTCGGGCGGCCTCGCCTTCGGCGTCTCCAAGACTTATTTCCAGGGCACCGTGCGCCACATCAAGCGCGTCCGGGACGTGACTGGCGTGTACGGCGCCGCCGGCGGCGGCGGCACGCTCGGCAAAGGCGCCCAGGTGATCGTGATGACCAACGACAAGGGCGCCCAGCTTGAACTCACGGGCCGACAGGTTGGCCTGCAGGTCAACGCCGATCTGAGCGGGCTCGCCATCTCGCTGAGATAAGCCTCGTGGCGTGAAGCGCGTCGCCATGACCGTGCGACGCGCTCCGGCGCACATTTTGAAACTGGAAATCAGCTCCTCAACCCCGGCGCTTCCTGTCCAGTGCGCTCGACATATTCCGTATAGCCGCCACCATAGGTGTGGATGCCTTCCGGCGTCAGTTCGAGCACGCGGTTCGACAGCGCGGCCAGGAAATGCCGGTCGTGCGAGACGAACAGCATCGTGCCTTCATACTGCGACAGCGCCTCGATCAGCATCTGCTTGGTGGTGATGTCCAGATGGTTGGTCGGTTCGTCCAGCACCAGGAGGTTGGGCGGGTCGAACAGCATCAGCGCCATCACCAGCCGCGCCTTCTCGCCGCCTGACAGCACCCGGCATTTCTTCTCGATCTCGTCGCCGGAAAAGCCGAAACAGCCGGCAAGTGCCCGAAGCGGCGCCTGGCCGGCCTGCGGAAAATTATCCTCCAGCGTCTGGAACACGGTGCGCTCGCCTTCGAGCAACTCCATGGCGTGCTGGGCGAAATAGCCCATTTTCACACTCGGTCCCCGCGCCACCGTGCCGGTATCGGGATCGGAAGCGCCGGCCACCAGCTTCAGCAGCGTCGATTTTCCCGCGCCATTGACGCCCATGATGCACCAACGCTCGCGGCGGCGGACCTGGAAGTCGAGCCCTTCATAGATGGTGCGGCTGCCATAGGCCTTGTGCACGTTCTTCAAGGTGACGACGTCCTCGCCGCAGCGCGGCGCCGGCTGGAACTCGAAATTCACCACCTGGCGGCGCTTTGGCGGCTCGACGCGGTCGATTTTGTCTAGCTTCTTCACCCGGCTCTGCACCTGCGCGGCATGCGAGGCACGCGCCTTGAAGCGCTCGATGAAGGCGATCTCCTTGGCCAGCATCGCCTGCTGACGTTCGAACTGAGCCTGCTGCTGCTTGTCGGCGATCGCCCGCTGCTGCTGGTAGAATTCGTAATTGCCGGAATAGGCGGTGAGCGATCCCGCATCGATCTCGACGATCTTGTTGACGATGCGGTTCATGAACTCGCGGTCGTGCGAGGTCATCAGCAGCGCGCCGTCATAGCCTTTCAGGAACTGCTCCAGCCAGATCAGGCTTTCCAGGTCGAGATGGTTCGACGGTTCGTCGAGCAGCATGGCGTCGGGCCGCATCAGCAGGATGCGGGCCAGCGCCACGCGCATCTTCCAGCCGCCCGAGAGTTTGCCGACGTCGCCGTCCATCATCTCCTGGCTGAAGCCCAGACCGTCCAGCACCTCGCGGGCACGCCCGTCCAGCGCATAACCGTCGAGTTCCTCGAAGCGATGCTGCGCCTCGCCATACTTTTCGATGATCTCATCCATCCGGTCGGCCTGGTCGGGGTCGGCCATCGCAGCCTCGAGTTCCGCCATTTCGGCCGCTACGTCGCTCACCGGCCCAGCGCCGTTCATCACTTCCGCGACCGCGCTGTGGCCCGCCATGTCGCCGACATCCTGGCTGAAATAGCCAATGGTGACGCCACGATCGACCTGCACCTGGCCCTCGTCAGGCTGCTCCTGGCCCGTGATCATGCGAAACAAGGTCGTCTTGCCGGCGCCGTTCGGCCCGACGAGGCCGATCTTCTCGCCCTTCTGCAGCGTGGCCGACGCCTCGATGAAGACAAGCTGACGGCCGTTCTGCTTGCCGATGTTTTCAAGTCTGATCATGGTGGTCCGGGGAGGCTCAAAGGAGATTGGAGGATTTGCCCGCGCCCTTACGCGAATGAAGATGCCAGGGGAAGAGGCAGAAGCGCCGCAGATGCCTGGCGGAGCACGAGGCGCCGATTTCCTCAGCCAGGGGAAATCGGCGGTTTGCATGGCTTCTCCTGCCTGCCGGCGTCCATGAAAAATCGGCGGGCGGTCGAAATCCGCCCTTGTCGAACGACTTTGGCGCGGTGGCCTGCACGGCCAGACCAGAAACGCCAACAGGACAGGACCATGGCAATGGCCAAGATGCTCGTGATCTACAAAACCCCGGCCGATCCGGCCGCCTTCGACCGCCACTATTTCGACGTTCACATACCGCTTGCCAAGAAGCTTCCCGGGCTGAGGCGCTATGATGTCAGCAGGCGGCCCATCGTCAAGCTCTCGGCGGGCGAGATGCCTTATCTGGTCGGAACATTGTATTTCGACAGCCTCGAAGACATCCGCGCCGCCTTCGCCTCCGAAGTCGGCGTCGCCTGCGCCGCCGACCGGCGGATACTGGCTCCGGGCAACGACGATCTGACGATGCTGTTGTTCGACGCCGACGAGGTGTGATCCCGACCGCCAGAAACACTCCAGAAACAAGATTCAACATCCGGGAAAAACTGAGGAAAACATCGTCGGGCATAACATGCTCGTGGCAACCGGACAGCGGTCGCCACCAATGCAAAGGGATGCTGCCTGCGATGCAACGACATTCGACCGGATGGATGAGTGCCCTCGCAGGCATTTCGCTGGCCATGCTCGCGGTCGCACAGTCGGGTGCGGAGGCGGCGGTCACCCGAAGCGAATATTGCAGCCGGCTCGGTCTTCAACTCGACGGCGCCATCCAGACCAAGCCCAGGCCCGGTGCCAGTGCGAGCCAGATCGCGCAGGCAACGGCACTGCAGGACAAGGCGAACCGGTTCTGTGCCGAAAGCAAGCAGGCGCAAGGCATCCGGACCTACGCCAACGCCCTGAAGCTCCTCGGTGTGACACCGGTCGACCTCAACCAGTGACGAGCAGTCATCACCCTTGAAGACCCGTCGCGAAAAGGGCGGCCTTTTCCTGCGGGCAATGCCGCGAGCGGTCCGCCCTCGCGCAGCATGTCTTGCCCTTGCTGGATGGCGGCAAAGTTCTGATGACGGATCTGGGTGGAATCCGGGTAGAACGCGGTCGAGGAATTCTGCACGCCATCACCACGGCAGTCCCGCCGTCACCACGGCAGTCCTGCCGTCACCACGGCAATCTCTCGCCATCGCGAAAAAAGCCGCCGGTCGGGCCGTCGTCCGGCAAGGTCGCGGCCCAGACGATGCCGGCCGCCCCTTGCGCGACCGGGCGTCCGCCCGGTCCTCCCATGTCGGTGGCGACCCAGCCAGGGCAGACGGCATTGACCAGCACGCCGGAGCCGCGCAGCTCCGCCGCCAGCACGCGCGTCAGCGCGTTGAGCGTCGCCTTCGAGGTCGAATAGGCCGGCGTCCCCGCCCCCATCGAGGCTAGCGAACCGCCTTCGGACGACACATTGACCAGTCGGCCATGGCCGCCCGCCCCGAGCAGCGGCGCGAAGGCGGCGGCCGCCCGCCAGGCGCCGAAGACGTTGGTCTCGAACGCCTCGCGGATGACGGTCCAGTCGGGCCGCGAGGCGCGCGAGCCGGTGTCGTAATGGAGGGCGGCATTGTTGATCAGCACGTCGAGCCGGCCGAACCGCCGCTGCACCTCTTCGGCTGCCGTCTGAGCCGCGTCAGGCGCGGCGACATCGAGCGCGATGACCTCGACATGGCCATCGAGCGCCTTGGCCGCCGCCTCGCCCTTGGCGATATCGCGCACGCCGAGCAGTACGGTGAAGCCGAGCTTGGCCAATTGCCGGCCGGTTTCCTGACCGATGCCGCGATTGGCACCTGTGACGAGGGCGACTTTGTCGGAATGGGTGTTCATCTGTCATGCCTTTGTGGCTGCCGATCATCGAAGCGAAGATGGCACGGAGGGAATTGATTTATTAGGCGGCGGAGATCGCAGTCATTGTGCGATCGATTGCATGGATTGGTTTGCGCAGGAATCGGGTGTCGGCCGGCGCTGCGCCATGCGATCGTTGATCCATCATGAGGACCGGTCATGCTCACGCTCCACGATTATCTGCCATCGCAGAACGGCTGGAAGGTCCGGGTCCTGCTCGGATTGCTTGAGATTCCCTACGACAGTCATCCCGTCTCGATTTTCGAGGGCGAGAGCCATACCGACGCCTTCCTGGCGCTCAACCCGGCAGGCGCTGTTCCCGTACTTCAACTCCGAGACGGCAGCGCCATTGCTGAATCCAATGCGATCCTCACCTACCTCGCCGAAGGCACGTCCTTCCTGCCGTCGGACCGCTATCGGCGTGCCAAGGTCATGCAATGGCTGTTCTTCGAACAGTACAATATCGAGCCCGTCATCGGCTCGCTGCGCTTCTGGACCTTGACCGGACGGCTCGAGCGCAACCAGGCCATGGTTGCCGGAAAACGCGAAGCCGCAGCCCGGACGCTCGCCGCCCTGGACCGCAGCCTTGGCGAGACGCCGTTCCTCGCCGGCAGCGACTTCACCGTCGCCGACATCGCCGTCTATGCCTACAGCCATCGCGCCGGGGATTGCGGCTTTTCGCTGCCTGAGTATCCGGCGTTTGCCGCATGGGCGGAGCGCGTGCGCGATGCCATCGGACCCGGCTACCCCGTCCATCCCTACGGCATCGATCCGCATTCCGGAGCCTGAGCGCATGCGCTGACGGATCTGGCTCCCGCCAGAATCCGTCTCTGTTTACACCACGGTGGAATAGGGATACTTTTTATCCTTAATAAGTCGGTCGGTACCGACCCGGGAACCCGTGGATGATCCTGAAAAGCCAAGTCGAATGGGCACTGCACTGCTGCGCCATTCTCGCCGGTCTGCCCGAGGGGCGGTATCTCTCCACAAAAGCGCTTGCCGAGTTCCACGGCCTTCCCAAGGAATATCTCTCCAAGGCACTGCAAAGCCTGTCGCAGGCGGGACTGGTGCACACGACGCTGGGGCCGTCGGGTGGATACCGGTTGGCGCGGACGCCGGCAGAGCTGACCTTCCTCGACATCGTGGAGGCGGTTGAGGGCAAGGCGCGGACGTTTGTCTGCAACAATATCCGCGAGAACAATCCGTGTCGTCCCCAGGGCTATTGCGAAAGCAATCCTTGCCCGGTGGCGCGCATCATGTGGGAGGCCGATGAGGCCTGGCGCGCAAAATTGCGCGCCGTCAGGCTTTCCGACCTCACCGAAGCGTTGGCGCTCGACATCCCCGCGGAGCTTTGGAAAAACAGCTTCGAATGGGTGCTAGAGCGCGCCGGATGAACGTGGCCGCATGACCGTCGCGGGCGGCCGGTCTCCCGTCGCCGGCATGCAGGCGGCTAGCCATGCCCGCATCGTTCCGGGCGCCCGTTATCGACAGCGCCACGCCGAGATAGATGGCGGCGACCACCAGGTCCTGGAGCAGGCGCGCTTCTCGCGGCCTCAGGCGTGCCATGGGACGCCCACGGCCCTGGAAATACCAGACACGATGCCGGCAAGCCCGAGAAGGTTGATCGAGACCAGGGCCAGGAAATGGTGATCGCCGAACATGGGCTCACCGACAGTATTTTGGCTGGCGGCAGGGCCGGACGCGAGGAAGGGCGACCGGCCTTGCGCCCCTATTTCTTGGCCGGATAGGTCAATTCCTTCTGGGCGCTATCGACCACGAACACCGCCAGCAGCTTCGCGGGCTTCGTCTCGCTGCCGTTTTCGCTAACGCTGTGGCGATCACCCGGCATCTCCGAAAAGCTCTCGCCGGCCTTGTAGACCTTGACCGGATCGTCGTTGACCTGGCTGCGGATGGAGCCTTCCAGAACGGTGGCATAGATGAAAGCGGAGCTTGGATGCGTATGCGCCTCCGAATAGCCGCCCGGGCCATATTCGACGAGGATGCCCTTGATGCTCTTGCCGGGGGCATTCGGCAGTTCATGCTCATAGACGAGGGTGACCTTGGCGGCCTTCTCGCCGGCGCGATGGGCCTCCTTGGCTCCAACCGGGCCGGCCAGTGCCGCCGTCAGGGCGAGCGCGATGGCGATTGACTTGATCATTCGAAAACTCCTTTGTGTGTTGAGCTACGGCGCATCCTGGCAGTCATTTCCGCGCCGCGGTGGCGAACCATTGCTCGAAGGTGATGCGGCCAAGGCGCGGATTGTTGTCGGAGACGAGCGAAGTGTCGTTCAGCCTCGCGCCGAAGTAGAGCGCCTCCGGATCAGCCACGACCTCGCGGGGATCGCCGACAGCCTTGAGGTAGCGGGCGACGAGTTCGCTCATGCGCGCACGCTCCGGACCGGAAATCTCGATCATGCCGTTGATCGGCGCGCCGAGCGCGATCCCGGCCATCGCATCGGCGACGTCGTCCGATGCGATAGGCTGCACATAGGCCGGCGACAGGTGCACGGCCTCGCCGACCGTGCCGGACTTGGCGATGCTGGCCACGAATTCCATGAACTGCGTCGAATGAACGATGGTGTAGGGGATGCCGGAGGCCTTGATCAGCTCTTCCTGGACGAGCTTGGCGCGAAAATAGCCGCAGTCCTGCAGGCGTTCGGTCCCGACAACCGAGAGCGCGATGTGGTGCCTGACCCCGGCAACTTTGCCCGCGGCGAGCAGGTTGCGGCCTGAAGTGGTGAAGAAATCCATGGCGGGCTGGTCCTCGAACGAAGGTGAATTGGCGAGGTCGATGACGACCTCGGCGCCAGCCAGCGCCGCCTCCAGGCCTTCGCCCGTGATGGTGTTGACGCCGGTATTCGGGGCGGCGGCAACCACCTCGCAGCCCTGCTTGCGCAGCCGTTCGACCGTCTTGGAGCCGATAAGCCCGGTGCCCCCGATGATGACGATTTTCATGATAGTCTCCGTTCGCGGCCGCGCCGCGTCGTTGCTGGTTTCGTTGAGGGAGAGGTCAGTTCAGGCCGGCCTTGTCGAGGCCATAGAGCTTGTCCGCGGAGCCGGGCACGGTCTTGAAGGCGACGCTGACACGGTTCCAGGCGTTGATGGCCATGATCGAGAAGGTGAGGTCGGAGATTTCCTTCTCCGAAAGCTGCCCGCGCACGCGTTCATAGAGCTCGTCCGGGATACCGCCTTCGGGGAGTTTGGTGACGGCTTCGGTCCAGGCAAGGGCGGCACGTTCTCGGGGAATGAATAGGATCGATTCGCGCCAGACGGCGAGATGGTACAGCCGCAGCTCGCTCTCGCCGTGGATCTTTGCTTCCTTGACGTGCATGTCGAGGCAGAAGGCGCAGCCATTGATCTGGGATGCCCTGACGTGGACCAGATCGCGGAGCTTCTCTTCGATCGCGCCATGTGTCTCGGCCATGCTGAAATCGAGGAGCTTCTTGAAGAGTTCAGGCGATTGCTGGGCGGCGTTCAGGCGCTGCGTCATGGCTTTTCCTTTTTTGGATATCTTGTGTCCTTAAGGATAATTAATATCCATAATGACTGGACAGTAAAGCGCCACCCGCCTACGATGCGAACATAAGGCTTATGTCGAAAAGTATGAGGGCGAGGATGGACGTCGTATCGGCGTTGCGAACGTTCCTGCGGGTGGCGCAGACAAAATCCTTCTCAGCGGCCGCCATCGACCTCAATCTGACGCAGCCGGCTGTATCCCGGCAGGTCTCCGCGCTGGAATCGCATCTCAAGACGCGCCTCCTGCATCGCACGACGAGCGCGCTCGCCTTGACGGCGGAGGGTGAACGGATGCTGCCGATGGCGCTGCGCGTCATCGAAGCGGTCGAAGCGCTCGGCGAAGCCAGCGGCGCCGAAGCGGCAGCCATATCCGGAAAGGTTAGGCTCAGCCTGCCGACGCCCCTCGGCTTCTTCCTCAGCGACCGCCTGGCAGGGCTGTTGGAGCGCCATCCGGCACTTCAGGTCGAACTGCTCCTTCGGGATGAACCGTCGGACGTGGTCGCGAATGCGATCGATCTCGAGGTACGCCTCGGGCCGGTCTGTGACAGCAGCCTGATCTGCCGCCGGATCGGCTGGACAACAGCCTTTCTCGTGGCCTCGCCAGCCTACATCGAGGGGCGCGACACACCGCGAACGCCGCAAGACATCAAGGATCACTCCTGCATTTGCTACAGCCGTGGCGGGGACGGCCGGTCGTGGTCGTTCTCCAGTGGAGCGGAGGAAGTGGTTCTGCGGATTGAGCCCCGCCTCGTCGCCAACAATTCGATGGCCGTCCATCGCGCGACCCTGGCGGGAGCCGGGCTTGCGGTGCTTTCCCACATCCTCGCCGGATCGGACATCGAAGCGGGCAGGCTGGTCAAGCTGATGCCGGATTTTCCGCCGACGCGCCTGCCGATCAATGTCGTCTACCCGTCCCGCCGGAATATCCCGCTGCGTGTGACAACGGTGCTCGACTTTCTTATCCAGGCCGTCCGCGGCGATGTCTTGATGGCGTCGTCGGCGCCCGTGCGGACAATTCCCGGACCCTTGACCCACACTACCGCGTCTGAAGGCTGCTATTTCTTTCCCTGTGGATAGATCGTCTCGCCGCGCTTCAGCATCGCCACGAAGGCTTCGATCTTCTTCTTGCGCCCGGCTTCGGTCTTCATGTTGTGGGTGCGGAAGGCGAGCGAGAAGCGGTTCTGCGCGCTGAGCTTTTCCAACGTCGCCTTGGCCGCCGGCTCGGCATCGATCGCCGCTTGCAAATCATCGGGGATTTTCATCTCCTTGCCGCTGCCGTAGGCACGTGCCCAGCGCCCGTCGGCCTTGGCCGCCTCGACCTGTTTCAGCCCGTGCTCGGTCATGCGGCCCTCCTCGATGAGCCGCGCGACATTGTCGATGTTGATCTTGCTCCAGATGCTTTTTTTGCCGCGCGGCGTGTAGCGCTGCAGGAAACTGTTCTCGTCCAGCCCCTTGCGCACGGCGTCGATCCAGCCGAAGCACAGCGCGACGTCGATGGCTTCCTTCGGTGTGATCGACTTCAGTCCCGAGCCTACCTTGTGAACCTTGATCCACACTTCGGTTTCCGTGGCGTGGTGCTGGCCGAGCCAGGTATGGAAACTGGCCGCGTCGGGAAATTCCCTGACCTTTTCGGGATCGACCTTGACCGGAGCCATCAGCGGGCCTGCCGGTTCAGAATTGTTGTGGCTGGGGCCCCTGTCATCTTGCCTCCGTCATCTTGCCTCCGTCATCCTGCGGCCCGGCATCATGGCATCACACCCAATTCCCGTCAGCAGTGGAGACGCTGTCATGAAGTTGGAAACACACCATGGATTGCCGCGTTGCGGCTGAAGCGCGCCCGACCAGATGGAGGAGCACGACGCTTCCCCACCGTGCTATAGGACCACAAATGCCACGCGGGGGATATGCCGCAATGAAATCTCTGCTCTTCGGCCTTGCCTTGTTGCTGCCGGGCGTGGCGCTGGCCGAACCGATCGAAACCCGCAAGATCATCACCGCGCTGACCGGCGACTTCAACGGCGACGGCGCTCCCGACCTTGCCATGGTGGTCGAGACCGGCCCGACCGACCCGATGGACATCCATTTCTTCCTCGGGGACAAGGAGCACAATTACCTCAAGCCTGTCGAGATCGTGCGCGAACAGATCGGTGGCGAGTGGAACGGCTACGACCGACCGGGCTACGAGAACTCCAACGCCGAGCCGGAGCTGACAATGCTGCCCAACGGGTCGATCAAATTCCATCTGCCGGCGCCGGAGATCGGCAGCGAGCGCACCAACCAGACTCTGACCGTCGCCTACCGCAACGGCGCCTTCATCGTTGCCGGCTTCGCCTACGATTCCGATGATTACCTGCAGGAGAATGCCGCCAGCGCCTGTGACTACAATGTGCTGACCGGCAAGGGCACCAGCTCGAAGCAGCAGCCGGACGGCAGCACGAAGCACAAGACCGTGTCGGCGGAAGGCAAGACCATCGCATTCCGGGACTGGAACTCGGGCGACGCCTTCGCTGCTTGCCAGGAATAATGGCTCGCTGGGCTTCGGCCGGCATCAGGCCGGTGGCGGCATTGCCGGCGTCAGGCCGTGACGGCGCATGATCTCCATCATCGCAGCTTTGTCGGGCGGCCCGCCGGCAGCGGCGTTAAGCAGACCGAATGCCTCGCGGAAATAGTCCGGGCCAATTGCCGCCGGCGTGATGACGCACAGCGTCTTGGCATCCCGGGTGCCGTTATTGTCGAAGCGGTGGACGGCGCCGCGTGGAATGCACAGCGCCTCCCCCGGCCCAACCTCGATCGGCTTGCCGTTCACGGTCCAGGTCAAAACCCCGTCAATGCCGTAGATCGTTTCCTCGTAATGGTCGTGGCTGTGCGCCGGCGCGGGCAAGCGCTGCGCGCTTGGCACCATCAGTTCGAAAGCGGCGACGCTGCCGTTCGAATTTTCGCCCGACACCAGGAAACGGACCGACAGCCCCTTGGTGCCGACGGTTTCATCGGCTGGGTTGACCCCAGGATTCATGGATGACATTGCGCAAACCCCTCCGGTAAATTACATTTACTAGCTATCAGTAAATTCAATTTACCGGATCGTCAATGGCCACCTCCACCGAAGTTCTGCAGACCAAGACCGAGGATCTTTTGATCGGCGCCCTGCTGCGCGTGCCAGCCCAGGCGATCCAGCGCCGGCTGATCAGGGAGCTCAATGCCGCCGGCTTCGACGAACTGCGTCTGCCGCATATGGCCGTGCTGCAGTTTCCCGGCCCGGACGGCGCGCGGCCCGGCACGATCGCCGAGCGTGCCGGCATGAGCAAGCAGGCCATCAACCAGCTGCTCACCAGTCTGGAAGGCTACGGTTATCTCGTCCGCTCCGACGGCGAAGGCAGCGCGCGCGTGGTGCGGTCCACCGAGCGCGGCCACGCCGCTTTCTGGAAAATGGTCGACATATTGCGCGACATCGAGGAGGACTGGCGCACCGAACTTGGGCCGAAGCGCTTCGCCGAACTTAAAGCGCTCTTGTTCGCAGTCTGGGATAGCCCGCTGGCCCGTTGAGCAAGCTCCGGCCATCGAGGCAATCGGGTTTCCAAACCGCACCGCGTCGGGACCAATCGGCATCTCCGATAGCACCATCGGTTTCTTCCGTTTCCCCTCACCGCATCGAGCTGCCAATTCCCTGCCCTTGTCCAACCAACGAAGGCAGAGCGGAATGAGCATTTCGAACCAGAGAATCCTGATCGTCGGCGGCGGATCCGGCATGGGCCTCGCGCTTGCAAGGCGCTGCCTGGCAGCCGGGGCCGAAGTCATCATCGCCGGGCGCGGCGAGAACAGGCTGCGGCAGGCGCGTGAGGCGCTGGGCAATCCCGCAGGGCTGGGGATGGCCACTGTCGACATTACGCGGGAAGACCAGGTCGGGGCGTTGTTCGCCGGGATCGGCGGCCTCGACCATATCGTCAGCACCGCCGCCGACATCGAAGGCGCCTACCGGCTGCTGCCGGAGCTCGGTCTCGAGGCGGCGCAACGCGTGGTCGACAGCAAGCTCTTCGGCCCGCTGCTGCTTGCCAAGCATGGTGCGCCACGGTTGGCAGTGGCTGGATCGATGACCTTCGTCTCCGGCATCGCCGCCTACCGGCCGGCCGCGCGCGGCTCGGTCGTCGCCGCCGTCAATGCCGCGCTCGAAGGGCTGGTGCGGGCGTTGGCCATAGAACTCGCGCCGCTCCGCGTCAACGCGGTGTCGCCCGGCTGGGTCGATACCGAAATTTGGGCGCAAGTGGCGGGCGACAGGAAGGCAGACACGCTTGCGGCGATGGCCGAGCGGCTGCCGGTCGGCAGGATCGGCCAGCCCGAGGACATCGCCGACGCGATCGCCTTCCTCATCGGCAATGGCTTTGCCACCGGCACGACGCTCCACGTCGAGGGCGGACATCGTCTCGTCTAAAACGGACGGCTCTGCGAAATGCTGTTAAAGCAGGGCCTTGGAGCGGCTTGAGGATTCAGCGTCTGAACTGGCTTTCGAGGATGCCGGCGCCTGCATGTCGCGCGCGGCGGCGAGCAGTCGGCGCAATGCCGGCGGCTGGACGCGCCGACGCCGCCAGATCATCGTCAGCGGCGCCGCCTGTTCCGGGCCAGGCCAAGGCAGTTCGATCAGCTCACGACGCTTGAGCGCGTCGCTGACCGCCAGACGTGGAATGAGGCCCAGCCCCGCGCCGGCCGCCACCAGCCGGGCAATGGCACCGATGCTGCCGACTTCGGCGGCAAGTTCGGGCGTACCAGTGCCCGCCTCGGCAAAGGCGGTGTCGAACATGTGCCGGTAGATGCATCCAGGCTCCGTTGCCACGAAGCGCAGCGCGGCAAGGGCGGCCAGGTCGCACGGAACCGGCTTCTGCCCCGGCGCGGTGACCAGCGCCAGCGGTTCGGCCAAAATCGTGCGCCTGGCGAAGCGCTGATCGGCGCCGCCGTTGGACATATCGCGGCGCTCGAAACAGAAGGCGACATCGATGTCGCCCTCCTCCAGCAGGCGCAGCAGCGCGCCGCTATCAGTCACTTTCATGCGCACGGCGATATCAGGATAACTGGCCTGGAACCCCGGCAGCCAGGGCGCCAGCCGGGCCGAGGCGATCGTCTCCAGCGCGCCGATGGTCAGCGCTCCGCTGGTCTGTCCCGCCACAGCGAGCACCGCCGCCCGCGCTTCGGCATCGAGCCGCAGCAATTCCTCGGCGACAGGCTTCAACACCAGTCCCGCCGGCGTCAGTTCCAGGCCCGACTTCGAGCGCGTGAACAAGACAGCGCCAAGCTCGGCCTCCAGCGACTGGACCTGGTCGCTCACACTCGACTGGGCGAGATGAACCGTCTCGGCGGCGCGCGTAACGGTACGGCAGCGCGCCACCGCGAGGAAGGTCTTGAGCAGTCTTGGATGCATCGACTGGCCGAAATCGCCCGGCCTACTGCAGCTGCGGCTTTTTCAGGAAACTGCCGCGGTCGGCGGATTTCACACGCAGCCACGTTTCGCGGCCGTCGCGCACCACCCGCATCGGGATCTCGGCACCGGCCGAACCGCTTTCCCACAGCTTGCGATAGAAATCGGCGAGCCCGTCGACCGCGCCGTCACGGACCTCGGAGATGACGTCCCCTTCGCGCAGGCCGGCCTTGGCGGCCGGGCCGCCCTCGGTCACGCTCATCACCACCACCTTGCCGTCGCTTTCGGCCGACAGCGCCCCGAGCCACGGGCGCGGCGGCTTAGCGACCTGGCCACGCGTCAGCAGGTCGTCGAGGATCGGCGGCAACAGGTCGATCGGCACCACCATGTTGATATCGGCCACCTCGCCGGCGCGGCTCATCTGCAGGCGCAGCGAACCGATGCCGAGCAGTGCGCCCTCGGCGCTGAACAAGGGCGCGCCGCCCCAGGACGGATGCGCCGGCGCGATGAAGATCGCCTCGTCCAGCAGATACTCCCAATAGCCGGCGAATTCCTGCTTGGTGACGATCTTGGCCTCGACTGCCCGGCCGATGCCGTCGGCAAGCACCACCGCGTCGCCGATCCTGGCCTTGCCGGCATCGCCCAGCGCCACGGCCGGCAGGCCGGTCGGTGCCAGCGCCTGGACGAGGCCAAAGCCTGATTCCTGGTCGTAGGCCAGCGCATGCGCGGGAATAACACGGCCGTCATGCGAGGTCAGCCAGACCTCTTCCGCCTCGGTGATGAGATAGCCGATGGTCAGCACCAGCCCGTCATCGCGGATGACGACGCCGCTGCCTTCCCTGAGCGTGCCGAGGGCCCCGGCCGTGAAGGCATCCTCCGGAACGGTCGCCCGCACGGCAACCACGGAGCGCGGATTGGGATTGATGGTCATGATTTTGTCCTGCGGTGCGAATGCCTGGCGGCTTGTTGTATAGGTATGCCACGCGGGAGAAGGCGCAAGGGGTGAGAACGGTGGGCATGGACCACGAAGCCAATCACTTGGCCTTTCGAGTTTCGAACGCCCGGCAGGGCAATGCGGCGGCCCAAGATTAACATAGTTCAACACAAGTTGAACTTCCCCCTCCACGGCCCTACCTATAAACGCCTATCCATCCTTCCCACGACAAGAGGCCGTGCAATGACTGAATACACCCCGCCGAAAGTATGGACCTGGAACAAGGCCAATGGCGGCACCTTTGCCAGCATCAACCGGCCGATCGCCGGTCCGACGCATGACAAGGACCTGCCCGTCGGCAAGCACCCGCTGCAGCTTTATTCGCTGGCGACGCCGAACGGCGTCAAGGTGACGGTGATGCTGGAGGAGCTTCTGGCGCTTGGCCACAAGGGCGCCGAATACGACGCCTGGCTGATCCGGATCAACGATGGCGACCAGTTCGGCAGCGGCTTTGTCGAGGTCAATCCCAATTCCAAGATCCCCGCCCTGATGGATCGAAGCGGCAAGACCCCGTTGCGCGTCTTCGAATCCGGCTCGATCCTGGTCTATCTCGCCGAAAAATTCGGTGAATTCCTGCCCACTGAACAGCCGGCCCGGGCGGAAGTGCTGTCCTGGCTGTTTTGGCAGATGGGTTCTGCGCCTTATCTCGGCGGCGGTTTTGGCCATTTCTACGCCTATGCGCCGGAGAAGTTCGAATACGCCATCGACCGCTTCTCGATGGAGGTGAAGCGGCAGATGGACGTACTCGACCGCCGGCTGGCCGAGGTCGAGTATCTCGGTGGCAAGGATTATTCGGTCGCCGACATGGCGGTCTGGCCCTGGTATGGCGGGCTGGCGCTCGGCCGGATGTACAATGATTCCGCCGAATTCCTGTCGGTTCAGGATTACAAGCACGTTCAGCGCTGGGCAAAGGCGATCGACGAACGGCCCGCTGTCCAGCGTGGCCGCATGGTCAACCGCGCCTTTGGCGAACCGTCCATGCAACTGCACGAACGCCATGACGCCAGCGACTTCGACACCAGGACGCAGGACAAGCTGGCCGCCGAGTAAATTCTGGAGAACTGGCGGGCGACAAACAAAAGCCCATCACCGGATCAAATCGGTGATGGGCTTTTTGCTTGATGCATGAGACGGATCAGTGAAGAACTTCCACGATCTGACGGGTGTCCGGGTCGACCAGCACGGTCTGATCGTTGATCACCGCGACGCGATACTTGACATTGGGGACTTCGCGCAGTTCGACTTTGTCCGGCACGGACGAGCCGAGCTTGAGCTCGACGCCCAGCAGGTTCACCGACGCCAGCGGCTCCTTCTTGATGTATTCGCGAACCACCGTCTCCTGTTCCGGCTGGACCACGATCGTGTCCGCCAGGGCCGCTCCGACGCCGCCCAGCAGGACGATGGCAGCCGCGGCGCTCGTAAGATAATGCTTCATAACAACCTCCATGATTGGGTATTTCGCTCCGCCTCAGGGGAAACTCTCACGCAACTGGGAGGTTCCATCCTTGTTTGTGAAATAAATGTGGCGCGCAACCAGAAACATGCCACATTTTATTATGCACACATGTGAAGATAAGCAATGGTATGCTTTGCTTTTCTGAAGAAACTTCTTCTAATTTGCGGAAATAGCAAAAGCATCGCGCGTTGCAGCGCAAGCAATGTCGCCTCTTTCTCGGATTACCCGCTCCTTAGGAACAACTAACGTATAGCGAAGAGTGTCGTTCCAAATGCTCTACCGGGCCTCCAAAAAAGGCCCGCCCTGCCGGGAGCAGAACGGGCCTTCAACGGACCGGTGGAGGTGGCGCCTCACCGATCGAGGCAGGAAAAACGCACGCATCACAGCTTCGTTCCACCGGCCGCCGCGATTTGGCGGAAGGTGCGCAACGCTCGATACCGGAGCGGGAGCTCTTCGTCAGAATCGGACGCCGTCCCGATGGAGCGGCGGCACCGGGTTGACTGCATCCGGGCTCATCGCGACGTTTTGCGCGCGCCTGTAGATCAGCCCCACGACGAGCACGAAATAGCCGACCTGCAGGACGACCAGGACCACCACTGTCCAGCCAAGCGCCACCCAGAACGAACCGGTAGCAATATAGGTCCACACTGCGACAACGATCGTGGTCGCCGACATCCCGACGAGAAAAGACCCAAAATACATCGACCATCAAGATCGCCGAACCGATTCCGGTCCGGCGACTCCCTGCCCATCTCCACACCCGCGCACAGGCTTTCATTATTTTAGCAACTACGCAAGTATGGCGTCCGCCTAGGCATCCATGTAGAAGTTTGTTGCGGGGCGGCCCCGGCAGGAGCAGTTTGATGCTCACGGACCGCGATATCAGGGAAAAAAGTCCGGTGGGGATTGGAAATGACGCTCAAGCTTATCGGCGCCGGTTTCGGCCGCACCGGCACATGGTCGACCTTTGCAGCGCTTAACAGGCTCGGCCTGCCCTGCTATCACATGCAGGAAGTGATCATGAACAAGGCCAATAAGGGCCATCTTGATTTCTGGCGCGCGGTGGCCAACAGCCCGCCCGGCACCCAGCACGACTGGAACCGCGTGTTCGCAAACTATACGGCCACCGTCGACAATCCAGGCTGCTGCGTCTGGAAGGAATTGATGGCTGCCTACCCCGACGCCAAGGTGCTCCTGACACTACACCCACGCGGCGCCGAGGCCTGGTATGAAAGCACCATCGACACGATCTACTTCACCGAGAACCTGTGGCAGTTCAAGATCCTGGAATGGCTCACACCGTTCGGCCGCAAGTTCGGCGACATGTCGCGCAAGCTCATCTGGGGCCGCACATTGGCCGGCGTCATGGGTGACCGCGACAAGGCGGTTGCCCGCTACGCCAGCTATGTCGACGAAGTGAAAGCAGCCGTGCCGCCGGAAAAGCTGCTGGTGTTCAACGTCAGCGAAGGCTGGGGGCCGCTCTGCCATTTCCTCGACGTCGCCCAGCCAAACGAAACTTTCCCCAATCTGAACGACCGCGAAACGATCAGGAAGATCATCCGCGACATCATCAAAGGCTCCTACATCATGCTGGGGCTGACGATGGCCGCCATCGCGGCGGTGATCGCGGCATTGTGGTGGTGGCTGGGGTAACGGCAAGCCCAGGCAGTTCGATCCCTTGCCTGCATGGAGCGGTCAAGTTTTTCGCTCCGAAACAAACGACCTCAAGAGCTACCCGCTTTCACGCGGGCAGGCTGGCTGGCAGCGGCTCTCGCCGGAATTTTGCGCTTGTCTTTGCCTGCCGGGCAGCCACCAGCCCATGCCTGTCCGAGCAGGCTACCGTTCTTGAACCTGGCGGCGAGGCCGGGTGATCATATCTCGATTGGATAAAATAGCGGAACGTCCAATGGACATTGCCGGAACCGAACGGGGCCTCTCGGACTTTCGGGCGCACGAAACAAGACCTTGGTCCTACAAGGAAAACCGATCAGTTCGATCCGCAGGCGCGCAGCCTATCGAGTCAGATAGCGACGCAACGTCCCCGGTCAATCCATGGACCAGCACTTTGCCATACTGCGTTGCCGCCTCGCCAAGCCGTCTGGCGGTTGGCCGATCATGCCGGCTAGAATGCCGGGTCTTGCAGCCCCTGCCTATTCCGCTTTCGCGGAAGTTTCCGACGTGTGGGCGATGTGCGATGGTGTTGTTGCGGCGGTACGAGCCGCCCTGGTTGGCGCGGGCGCCGAGCACACCCCAACAATGCGCCCCCCCCGTCCGCGTCGACCATGGCAAGCGCCCCGATTACTTGACCAGCGTCCATGCCCCGGCCCAGCCTCTCCAGGCACTCACCCCGGCGCCCCTGCAAACAGCACGACGCCGTCACCACCGGCCGCCGGCCAATCCCTGATGGTGCGGTCGGAGCCGCCGGTCAGCACCGTGCCATCGGCGGCGAAGGCGACTGCGTAGATCGGTCCGGTCTGGCTGTCGAACATGGCGATCTGGTTGCCGCTTGCCATGTCCCACAGCCTTGCAGTGCCGTCGAGCGATCCGGACAGCAGGTGTTTGCCGTCGGCCGATAGCACCAGCGCGTAAACCGTGCCCTCGTGGCCCTCGAAGCGCTTCACCTCGCGGCCGCTGTCGACGTCCCAGACCTTGATCGTCAGGTCGCCGCTACCGGTGATCAGATGATGCCCGTCGGCGGTGAAGACGGCGCCATAGGTGCCTTGCTCATGGCCGTGCCAGCTGCGCAACTGCTTGCCGCTGTCGATGTCCCAGAGTTTCAGCGTCCCGTCGATGCTGCCCGAGAGGGCCTGCTTGCCATCGGGCGAGACGGCGACCGCGCTGATCGACCAGTCGTGGCCGGTCAGCACATGCAGCACGGACCCGTTGACGAGGTCCCAGATAATGACGTTGCCGGTGTCGTGCCCGCTGACGGCGCGCCTGCCGTCCGGGCTGATCGCCAGCTTGTTGACGCCACCATTCTGGCCGGATTGGAAGACGTGCAGCACCGCCCCGTCGGCGAGTTTTCGCTGCACGATCTCACCGTCGTCGCCGGCCGTCAGCGCGCTGGTGCCGTCGGGCATGTAGAGCGCGGTGCGCGCCATGTCCTTGTGAACGCCGAGATTGCGCATCAGGTGCTTGCCGCCCATGTCCCAGAGCTTGATCGTGTGGTCGGTGCTGGCGCTCATGATCGAACGCCCATCCGGCGACGGCGGCAACGGCGCCACCGTCGGCGGCGGAATGACCGCGACCTCCGGCGGCATCGGGGCCGTAGACGCCGGCGGAACAGCAGGCTCGGCCACCGGCGGAGCTGGTTGTACCGGCAAAGCCGGCGGGTTTGCAGCGGCTGGCGGCGTGGCCGCCTGCTCGGACGGCAGGGCCGGCGGCAAGGGCGGTGTCCGAGCAACCGGCGACGGCGATTCCGGCTTTGGCACGGAACCCATGGGCGGCGCGCTGGCGACATGCTCGCCACCCTCATGCGGCCGCCACGAGCCGAACCCGTCGCCAAGCAGCGCCAGCAAGACAACCACTGGCAGCACCAGGAAAGTCCGGCGCAGGCGTGGGCGGCCCGCCGGCTCCAATTCGGCGTCCCTGCCGAACAGCAGCACCCCGGCCGCGTGCACGGGCCGGCCGGGCAATTGGCCCGCCAGGAACAGCAACGCACCGATGAAACAGGCAAGTGCCGCCGCCGAATATGCCGCCGGCCGCAGCATGGCAACGTCGAGCCCGGCAAGGCCACGCCCGGCCAGGATGTCGATCAGCGGATAGACCTGGGCCAGACAGGCAGCCGCGACCACGGCCAGGACAAGCGCCAGCACCTTGTCAGCCAACCTGTTCATCGCGCCCTCCGCCCGCCGATCTGGACAAGATTATCAGCGTCGGTGGATGCCGCAAAGCGCCGCTCTTGTTTCCTGCCCTGATGTATACCGATCGCAGGATTCGGATTTGCGCCAGGGCACCCGGCCTCCTGGAGCCCAGAGTCCGCGATGCTTCGGTGGGATAACCTCGACTATCGCCCTCACAACATTGACAGATGACCGTAATGTGTCACTATCGCGACGGGATATAGTGGAGAGCTTGCACTATGAAGAAGATTTATGAACGACCCGTCCTGGTCAAGAAGGGTAATCTGAAGTCGGTCACGGCCGGGCCCTCGGCGCCGATACTGCCGGGCTGATTTCAGTACCCGGAACATATCCGCCAATAATGTTGGGGGCACTGTCCGATCGGCAGGCAGGGATGCTCTGTCTTTCTTGAGGCCGTGACAGCGTTGCCGTCGCGTGGTTTACGCGACGACTGTCGCGACGGCCTTCACCCCAATTCCACCCAGACCGGCGCGTGGTCGCTGGCGCCATCTTGCCCGCGCACGTCACGATCGATGCCGGCGGCCCTGAGCTTGCGCACCAGCGTCTTCGACAACAGGATGTGGTCGAGCCGCAGGCCCGCGTTGCGTGGCCAGCGGTTCCGGCGGTAATCCCAGAAGGTGTAGAGCGTTTCCTTCGGGTATTTCTTGCGCAACGCATCGGTCCAGCCTTGTTCGAGCAGCGCGGCGAAGGCGGCGCGGCTTTCCGGCTGCACCAGCGCGTTGTCGTCATAGGAGTGTGTGGCGTAGATGTCGCGCGGCTCGGGCACGATGTTGTAGTCGCCGGCCAGCACCACGGGCAGGCCGGTGTCGATGAGTTGTTCGGCATGCGCTTCCAGCCTTGCGTGCCAGGCGAGCTTGTAGGTGAATTTCGGTCCCGGCCGCGGGTTGCCGTTCGGTGCATAAAGGCAGGCGATGACGATGCCGTTGACCGCAGCCTCGATGTAGCGGCTCTGCCGGTCGGCATCGTCGCCGGGCAACACATCGCGGGTCAGCACCGGCTCGGCACCGCGCGCGAGTATGGCGACGCCGTTCCAAGTCGGCTCGCCTTTCCACACCGCGCCATAGCCGGCATCGGCAAGCGCGGTACGCGGAAACTGCGTGTCGCGCGCCTTCAGTTCCTGCAGGCAGACCACATCGGGTTTTGCGGAGCCGAGCCACGACAGCAGGTTGTCCAGCCTGCTGTTGATGTTGTTGATGTTGAAGCTGGCGATCTTCATTGGGATCAGGGCGCGATCCTGCCCATCCAAGCCCTCACCGTCTCCGCCAGCGTCGTCAGATGATCCGCGGTAGAGAAACCCGAAATACTCTTGCGCGGCTTCAAATCATGGTCGCCGTCCTCCAGCCAGATCACTTCGATGGCATCGGAAAGGTTGTAGGTCGCGACCTCGTCCTTGGTGCCGAACTCGTCGCGTGTGCCTTGGAAGACCAGCGTCGGCGTCTTCAGCCCGGCGAGATGTTTTGTCCGCAATTGCTCGGGCTTGCCAGGCGGATGGAAGGGATAGCCGAGGCAGACCAGTCCTAATATTTCGCCCTTGGAAAACATCTCGTCGGCGATCATCGACGCGACCCGCCCGCCCATCGACTTGCCGCCGATGATGAGCTTGCCCGTCACGCCCTTCGCCCTGAGGTCGGCGATCGCCTTGATGTATTCCGGGTTCACCGTCTCGGCACGCGGTGGCGGCTTGCGCTGGCCGTAGCGGCGCGCGGCCATATAGTGGAACTCGAAGCGCGCGACCTGGAAGCCCGCGGCGGCGAGCGCCTTGGCGGTGGCGGTCATTGAGGGAGAGTCCATTGAAGCGCCGGCGCCATGGGCAAGCAGGATGGTGACGGGAGCGGTCTCGTGGCCGTCGAAGAGGAAGCTGGTCATGATGTGACACCCCGCGCGACGGCGAAGCTGCCAATCTCCCCCCAGGAAGGGGGCGATCGGGCGTCATCGCGGCCTTCGCCCACCATCGTCACCCCGCCGACTTCGCCAGCTGCATGTCCACGAACTGCACACCCCTCGCAGCCACCCCTGCCCATTCCGAGCCAGCGTCGAGCTCGAGGTACCGCATCCACAGCCGCCGCGCCTCAAGCAGATTGCCGGCGTCAAACTCCAGCCGCGCCAGATTGAACACCGGGTCGGCATAAGTCTTGTCGAGCGCGATCGCCTTCTGCAAATGCCTTCGCGCCGAAGCGTCGCGCCCTTGCTCGCTCATCAGCCCGGCCAGGTTGAACCAGGCTTCGACGAAGACCGGATCGAGCTTGATCGCCCTGGCATAATCATGCGCGGCTTCCGCCACGCGCCCGGACCCGCGCAAACAGTTGGCGCGGTTGAAGGCGGCGATGGCGTCGGTGGGATCGATGGCGAGGCAGCGCTGGTAGAGTGCGGCGGCCCCGTCATGGTCGCCGCCCTCCTCGGCGGCTTCCGCCTCGGCGAACAAATCTTCCAGCGTGTCGTCGCCTTGTGCCGCGGCGCCGAGATCGAACAGCAGCTGCCCGTCGAGCTCGCTCTGGCCGCCTTCGAGGTAGATCGCGTCGGGGCGGCCGTGCTGCGAGCCGACATTGAGCGACTTGGCGGTCAGCGAAGCCACCGGGCCGGAGCGGTGGACGGAGCGCGCGATCGCGCCCCATGTCGCGCCCCCGGCGATCAGCCCCGCATATTTGCGCGCCAGGATCAGGTCGCGGAAGGAAAAGGGCTCGCCATCATGCTCGAAGGCGTCGAACAGGCTGAGCCTGTCGAGATCGGCGCCGGACAGCTTTGACTGATCGATCAGCGATTGGCGCGACAGCGAAGAGGCCTCGGGCGCCTTCATCAGCCCGAGCAGCCGCAGGAAACCGTTCTCGCTCATGAGAATGCGCCCGGCCGCGCGCTCGGCGCCGAGGCGGCGTTCGATCTCGCTATCGCTATTTTTGGTGAGTCCGGCCTTGGTTAGTCCCGCCTTGACCAACAATGCGCGTCCGAACACGACATGCGTGGTGCGCCGGGTGACGCCGCGCCTGAGCTGGCCGTGCTGGCGCTCCACCTCGCGGGCGGCAAGCCTGAGCGGAAACGCCGCCAGTGCGCCGATCGTGCCGAAGACAGCGCCCGGAACGGCCGGAGCCGTCATTTCTTGCTCTTGCCGACCGCCTTGAGCAGGTTGGCCTTGAGCGGATTTTCAGGCGCACCACCCGCGGCCGCCTTCTTCGCGGCGGGCTTGGCGGGCTCGTCGGCCTTGCTCTTCGACTTGGCCGGCGGCTTCGACTGAGACAGGCTGGCCTTCAGCGCATCCATCAGGTTGATGACGTTGCCGCGCTCCGGTGCCGCCGCGATGATCGGCTTGTGGCCCTTCAGCTTCTCGCGGATCATCGTCATCAGCGCGACCTCGTAGCGGTCCTCGTAATTCTTCGGATCGAAGGTGGTTTCCTTCTGCTTGATCAGCGCTTCGGCAAGCTGCAGCATTTCCGGGTCAGGCTTGCCGGCTGGAATGTTGCCGAAATATTCAGCCGTGCCACGCACTTCGTTCGGGTT
Organism: Mesorhizobium sp. CO1-1-11; assembly: GCF_020164995.1. Taxonomy (NCBI): domain Bacteria; kingdom Pseudomonadati; phylum Pseudomonadota; class Alphaproteobacteria; order Hyphomicrobiales; family Phyllobacteriaceae; genus Mesorhizobium; species Mesorhizobium sp. CO1-1-11. The sequence goes on from NZ_JAIUHE010000005.1 coordinate 189,058, forward strand.
CCTCAACGTGCACACGAACATCCCGTTCTCGCGCGCGCCGATCGTCACCACGCGCTCGCGGCTGGACAGCACCAGCCTGGCGATGGCGAGCTTGCCGGATTTGCGCATCGCTTCGCGCAGCACGGCGAAAGTCTCTTCCGCCATCGCCCCGTCCGGCGCCATGTAATAGGGCGCGTCCTGGTAGATGACGTCGACCTCGTCCTCATCGACGAAGGCTTCGATGTTCATCGTGTGGTTGGATTCGATGCGCACCGCGTCGAGGTCGGCATCGTCGATGATGATGTACTGCTTGTCCTCGTACTCGTAGCCCTTGACCAGATCCGCCCGCTCGACGAGCCCCAGTTCAGGGTCGACCGGCTTCATGTTGATGCGGTTGTGGGTCTTCTTGTGCAGCTGGTTGAACGAGATGCGCTCGCTGGCGCTGGTGGCGGGGTATAGCCGCACCGGACAGCTGACGAGACTGAGTTTGAGGTAACCCTTCCAACTTGCCCTGGGCGCCATGATGAACTCCTACGCGGCCATGCACTGACTGTTGCTTCGCAGCGCTTCGTCCGAAGGACGAACAAGGCTGCGCAAATCCTACACCGACCCCGCACAATACCGACAAATCCCTGACGAAATCTTCCCGCCGGTTTTCGGGGTCGTTGGGGGAGAATAATTCAAATTGTCGGAAGCGTCGATGGCGTACGGGACGCCGGTGATTGGCCGACCCACTCATCCCTTCGTCATCCTAGGGCGAAGCAAGGAGCAAAGCGACGCGCGCAGACCCTAGGATCCATGCCGTGACATTGGTGTTGCGACGACGCAAAACCTTCACCACCCCGTTCCGCGAAAAAGTTCGAACCAGTCCGGATTGGTCTTCTCAATCAGGTCTATCTTCCACTGGCGCGACCATCGTTTCAGCGATTTCTCGCGCTGAATCGCGTCCGTGATGTCGAAATGTTCCTCGTACCAGACCAGACGTTGCACGCCGTAACGGCTGGTGAAGCCTGAACCTTGTCCAGACTTGTGCTCAGGCATTCGACGGCCAAGATCGTTGGTGACGCCGATATAGATGGTTCCGCCCTTTTGGCTTGCGGTCATGTACACATAGCCTGTCATGCAACGACGATAGCGGGCAGCGCTCTCGGCAGCCACTCTGTTCTGCTGCATTTTTCGATTGATGACACGGCATGGATCCTAGGGTCTGCGCCGCGTCGCTTCGCTCCTTGCTTCGCCCTAGGATGACGAAGCTCAATTGGCTAAGTCTTCGACCTCCCGGCCCCCAACACCGGCAGATCCCTGGCGAAGTCGTCGATCTCAGCCCACGGATCGCCCGACGTCTCCAGCAACCCCGGCAGCGACGCATAATTTAAATCCTGCGGTGCATCGATCGCCTCCAGATCGGCCCAGCTCACCGGTGTCGAGGCCGGCAGGTTGGTTCGGGCGCGCAGCGAATAGGGCGCGGCCGAGGTGTGGCCGCGCGCGTTGCGGTGATAGTCGATGAAGATGCGCCGCTTGCGGTTTTCCTTGCCCATTGTGGTGGTGAAGGTGTCGGGCGCGGTGGCCGCTAGATGCGTTGATATGGCGCTGGTTGCCTGATGCAGCTTCTTCCAGTTCTGCTTTTGCGTCACCGGCACGGTGATGTGGATACCGCTGCCGCCGGAGGTCTTTGCGAACGGCACCAGACCAAGCCCCTCCAGCTCGCCCTTGATGTGCACGGCGGCCTCCACCACCTCGCGCCAGGAAATCCCCTCGCCCGGGTCGAGGTCGAGGACGATCTGGTCGGGCTTGTCGAGGCTCGAGCGATGCGTGCCCCAGGTGTGGAACTCGACGACGCCGAACTGCGCCAGCGCCAGGTATCCTTTCGCGCCCTCGACCGAGAGATAGGACTTGGTCTCGCCCTCGGAATTGGTCGCCTGGAATGTCACCACCGAAGGCGGCATGCCGGTGAACGCATGACGCTGGAAGAAGCAGTCCTTGGGCAGGCCGGTCGGGCAGCGCACCAGCGACACCGGGCGGCCAAGGATGTGCGGCAGCATGAAGTCGCCGACCAGCGCGTAATAGACGGCGATGTCGAGCTTGGTCGGGCCGGTCTTGCCGAACAGCCGCCGCGTCGGGTTTGTCACCCAGATGGTGGCGAGATCGGCTTCGGCGATCAGGCGCTTGCGCGTCGAGGAGACCGGCGTCGACAGGCCGACATCCCTGAGGCCCCGGAACACACCGTGGCGCAACGAATTGTCCGCGGTTCGATTGGCGTAGTGGATGCGCGCCGAAAACAGCGGCTTGACCCAATGCATCTCGCGCATGATTTCACGCGGCACGCCTTCCGGCGGCGTGGCGCCGGATGTGAGCGGCCCAAGCCGGGCCAGCAGGTCGGCCGCGGTCCCGGCATCGAAGCCGGTGCCGACCTTGCCGCGATAGTGCAGTTCGCCGTCCACCCACTCGGCCATGCCGAGCGCGGCCAGCCCCTCGGCCGCGTCCGAAATGGTGTAGCCGGCGATGACGAAATCGTCCTTTTCGAGTGCCTTGGTCTTGGTCCAGCTCTTGGTGCGGCCGCTCTGATAGATCGCGGTGGCGCGCTTGGAGACCACGCCCTCCAGGCCGAGTTCCGTCACGTGGTCGTAAAGCGCTTGCCCAGAACCTTCGACATGGTCGGAGAACTGGATCGCGGAGTTGGCGCCAAGCCCGCCAAGCAGTTCGGCCAACAGCGCCTTGCGGCGGATGAGCGGCACTTTCATCAGGTCCCAGCCGTCGAGATGCAGCAGGTCGAAGGCGTAGAAATGCAGCTTGCTGCCGGCGCCCGCTGCCAGCGCGTCCTGCAACAGCGCAAAGCGGGAAATGCCCTTGGCATCGAGCACGACGATCTCACCGTCGATGATCGTCTCGCGGCACGGCAGCTTGGCGAACGCATCTGGCAAGTCGCCATAGCGTCTCGTCCAGTCGATGCCACCGCGCGTGATCAGCCGCACCTGCCCGTCGGAGATATGCGCCATGGTGCGGTAGCCGTCGAATTTGATCTCGTGCAGCCAGGGCTCGTTCGTATTCTCGGCAAGGCCTTCGCCGCCCGGCGGCTTCGGCACCTGGCTCGCCAATTGCGGCTCGATGCGGCTCAGCGCCGGCGCCTTGGCCGCGCCCGGCAGGTCGCCCGGCTTCAGCGAACCGGGCTTTGGCGCGGACTTCACGGCCGGCTTAGGCGGCGCCACCAGCTCCTCGATGCGCAAGCCGGATTTCACGCTTTCCGGCCGCGCTTCGAGGATATTCAGCCCCGTGTCGGCGGCGAGGTCGCGCTCCTTGAACAGCAGCCAGTTCTTCTTGTTCTCGTCTTCGCCGGGCTTTGGCTTCAGCCGGGTCAACATCCAGCCGCCATTGAGCTTTTCGCCGGCCAGCCGGAATTTGAAGGCGCCGGTGCGCAGGCTTTTGTCGACGTCGTCCATCGGCGCCCAGCTGCCGGTGTCCCAGACGATCATCGGCCCGCCGCCATATTCGCCTTCGGGAATGACGCCCTCGAAATCGATGTATTCGAGCGGATGGTCCTCGGTCTCCACCGCCAGCCTTTTGTCGGCTGGGTTGAGCGATGGCCCGCGCGGCACCGCCCAGCTTTTCAAGACATCGCCAACCTGCAGGCGCAGATCGTAGTGGTCCGCCGTGGCGTGATGCTTATGGATGACGAAGCGGTTGCCGCCCCCCGTCATCAGCCCGCCGGCCGGCTCCGGCGTCTTCGAGAATTCGCGCTTGGCGCGATAGGATCCGAGCTTGGCGGGCGGCATGTCAAAAGCCGAGCCTGGCGGAAACCAACAACCGCCTCGTTCCTTCGCGCCGTGGGGCGCTACCTTGGCACCGCTCGCGATTTATCACGTGGTCTCAGTCGTCCGTCGCCGGCGTCAGCTCCAGCTCGGCCGGCGACAAACCCTGCTGCAACTGGCTCAGCCGGAACTCATCCACCCAGTAGGCCTCGCCGTCGACCAGCACGCGCGCACTGTAGGTGCCGCCTGAGAAACGCTGCGCGGTGACGTAGACCTTGTGGCGGTCAAGTGCCTTGCGCACCGCGGCGCGCTTGGAGTTCTGGCCGTTCACGGCAGTGGACATGCGCTTCGCCCTCGGTCGCCTGACACGGAACTCGGCCGCTTTTGGCGGCCCGGCGACTGGCCCCAAGGATGGCGGAGACACGCGCGCCTGTCAATTTCGCGGGCGGCGTCCTTCAGGTCTTCAACCGCCGCAAACGGCGCATCACGCCCTGCACGGCCTTGTAAAGCCGCGGCTCGGAGCGCACAAACAGCTCGGCCTTGCAGCGCAGCCTGATATAGGTGGTCGAGCCCCTGCCCTTCAGCGTCATCGCCTCGCACAGTTCGGCCAGCACCGAGTTCGAGGCGCCGATATGCTGCTTGTATCCCTGTCCGCCGACCGAGAGGTCGAAATAGCCGAGCCCTTGCGCCCGTGCCCACACCATCAGCTTGCCGATCATCGTCAGGCCCGGCGCGACGTTGGCCACCGCGTCCTGGTCGATCCCGAGCAGCAGGGCGTGCAGGGTGCCCTTCATGACCAGCACGTACATGACAGCGAGATAGGCCTGGCCGACGCGCAGCCCGAACAGCCGCACCGAGCCGTCGGAAAGCCCCTGCAGCGCGGCGTTGCGGTAGAACTCCACGATCGGCGCCTGCGTCAAAAGGTCGAAGCGCCCGAGTTCGCGAAAGCGGTTGAGCCTGAGGTCGAGCAGCCTGCCGAACTGCTCCTCAATCATCTCAGGCGTCTCGGCTTCGACCAGTGCGAGGCCTCCGAGTTGTTCGAAGCGGCGGCAGTGCTTGTTGAAATTCTTGGTGAAGGAGGATTTGCAGATACGCTTGACCAGCGTCTCCGGCTCGCCATCCATGACCAGACCCGAGGCGATCTGAATGGAGTCGCGCGCCGCCGAAAGCAGCGCCAGCGGATTGGCCACGCCGTGGATTTCCCGCGGAATCCCCGCAATATGGATGCGGTCGGCCGGCGGCAGCACGGCGCGGACCGCGGCCCAGGCGGCGTCGGCGTTTTGCCTGGTCCAAGGCCTGGCATCGGCCAGCAGCGGCGCCGAATAATCGCACACGCCGCAGCTCAGCCATTCGATCACGGAGTGGCCGAGCGCCCGGCGCCGCATCAGCGGCAGCAGCATGACATGCGCGCCCGTGGCGGCATCATTGACCTCGACGACGAGCAGCTCGGCGCTTTTGGGCATCAGCCGCCCGGCGATCCCTTCCACCCAGGCAAGGCCCTGGTGACCGGTGCACAAACCGGTCTCCTCAAGACGCTGCCAGAGCTGCCTTACGGTGTCGAAGCTCGTGTGCAGCCGCGCCGTATAGCGCGCGGTGGAGCCCATGCCTGCTCTAACCGGAGAAATCGGTTGAACCGGTGCATCCGCTGTCGCGACCAACCGCACGGCCTGGCTTGCCACATGCCTCTCCCATTCGTTCTGGGGCGCATGGGCATTATCCACGCAAGCGCCGAAAACCCCGCATTGTTCCCTGGACCGCGTTGAGCAGCCTTGGGCTGGAGCGTACGAAAGCCTCGGCCCGCCTGCGGAACTCGATGGCGGTGGTCGCCACACTGCCCCGCATCGTGAACCCATGGCAGAGTTCGACCAATACCGAACCCTTGGCGCCCATATGTTCCTTGTAGCTCTGGTTGCCGACCGACAGGTCGAAATATCCAAAGCCTCGTTCGCGCGCCCAGCCGATCAACCTGCCCATGATTGCAAGCCCCGGCGAGACATTGGGCACGACGCCCTGGTCCATTGCTATCAGCAGAGCATGAACAGTCCCTTGATGCACGAGCAGATATTGAACCGCGATCAGAGCCTCGCCGACGAGCAGCCCGAAAAGCCGCACCGAACCGTCCAACAGGCCCTGAACAGCCGCGTTCCGGTAAAATTCGACGATGTTCTCCTGGGTCAGCAGATCGAAGCGACCAAGCTCGCGAAAGCGGTCGAGCCGCATCCGCACCAGTTCGCCGAAGATACGGTCAACCTCGGCCGGCGCCCCGGCCTCGACCAGTTCCACGCTGCCAAGCCGTTCGAGGCGGCGCCAGTCCTTGCCGAATTCCTTGACGAAGGATGGCCTGCAGAGACGCTTGAGCACTGTTTCGGGATCGCCGTCGATGGCGAGGCCGAAAGTGGTTTGGATGGAATCGCGTGTGGCCGACAGCAAGGCCAGCGGATTGGCGACGCCCTGAATCTGTCGGGGAATCCCCACGATGTGGACGCGGTCCGCCGGCGGCAGCGCCGAGCGCACCGCCGCCCACGCAGCCTGCGCGGATTGTCGCGTCCACGGGCTGGCATCGGCCAGCAGCGGTGCCGAATAGTCGCAGACGCCACAGCTCAACCATTCGACCACCCAATGCTGGAAGGCCCTGCGCCGCATCAGCGGCACCAGCATCCTGGGTTCGCCAGTCGTGGCGTCGCCCACCTCGACGATGAGGAGTTCGGCGCCTTCCGGCAGCAGCCGCGTGGCGATCCCTTCCGCCCAGGCGTAATTCTGGTGGCCGGTGCACACACCGCTTTCCTGGAGGCGCAGCCAGAGTGGCCTGACCGCCTCGAGGCTGGTGTGCAGTTTTGCCGTATAGGCGTCGTTCGCCGCGACGGAGGTGGGATGCGAGACCTGCCCGCCAGGCAAGTCGGTCGCGGCAATTTGCACTGCGTGGCCTGTCACATCCTTCTCCTATCGCTTGACCGCGGCGAACGAAACCGCCCGTCGCCAGGAGCCCAGGCGGCTGTCGCGCTGCTGGTCCGGGTGTTCGATGTTCCACATGCGGTGATGCACGAAATACCATGATGCCACGAGCACGAAGATCTCGGACACCGCCGAACCCAGCAGCGCCCATGGCGGGGAGGCGATCGACAGCAGGATGGCGATCAACGCCAGCCCGACGATGGCGCCGCCCAGGGTGATGAAGGCGACGATGCGGAAGTCACCCATTATCTCGAGCACGATGCGGGGCATGATGTAGAGCATGATCGGAACGAAATTCGCGATCACGAAAAACCCGATGAATCCCACCGACGCGTCCTGGAGAGCCTGGGACTTTATCATCGGCAGGACGAACAGGATGGCGCATCCATAGACAACCGCGCCAAGGCCCATGACAACGGCCCACAGCTTTGCCTGCGCCCAGACACGGCGCGTTTCGTTGTTGCGCATCAGCTTGGCGAGTTCGGGCTGCGTCATGTTCACGAAGGCAAGACTGCTGATGCGCAGCGGCGCGAACAGCACCAGCACCGCCGCCAGCGGCGCATAGGCGGCCGGCCCGGCAATGCCCGCGACCAGCAGCGCCAGGCATTGCCCCTGGATGTTGGTGGTGGTGGCGCTGAATGCCGACCAGCAGAGCTGGGACCACAGCCTCGCATAGCGCCGCCGTGTCGGCATGCGAAAGCTGATGCGCATCGTGCGGCGCGCCAGCCTGACCAGGACGAAGATGCCAAACACATTGGCCGCCGCAAGCGCATAGAACACGGTCTGCAGCGCGTCCTTGGCCAGCCAGATCGCCAAGCCGGCCATGACCGTGCCGGCGATCGTGAAGGCGGCATCGCTGACGGAAACGATCACCTGCTGGCGGCGCGCGAAGAAGGCCGTGCGCATGTGGCTGCGCAGCGACCATGCGCCGACGAAACAGCCCGCGGCAATTCCGCTGGGGTCGCCCAAGAGACGCATCACGATCGCCGTGCCGACGGCCATCAGCAAGGCAACAACCAGCGCCGCCGTCCCGAAGGCAACGTCATAGGCATCGACGCCGGCGCTGTTGGTGCTCTTGCCCATCCATATCGAGGCCGGAACGGCGGTGAGCGACCTGATGTAGGACAGGCCGACGCCGCCCATCACCATGCCGATGGCAAAGAGGCCGTAGCCTTGCGCCGAAAGCATATGCAGCAGCGCGATGTTGAGGGCGAAGTGGAAGCCGCTCTGCATCGCCTCGCCGCCGATCATCAGCACGAGACGCCGCACCAGATGGCCAGGAAGTTTCACGGCCGTGTCTCCGCCTGGCGGGTGGTTGCCGTCCGCCCCGGCCTGGCGATGGCTGTCTTCAGCTTGTCGGCGGCTATCGCCGCGATCGCCGCCGCCGCGACCGGTTCGCTGAAGACCGCCTCGTAGCGCGCCCGCCCGGCAGCGACAAAGGAGCGCCAGGCCTCGGGCCGCAGGATGATCTCCTCGAGTTTGGCTGCAAGGGCGGCGGCATCGCCGGGCGGAACATGCCAGCCGGTCTCACCGTCGCTCACCACCTCGACCAGCCCGCCGATCGCCGACACCAGCGGCGGCCGGCCGTAGGCCATCGCCTCGATGGCGACGCGGCCGAGCGATTCGGGACGCCGCGAGGGCACGGTGACGATATCGGCCCAGCGATAATGCTCGGAGGGATCGGGGATGAAGGGCAGCACGCTGACGCGTCCGCCGAGCCCCATGCTGCCGACCAGTTCGGCGAGCGCGCGTTCGCGCTCGGTACTTTCGAAGGCGCCGCCGACCAGCCGCACCTCGATCCTCGACTTGAGTTCCGCCGGCAACGAGGCGATCGCCTCCAAAAGCACTTCCTGGCCCTTGATCCTGTTGATGCGGCCAAGCAGCAGCACCTTGAGCGGCCGCTTGCCGTCATAGGTCGTCGCTTCGGCCGCGGCCGGGCCGGCAACGCCGTTATAGACCACATGGGAGCGCGCGTATCTGGGCTCGCCGAACGCGGCGCGTGTGGCGCGCGAGTTGAAGATGAGATCGGCATGGCTCCAGTGCATCAGGCCGACTAGGATCCTGCGCATGGCGCCTTCGGGAATTTCGTGGATGTGCAGCACGGCCTTGTGCGGCAGCAGGCGCGCGGCAAGCGCATAGTCGGCCACGATCGAGGTGTTGACATAGGTGAGATCGCAATCCCGGAGCCGCCGCCAGGCCCTCAGCACCGCGACCGGCAGCCGCGCCATCTCGATGGTGGCAAGGCGCGCAATCGCCTGGCGCCTCAGCACCCAGAGCGGCTCGAAGACGATCCGGGTCGCATGCGGTTCGAGGATCCGCACGATCGGTCCGCTGCGCGGCAGGACGACCTCGATATCGGCTGAAGGAAACGCGGCGCGCAACGCGGCGACGCTCTCCGCGAAACTGCGATCGGAACCATAGAGTTCATAGCCCTGATGGACGCATGCAATCCGCATATTCCCATGCATCTTTCTGCCAGGGGTAGTTTGACGATCCCGCCGCCTGACAGAACAGGCGACTGGAGACTTCAAGCCCAACACCCCTTCGGACTTCACTTGTTGCCGGCATGGTGACGAGCGGATGTAGAACCCGGATCACCATACCAAATGCTGCACGTCCTCCGCCGGTGTGGCGCACAAAAGTCCATGAGCAAGGATCATGCCTGCCCTGATTTCTCCGTCTGCAGGTCGCCCGGTCGCGGCATTGCCTTGTTTCGATACACATACGCTGGGATAGTTGACCGATAGTGAAACAACTCCGGCCGCTGGAAGAAATATTTTACACCCCGGTGCGATGATGGCTGGAACTGAGTCTGGCACGGATATTCGCTGGGCTGTGTTTCCAGAGGGACGGCCGCGCATTGCGGAATCGAGCGGACTTGAAAGCGCCAGCAGCCATGAAACCTGAAATGCCCACCATCCTGATCCTCGGGACGCGCGGCATTCCAGCGGCCCATGGTGGCTTTGAAACCTTCGCCGAGAGGCTGGCGCTGTTTCTTGCCGGGCGCGGCTGGAAGGTCGGCGTCTATTGCCAGGAGGAGGTCGAGCGGGTCGACCAAAGGGTGCGTGTCGACACCTGGAACGGCATCGATCTCATCCATGTCCAGGTCGCCTCGAAAGGTCCCCGCGCGACGCTGGAATTCGACTGGCAATGCGTGCTCGACGCCGCCCGGCGGCCCGGCATCTGCCTGGTGCTCGGCTATAATGGCGCGGTCTTCCTGACCTGGCTGAGGCTGATGCGGCGCAAGATCATCACCAACATGGACGGCATCGAGTGGCGCCGGCCCAAATGGGGTGTGGCTGCGCGCACATGGTTCTGGCTAAACGAATGGATCGGCGCCTGGGCCTCGCACCGCCTGGTCGCCGACCATCCGGTGATCGCGGATCACCTGGCGACGCGCCGGCCGCGCAGCGCCATCGCCACCATCACCTATGGCGCCGACCCGGTGACATCGGCCCCGGAGGCGCCGGTGCGCGCGCTCGGCCTTGAGCTTGGCAACTACCTGATCTCGATCGCGCGCATCGAGCCCGACAACAACATCCTGCCCATGGTCGAGGCCTTCTGCAGCCAGAAGCGCGACATGAAGCTGGTGGTGCTGGGCACGCTTTCCCCCGATATCCCTTACCATGTCGCCGTGCGCAAGGCGGCGAACGCCTCGGTGGTGCTGCCCGGCGCCATCTACGACCAGGCGGCGGTGAAGGCGCTGCGTTTTCACGCGCGCGCCTATCTGCATGGCCACACCGTCGGCGGCACCAACCCGTCGCTGGTCGAGGCCCTGGCCGCCGGCAACATGGTGATCGCCCACGACAACCCCTATAACAGATGGACCGCCGGCGCGGCCGCCATCTATTTCACCGACCGGCAGAGTTGCGCCGAGCGGATGCGGCAGGCGATGGAGGATGACGCGCTGGTCAGGACCTGCGGCGCGGCCGCGAGAGCCCGCGCCAACGAAGCTTTCCGCTGGGACGATGTCCTGCTTGCCTATGAAACCGAAGCCTACCGGCTTCTGGGCGTGAGCGCCGCCGCAGCCCAGCCGGTCGACCGTCCCTCGCCCGGCGCCGTATGACGGGCTGGTCGCGACGGCGGCTGCTGAGGACCGCGCTGTCGACGGCGCTGGTGCCCGCAACGGCAGCACTCTCGTCCGCATCGCCCGCGCTGGCCGCCACCGGCGAATGGCGTTTTCGCCGCGGCGTCAACGCCTGGCCCTGGTTCGCGCTGACGCGTGAGTTTCCCGCGCCGCGCACCGACTATGACTGGCCGCCCTTCCAGTCGCAGCGGCCGGTGCCGACACCGGACGACCTTCGCCGGCTGCGCCGGACCGGGCTCGACTTCGTCCGCCTGCCGGTCGATCCCGGCCCGTTCCTGGCCGCCGATGCCGCCACGCGCGCAAAATTGCTGGCGATGCTGGACGATGCCGTCGCGGCAGTCATCGATGCGGATCTCGGCATCATCGTCAACGTGCAGGCCAACGGCGCCACTCATTACTGGAATCCCGACCGCATGGTCTCCAGCACAGCCGCGCCCGAATTCGAAGCCTATCGCGCGCTGGTCGGCACGCTTGCCAACAGGCTGCAGCGGTTCCCGTCGGGCGTGGTGGCGCTGGAACCGGTCAACGAACCGCCGCAATCCTGCTCCTCCAACGTCTGGTCGAACGTCCAGGCGGCCCTCCTGACGGCGGCCAGGGCGTCATCCCAGACGTTGCCGTTGGTCGTCACCGGCGGCTGCGGCTCGATGGTGAGCGGGCTTGCCGCGCTCGATCCGGAACCGCTGGCGGCCTTCGAGCCGATCCTGTTCACCTTCCATTTCTACGAACCCTATCTGTTCAGCCATCAGGGCGCACCCTGGATGCGCGAGCCGGTCTACCGCGCGCTCAACAACGTGCCATGGCCAGCCTCCGCCGGTTCGCTCGAACGGACGCTGGCCTCGGTCAGGGCCCGCATGGCCGGGGACACCGAAACCTCGGAAGCGGACAAGCAGGCCGCCTATGCCGAAACCGAACGCGTGCTGAAGGTCTATTTCGACGCCAGGCCAGATCGCTGGTTCGTCGACAAATATATCGGCCAGGCGCGCGATTGGGCCGACAGCCACGGCATCGCCCCGACGCGCGTCATCATGGGCGAATTCGGCGCGCTGCGCACCGACGCCCGCTACGTCGCCGCCCCCAATCCCGACCGCGCCCGCTACATCGCCGATGTCAGGCAGAGCGCCGAGGCATCCGGCTTCCCCTGGGCCTTCTGGGACCTGTTCGACGGCATGGGCATGATGGACGACAAAACCCGCTCGCTCGACCCGGCGATGGTGGATGCACTCGGGTTGAGGATGCCGGAATAACCGCCTTCCAAATGCGGCCGAGTTCCTTGTCGCCGTAGAGCGCTACCTCGGCACCCCTTGTGCGCCCGGACGCCCCGCCGTCCGCGCTGGCCGCACCGGCCTGTAAAGCGCCAGCGCGATCACCACGAACTTGGTCATCAGCGTCGTCTTGGACGCCAGGCTTTCGGAGGTGTTGAGCAGGATCAGCCAGCCCAGCATCGGCAGCCAGATGCCGGGATGGCAGCGGCGTGCCACTTCGTGCATGAACAGCGCGAAGCCGAAAAACAACAGCAGGGTGAAGAAGGCGCCCTGATAGAGGAGCAGGCGGATGATCGGGTTCTCGATACCCTGTTCGAGGCCGTTGATGCGGCGCAGGCTTTCGATGAGATCGATGTCGGGCCCCACGATCAAGTCGCGCAGTTCGAAATGCTTGAACAACTCGAACATTTCGACGCGGGCATTGGCGCTGCCGCTGTCCGACACGAAGCGCTCCAGCAGCGCGTCGAAGAAGCCGTAGGAGAACAGCATGACCACCACGACCGGCAGCAGCGAGGCGAGCATGACGGCAAGGGCGGCACCCGGCAGGCTGATGCGTCCTCGCCGCAGATAAGCCACGCCACTGAAAAGCAGATAGATGCCGCCGAGCGCGATCGTCGTCACCATCGCCGAGCGCCCGCCAAATACCACCAGCGCCGCGCATTGCAGGCCGATCAGCCCGAGCCGCAGCGGCATGGACAGGGATTTCGAACCGGAGAGCAGCGCCAGCACATAGATCGAGGTGATCGTGGCGTTAGACAGAGGATGGCCCTGGAGCGCCGTCGAGCGCAGGTCGTTCATGAACACCTCGCCGTCGAGCCGGTAGGGAAAGACCAGCGTCTTGGTGGCGAACTCGAACAGCGCCAGCAGCGCGTTGACCGTCATCACCGCGTGCACCACGGTTTGCATGCGGGCGAACGTCTTTTCGTCGGCCTCGGCCAGCATCATCACCAGCAGCGCCGCCGCCACGAACGTGTCGATCATGCCGGCCATGCCGGGGCGCTGCCTGACGATGACGACGACCAGCAGCATGATCGACATGACGGCCAGCAGCGCGCTGGCAGGCCGCCTGTCGGCGATGGCCAGCGTATAGCCGACCGGGTTGCCGAACGTGCAGGCGCGCCAGGCAAACATCAGCACGAGCAGATAGGTGGAAGGATGGATCTTGGTCGCCGGATTGCCGGTCAGGCCGTCGTAATTGTAGCCCACCAGCCACAGCATGCCGCCCGAAATGCTGAACAGCAGCGCCACCACCGCGACGAGGCCGTAGCCGGTCACCCAGTCGACGGAATTGCCGGTGCGGGGCGCGGTCGGGGCTTGACCCTGGCCAGCCCAGCCGGCCGCCGGGGTGGCGGACCGGGCGGCGCCCCGGATGGCAGCCATGTCAGGCCGCCTCGTCGACCAGCAAGGCGCCGGTCGGCAACCGCCCCATGACCGAAATGGCTTGCGAGGCCGCCGTGACGTCGCGCATCGGCGTCGCGTTCAGCGTGGCGACGAGCACTATCTCGTCGACCATGGCGACCAGCGGTGAGGCGTTGAGATTGTCGGCCAGCGCGCCGCCATCGACGACGACGAGTTCGAAATTGCGGCTCGCCTGGGCCAGCATATGCTGTGTGAAATAGACGCCCTGCGCCTCGGAAAAAGCAGCCTTCGGCCGACCCTTGCCGAGAAGCGCGACGTTGCTGCCGGGCGCGTATTGGCTGAGCGCTTCGAAGGCGTATTCGCCGCGCAGCACGTCGAGGAGACCTGGCTGCGGCTCCTTCTGGCTGCCGCCGGCATTGTTGGTGTCGATGAACAGGACACGGCTGCCCCTGGCCGCCGCCGCGTTGGCCAGCAGGCGCGCCACCCGGCCCCGCTGCGCGGCGTCCTCTGGCGCCGACGTCACCAGGATCGACGGTACCAGTGGCCAGTTCGGCGGACGCCGGCTGGAGGAGAACAGGCGTCTCAACGCCAGGCCGGCGACGGCGTCCATCTTCTGTCCGGCCGGCGCGGCGGCGCCGCCGAAAGGCCACCAGCGGCGGCGCGCTGATTTTGCCGGCAGCACGCCCACCACGGGCGCGTCGATGGCCGATTGCATCTGCGCGCTGGAAAGCACCGTCGGCGATGAATATTCCGCGATCAGCGCCATGCCGGTGCCGAGCCCCAGCCCGCCGAAGAACGCGCCGAACACCAGCAGCAACAGCGGCGGCCAGCTCTTCTTCAGGGCCGGCATGGCGTCGGAGATGATGCGCGCATTGGTGCTGTCGACATTGACCTGCTCGCGCGTTTCCTGCGCCCGTTGCAGATAGGTGGCATAGACGGAGCGCACCGCCTCGAGATCGCGTTGCAGTTCGCGCAGCTTGACCGAGGCCTGGTCGGTGTCGAGCGACTTGCTCTTCATGCCCGCGACCTTCGCTTCCAGCGCCTGCTGGTTGGCCAGCGCGCGCTCGTAGTCGGTTTCGGCGGCGGCGGCGATACGACCGAGTTCGCGCGCGATGAGCGCGCGCGTGTCGCGCAATTGCTGCTGGGCCGCCATCATCGAAGGATGGCGCGGCCCGAGCTCCGTGCCGAGCTGCGAAACCTGGTCGACAAGTGTCGCCTCCTGCGCCCGCAGGCTCGAAATCACCGCCGAGCGCATCGCTTCCGAGGTCGCGTCCGGCGCGCCGCCGGACCGGCGCAACTGGTCGACCTGCGCCTTCAGCGTCGCGGTGCGGCTCTGCGCGGCGGCGAGCTGCGTGTTGATCTCGGTCAGTTCCTGGTCACTGACCAGATTGCCGGCGGCCATCACCATGTTGTTGGCCGACCTGTAGGCCTCGACCGCATTCTCGGCCCGCTGGACGCGCTTGCGCTGCTCGTCCAGCCGCGCCGTGATCGAGTCGGAAGCATCCGTGGCCATCTTCGCGCGCGCGCTCGCCTGATCCGCCAGGTAGGCCTGCGCGATGGCATTGGCGAGCTTCGCCGCCTTGTCGGCGCTCTTGGCAGTAACGATCACGTCGAGGACCAGCACCTTGTCGGCCCGCTTGACCGCAAGCCGCCGGCGCAGCGCATCGAGCGTCTTGCCCGCCTTGTCGGTTTCGGCCGAGCCCGAGCCCAGCACGCCGCCGAGCAGGCGGCTCAACAACCCGCCCTGCCCGTTGAATTCCGGGTCCTCGGTCAGGTTGGTCGCCGCGATTGCCCTGAGCAGCACGCCGCTCGACTGGACGACGGCAACCTGGCTTTCCACCATGGTGATGCCGCCATCAGGCGGAACGCGGCTCGGATTGACGTCGTTGGTGACCACCTGCAGATCCTGCGGATCGACGATGATCTCCGCCACCGAGCTGTAAAGCGCCGGCGTGAACAGTCCATAGAGCAGCGCCCCGAGGGTCAGCAGCGCGGCGGTGGCGAGGATCAGGAAACGGCGGCGCACCAGAATGCGCTTCAGGTCACCCAGCTCGACGGTCGAGGACGGATAGGACGCGGCCAGCGGTGGCTCCGGCGCATATTGCATCACCTCTGGAGCGTGTTGTTGCGGCAACGAGAGCAGGGATGATTGCAAAGGTCGCTCCGACAACACTCCATGTGCCCCAAAAGCTTAAATTGCGGCTTAAGCTTAGCTATTACTCCAACTGTTAAAACACTGTTAATTATGTTGGGAGCTCTTCTGATTTTTGGCACGGAGTTTGCGTAGCAGAGGCATGGGCCGTGTTGACAGGGCGCAAGCGAGTGGGAAACGAATGGAAATGGAGCAACATCTTCCTCCAGTCCGACCGTCGCCCACCGATCGTGCCTAAAAATCGAACACCGGCCAATACCGAACATCAGAATTCTAGGGGTGCGACATGCAGGTGAGCCTGCGCCTGGACAGCGACTGCCTCCGTGCCTTTCACCTGCTGCTGCTGCAGCGCCTGGCCGCGCTCGCCGAGGTCGCGGTCAGCGTCGACGCACGCCCAGCCGGGAGCGGCATTCCAGGCAGCGTCGCGGCACTGTTCCAGCTTGAAACGGTCATCCATGGCTTGCCCGCGGACGGACTGGCCAAGCGCCTGCCGTTGTCGGCGCTGGCACCCTACCACACGCAGCCCGCCGCCGCGCCCGACCTCGTGCTCGACCTCTGCGGCGATGTGCGAATGGAAGGAACACGCGTCTGGCATGTGACCTATGACGGCGCCGGCGGCGAAGCGGCCCTGCTGGCGTCGATCCTCGATGGCCGGACCCCGCGGGCCTGCATCGAGGAGAACGGCGCCGTCGTCGCCGAAGGACGCCTGGGCACCGAATATGGCGGCATCGCGCTCGCCTCGTTCCAAGACATGCTGGCGCGCACGGCAAGCCTGATCCTGGCGGCGGTGACGGGCGCGGCGCGGGGCGCCCTGCCCGCCCTGCCCGAGCCGGAGGACGGCAGGGGGCCGCCATCGCTGCCCTCGGCCGGCAAGCTCGGCGTCAGGGCGGGCAAGGCATTGGCGCGCCGCGTCGTCCAGAAGATCTACCATCTCTGCTACAACGCCCCGCACTGGAAGGTCGGCTGGCGCCAGACCGGCGGGCGGGATCTGTTCGACCTGCGCGCGCATCCGGCCTCTGGCTGGCGAGAATTGCCCGACGACGGCAGCCGCTTCTACGCCGATCCGTTCCCGATCCTTCATCAGGGACAGGTAACCCTGTTCGTCGAGGACTATATCCACCGCCTGGGCCGAGCCATCATTTCCGCCGTGCCCTTTGGTCCGTCGGGGCCAATCGGCAGTCCGGAGCCGGTGCTCGATCTGCCCTACCATCTCTCCTACCCCTTCGTCTTCGAGCGTGACGGCGAGGTTTGGATGGTTCCCGAAAGCTGCGCCAACCGGACGGTGGATCTCTACCGCGCCACGGCCTTCCCGGGCGGATGGGTCAAGGAAGCGACGCTGCTGTTCGACATCGTCGCCAGCGACGCCACCTTGGTCGAGCATGGCGGCTCGTGGTGGCTGTTCGCCACCGTCCGGGACGGTGAAGGCAGCGCCCGGGGCGGCGGCGGCGCCTTCTCGGACGCGCTGCATCTGTGGTCGGCGCCGGACTTTCGCGGCCCCTGGACGCCGCATCCCAGGAATCCGGTGCTGATCGACATCGCCTCGGCGCGGCCGGCCGGACGCATGGTCGAACGTGACGGCCAGTTGCTGCGTCCGGTACAGGACTGCCGCAGGAGCTACGGCGGCGCCCTTGGCATCGCACGCGTCACTCACCTTGATTTGAACGGCATGGAGCAGCGTGTCGAGACGATCTTAACCCCCGGCGCGCTATGGAGTGGGCGTAAGCTGCACACGCTCAACGAGGCGGGCGGCCTGGAGTTCATCGACGGCTCGGCGATCGCGCCGCGATGGAAAAGAGGTGGCCGTGGTTAACCTAAACGTTTGTTACTACCGGCCACCCGCGTTGGTTGCTTGAGGTTGATTATGGTCCGGAAGATATTTTCCACCACGGATTGTGGAGACAGAAGATGACCAGCATGAAGGGCAGCGATATCACCCCCGCCGACGCTGACCCCATCGAGGTCGACGTGGCGATCGTTGGCGCCGGAATGGCCGGCACCACGCTGGCAACCGTGTTGGCAAAAGCCGGCCGCAAGGTGGCACTGATCGATCCGCACCGCGTTCATCACGACGAGTTCCGGGCCGAAAAAATCGGTACCGATCAGATACGGCTGTTCGAGAAGCTCGGCCTCGACAAAACGATCATGCGGCTCGTCACGCCGTTTGACGACATTCATGTCTTCCGCCTTGGCCAGTTGTTCGCGCGTGAGCGCAGGCCCGAATACGCATTTTCCTATGGAGCGTTGATCAACGGGCTGCGCGATGCCCTTCCCCCGCAAGTGCCGATAACGGTCGGCAAGGTCGCCGAGGTCTCGACCGGACCGGACCGGCAGCGCCTTGTGCTGAACGACGGCAGGGTCATCACGGCTCGCCTGCTGGTGGTCGCCACCGGTCACAGCGAAGCGGTGCGGCGCGCCATCGGCGTCGAGCGGGTCGAGCAATCGAAAGCTCATTCGCTGTCGATGGGTTTCGACCTCGCCATTCCGCCGCGCGAATGCGGCTACCAGGCCGTCACCTGCTACGGCAGGCGGGCCAGCGACCGCGTCGCCTACATCACCGTCTTTCCTCTCGGCGACAAGATGCGGGCCAACATGTTCGTCTATCGCACCGTGGCCGAACAATGGACGAGGGACTTTCGGGCCAATCCGCAGAAAATGCTTTGCGAATTGATGCCTGAAATATCGGCGCAATGCGGCAACTTCGCTGTCTCAAGTCCCGTCGAGGTCCGGCAGATCAACCTGACCACGACGCAAGGCCATCGCCGCGACGGGGTCGTCTTCATCGGTGACGCGTTCTGGACGACATGCCCGACGCCGGGCGTCGGCATAGGGCGGGTCATGATCGACGTCGATCAGCTCCATTCCGTTCACATTCCACGCTGGCTGGAAACGCCAGGCATGGCGGCGGACAAGATTGCCGCTTTCTATGACGATCCGGTCAAGCTGGCCTCCGATGAGGCCGGCATGCGTGTGAGTGTCTACGCCAGGCGGATCACCACCGAAACCGGGCTGGAATGGCGCGCGCGGCGCCTGCGCAACAATACGGCACGCAGGCTGATGATCATCGGCCGCAAGGTGCGCCATTTGGGAATGCGGCGGGAGCCGGGCATGGCGTGAGGGGGCTTTCCACCCTTTATCGTCATCGTGGTTCTGTCCTGAGGGCCTTACCTCTAACCTGGCTCCACCCCTCCCGGAGAAGGAAACCGCTGGAGCGCTTCACCGGGACAGCGACATCGCGCTCAAAAAGCAGATCCAGTGCCGTTCGGTGGGAACAAGCGGCTTGCCGACAGGTTATTCCCGCAGGAGATCCTGTCATGGTCAAGAATATCGACCGCGCGTTGCAGGATGCTATTCTGGCAATGCGCATTCTTCGCAAATCCATCATTGATCATGGGCATATGGAAGCCATGGCCGAATTTGACGGCTTGATGAGCGTGACCATATCGGAGGCCGAGCGCCAACTCACCAGTTGGCAGGCCGGTCATCGCGCCGAGCGATCGGACCACGCAGAATCCTGACGCGATCTCAAAGCTCGGACCCAACGGAACCTTGCCGAACGGCGTTGGTTTCATGGAATGCGACACGCTGCCGGAGGACAAAGTGGCCCGATTGGTCGACAAGCATAAGCTTGAGAGAGCCGATCGCGAGTCGCGGCTCATCCTCGACGCCGAACGGCAGGCCCGCGACGCAAAGACCGAGCGCCTTCGCAAGCAGCGGCTGTCCGCCGAGCCAAGCGGCGAGCGACAGAAGCCCGCACCGCCGAAGCGGCGCGGGTGACGGCCTGCTCGTTCGCAAAGGCAAAAGGCGCGATCGGTCGATCGCGCCTTTGTTCGACCGGCGAATGCACTAGCCCATTCAAAGCGTGGTCGGTAACCCTGAAGGTCCAGCGAGAGCAGTGACGGCCGAAAGCCGTTCGCGCTTCTGCCAGGTTGGCTTCTCGTATTTCTTCACCAGCCATCTCCCCTTGTTGGAAACCGTAGAGAAGACCGGCTTCGCCGCCAATGTCAATCGTACCAGGACGGCCGTGGTGATTGTTCGAAACGCCCCGCGCCGGGCGAATCGGTCCACCGTACTTTCAAATCCGCCGGCACGGGATAGATTTAGGATCGAGAAAGCGCCACAAGGCGCGTGGGAGGACCTTGCCAATGTCAGACACCGCCTTGCCGCTGGTGATCAGCGCGCCCGAGCCGCGCACGCTCGAACTGATCTTCACGCCGCCGCAGCTGGCGCGCCTCAAGGCGCATTATCGCATCGTCGAGACGACGCCCGACGGCGTGGCGCGGCTGCCGGCCCAGGTGCTGGCCGAGGCCCGCTACATCGTCGGCCAGCCGCCGATCTCCCCGCGGACGCTTGAGGCGATGAAGGCGCTGCGCTGCGTCTTCAATGTCGAGAGCAACCTCCTCGACAACATGCCCTACGAAACACTGTTCGCACGGGGTATCCATGTCGTCACGACGGGCCTGGTCTTCGCCGAGCCGGTAGCCGAGCTCGGCCTGGCCATGGCGCTCAACCTTGCCCGCGGCATCGTCGATGCCGACCTTGCTTTCCGCAAAGGCGAGGAACTGTGGGGCGGCGACGGCAACCAGACGGCGCGGCTGCTTTCAGGAGCCGATGTCGGCATCATCGGCTTCGGCGATCTCGGCCGCGCCCTCAACCGCCTGCTGTCGGGCTTCCGCACCCACACGAAGGTGTTCGACCCCTGGCTGCCGCCGTCGATCCTGAGGGAAAACGGCGTCGAGCCGGCCTCGCTGGACGAGGTGCTGTCATCAAGCGACTTCGTCTTCGTCGTCGCCTCAGTAACCTCCGAGAACCAGGGGTTTCTGGGCGCCGATGCTTTTGGCAGGATGCGCAAGGGAGCCGCCTTCATCCTGCTCAGCCGTGCCGGCGTGGTCGATTTCCCCGCCTTGATGGCGGCTGTGAAGAGCGGCCACATCCTTGCCGCCAGCGATGTCTTTCCCGAGGAGCCGCTGGCAGTCGACCATCCCGTGCGCGCGCTGCCCGGCTTCCTGCGCTCCGCCCATCGCGCCGGCGCCCTCGACATCGCCTTCAAACGCATGGGCGACATGGTGCTGGAGGACATGGACCTGATCGACCGTGGCCTGCCGCCGCTGCGCTCCAAACGCGCCGAGCGCGAGACGGTGTCGAGGATGCGTTCGAAGCCGTCCGACAGGAATTGAGCAACCGCGCGGGTGTGCTCAACCGCATAGGCGGGTTTTGTACCAAACCGTACGCTGAATCCCCTTTGAGATGCACCTTCGGAGGCGTAAAAAACAACCTCAGGGAGGTAGCGATGGTTGGAAGCCATATAGACGTGGCGCGGGCAGCTATCGAAGCCAGCTTCCTGCTACGACATCGTTCCATTGCTGGAAACATCGCCTTTCGCCGCGAAATGGACCATTCCAGGCGCGCGATCGCGCAATCGCGCGAGCTTCTGAAACGCCTTCGCCAACGCCAGCGCGATGGCAACAGTCGAGCTTGGGAAGCTACAGACCCGGTTCCCTTTGCCGTCTCAGCGTTCGATGCCGACATTCTGCGCGATGTGTTTCGAGATCTGGTCTCCGAAGCGAACGTGCCCGAGTGTCAATGGCGCGATCTGGCCAAAAGCCTGGTTCACGAGTTTACCGGCTGCGAGCTGGTCGAGACCGGCTTGATAGAATGGCTCATCCACAAATAGTGACCCGCAAAGGTCCGTGAGCCCGTCTCCCAGAGACGCCCGCGCTTCCTGATGGAACGATCGCGCCGCCGGCTGGTTTTGCAAATGGCCGGGCGGTGGGAAGCCCGGCGTACTCGGAAGGCCCGTCACGAGTCGCGTCGGTGGCGGGCCTTTCCATGTCCAGCAGCGATATTGGCCGAAGGTCCCATTCGTGGCCGTGCAGTGGGCGCCCTTCTCCGAACCGGTCCTGGTCGGCCAGGCCTTCGTGCTGACCGGAGCGGGGCCGGCCTGCCTGCCGGTCATCATGCGCCAGCAAGTCGGCAGGATCAGCCTGCGCCACGCGATGCGGATGTGCGGCGACGTCAGCCTCGACCAGCTTGTGGCCAGCCTCGCGCGCGAACGCTAGAGTGGTCGGGGCCAATGACGATTTGGCCGGGCCAGCAAGAGGATCGCGATGCTCAACACGGTCGACTATGGCGGCAAGGAAGCCGATATCGTCCATGCGCTGGAGGAAGACATCATCTTTGGCCGGCTGGCGCCCGGCACGCGGCTGGTCGAGGACGTGCTGCTGGCCCGCTTCCCGGTCTCGCGCCACACCATCCGCCAGGCCCTCTACCAGCTGGAAAGGCTTGGCGTCGCCACGCGCGAGCGCAACAAGGGCGCCACGGTGCGCCGGCTCGCCCCCGAGGAAGTCCGCCAGATATATGAGGTGCGCGAGATGCTGCAGCGCCAGGCCGCGCTGATGATCCGGCTGCCGGCGAGCGAGGCGCTGATCGCCGAGCTGATCGAGATCCACCGCGTCTACAGCACCCATGTCGACGCCGGCTACCTCAGAGGCATCCATGAGGCCAACGACCGCTTCCACCTCACCATGTTCTCGGCCTGCGGCAACGCCTATCTCGTGTCCTCGATCGAGCACTATATGCGCCTCAGCCTGCCGGTACGGGCGAATTCGCTGGCCGACCGGGACAAGCTCGAAATCTCGCGCCAGCATCATCTGATGATGATCGAGGCGCTGAAACGCAGCGACAATTGGGTGCTGGCGCAGCTCTGCGTCGACCACCTGCAGCCGAGCAAGGCGTTTTATCTCAGGGAGGTCGAGATGGGACCGGTGGGCCGCGACGCCGGCTAAGGATGATGACGGACAGCGCCGGGGTACAGGTGACGCGCCGCTGCCGCGCCATTCTATCTGACCTTGATGACGACCTTGCCTTTTGCCCGTCCGGTCCCGACATAGGTCAATGCTTCGTTGGTCTGTTCGAATGGGAAGACCCGATCGACGACGGGGCGTACGGCGCCGGATTCGATGAGCGACGTGATTTTGCCCAGCTGGTCGCCCTGCGCCCACATGAACAGGAACGAATAGTCGACACCGGCGCGTTTTGCCTTGCGGCGTATGCCACGGCTCAGCAGGCCCACGATCAGCCTCAGGACGACGTTGAGGCCTTGTTTCCTGGCAAAGTCGGAATCCGGGGGGCCGGAGATGGAGATCAGCTTGCCGCCCGGCTTCAGAACGCGCAGCGATTTTTCGAGCGTCTTGGCGTCCTGGCTGTTCAGGACAACGTCGTAGCCCTGCAGGACGTTTTCGAAATCGTCCTTCTTGTAATCGACGACGATATCGGCGCCGAGACTTTTGACCAGATCGGTGCTCGCCGCGCTCGCTGTTGTCGCGACCGTCGCGCCGAGATGCTTCGCCAGCTGGATGGCGAAGGTCCCCACCCCGCCGGAACCGGCCTGGATGAAGACTTTCTGGCCCTTCCTCAGTTTGGCTTTCTCGACCAGCACCTGCCAGGCAGTCAGGCCGACGAGCGGGATCGAGGCGGCCTCTTCCATGCTGAGGTTTTTTGGCTTCAGGGCCACGTCGGCTTCGTTCATGGCTATGGATTGCGCGAATGTCCCGATCCGGCCATCGCGCGGCCGGGCATAGACTTCGTCGTTTGGCTTGAAGCCGCGGACTTTCGATCCGACCCGCACGACGATCCCTGCCACGTCGTGGCCCAGAATGAAGGGCGGGCGATAGGGCAGGATGGGTTTGAACTCTCCGTCCCGGACTTTGGCATCCAGGAGGTTCACGGCGGCGGCATGAATCTCGACCAGGACATCATCGTCCCGCGGATCCGGCTCTGGCATTTCGGCCAGCCGCAGGGCGCCCTTCTTCTGATATTTGTCGACGACAAAGGCTTTCATCATGGTCACTTTCTGAAAATCGTTTGCTCAGGCAGGCAAGCGGAACTGCTTGCGCAAGGTCTTGTCGAACATCCCGGCGGGCGCGAAGCGACGCAGCAGGCTGACCTGCCGGGCCGCCTTGCCCGCGGTGCGCGGCTGGCTGGCGGTCGCCGCTTTGACGACCACATCCGCCACCACTTCCGGCCGATCGGCTTTGGGCATCACATCGGCAAGCAACGCCTTGAAGCCGGCTCGCGCCCGATCGTATTCCTTCAGCACGGAATCCGGTTCTATTCCATTCTGGTCGAAGACGGTGCGCACGAATGCCGGCTCGATGACCGAGACGCGAATATTGAAGGCACGAATCTCATGATCGAGCGATTCCGAATAACCTTCGAGCGCGTGCTTGACCGCGGAGTAATGCGCCGAATATGGCGCGGGTACCAATCCCAGGATCGAGCCGATATTTATGATGCGTCCTACGCCCTGCCGCCGCATCGACGGCAACACCGCATTGGTCACGCGCATGACGCCGAACAGATTGACGTCGAACAGCGCCTCCACCTGCGAGATCGAGGATTCTTCGGCTCCTCCAAACATGCCGACGCCGGCATTGTTGACCAGCAGATCGATGCGGCCGGTCCGCGCGTGTATGGTTGAAACGAGTGCATCGATGGCCTTGTCGTCGGTCACATCGCAAACCAGCATGGTTACTCCGTTCGGGCTGTCGCCGAGCTTGCGGCGGCTTGTACCGAACACGGTAAATCCCGCTCGCGGCCCCCCCCCCCCGGCCGATGCCCGAGGAGGCTCCCGTGACGAGCGCGGTCTTTCCCGAATTCCTGTTCATTTGGTGCTCCAAAATCATGAGGGCTAGCTTTTTCGCCTCGTTAGAATTATGCTCGTAATATCATATTACACTCATAATGCAATAGAAGAAAGGAATCGCAGCCATGCGCTATGAAAAAGGCCGGAAGGACGCCTCGCGCAGCCGGATCATGGAGGTTGCCGCCAACCGTTTTCGCGGTGACGGTATCGCCGCGTCCGGGCTCGCAACCATCATGAAAGACGCCGGCCTGACCAACGGGGCCTTCTATCCGCACTTTCAATCCAAGGCGGCGCTTGTCCGTGAAACCGTGGCAGCGGCCTTGGAGGATCAGTCGGACCAGATCCGCGAAGCTTTGGCTGCCGGCGGCCTGGATATGGCCATCGACGCTTATCTGTCGACGGCACACCGAGACAATCCGGGACAGGGCTGCGCGTCCGCCGCATTGCTGCCGGAGATCGCACGCGAGCCTTCCGAAACACGTCAACTCTATACCGAGCGCTTGCTGACCCAGGTGCGCCAAGTGGCGGCGGAACTGCCGCCGCGGACCCGGAATCGGGAAAGCGTTGCGCTGGGCATCTTTGCGACCCTTATCGGCGCCCTTCAGATGGCCCGCGCCGTGGACGGAACGGAACTCTCGGAACGCATCCTCGCGGCAGGGGCAGACGCGGCGCGCACGCTGATCCAGCGGGATAGCGAGGCTTCCTCCTAGGTTCGAGCGAAGCTGTAGCTCAGACGAAGTCTGCAAGGTGCCGGCAAGCTGATCTCGGCTCTCGTAGCAGAGGCGCTTGGCGGTCGCTGGGCGCTGAAACTTTCCGCAAGCCGGCCTCGTTGCTGCGCAATCGCTTCCTGAGGCGATGACAAGTCCCTCCAATCAATGCCTCGCTGGCTGCGCCCGCGAGGCCTTTTTGTGCGGCGACAAGGCCGTCCTGCCGGAACCCGGAACCATCCGCGAGCCGCGAAGTTGTCCAGACGACCTGAAGCCTGGTCGTCCAGCGTCAGCGGAGCAGCAGCGGGGAAGATCGCTCAAAACCAAGCAGTCGCCTGGAGCCGTGGCTCGCGTTCCAAATATAGAAGATATTCAAAGGTTAGACAGAACACATTTTGGCGGAATTAGGGAATCTTGGTCTGATAAACCGGAACTTTCGGGCAAACTGTTTCGTTATAACCTTGATCGTTGCTTCGACGATCACAAAACAACAGGGAAGGATCCAGTCATGAACATCAAGATGATCTGTCTTGGCGCGATGGCGCTTTCGATGGCCACCGGTTCGGCTCTCGCGGGAGGCAGCACGGGAACATCCGCTCTCGACGATCCTGCCAAGATGAAGCCGTTCTACACGGACTCAGGCATGAAGAAGATGGTCGGCAATGATGACTTCGTCAAAGCCTGGAAGGCCCTCACGCCCGAGGACCAGACCGCCATGAAGACCGCCTGCGCCGACGAGGCCAAGAACGCCAACCCGACCAACACGCATCCGGAGTTCTGCAGCAGCGTGAAATTGAACGGCGGCAGTTGATAACGCGCCGCAGCCGTGAAAACAGCCCCGTTCGCGGGGCTGTTTTCGTGACCGCCGTGCTTTGCCCTGCCGCTACTCATTCGGCCCCCACTCCAAGTGCCTGACCCCACGAGTTTTTGCCTCGATCAACACATTTCCCGCTTTTTTCAAGAAGAGGAAAAAACAGCGTCCTTGCTCTGGCCATGTTGCACTGCGAAATATATGCTGCATTGCAATATCGGCTACCCGGCCGGACAGGTGACGGCTGGGCGCAAACGAAGGAGCTGTCGTGGCGGCATCGTTTCGGCCTGACATACAGGGCTTGCGCGCGCTGGCGGTTGGCGGCGTCGTCGCCTACCATTTCGGCCTCACGGCGCTGCCTGGCGGCTTTGCCGGGGTCGACATCTTCTTTGTCATTTCCGGCTGGCTGATCACCACGCATCTGATGCAGGAGATCACCGAGACCGGCCGGCTCGACCTCTGGCGCTTCTATGCCAGGCGCGCACGGCGCCTTCTGCCGGCCGCCATCTTCGTCATCCTGGTCACGCTCGCCGTCGGCACCTTCATCATGGCGCCGCAGGAACAGGCGCTCTATTCGCGCGGCGCCATGTATGCCGCGGCCTATACCATCAATCTGTGGCTGCTGCGCTGGTCGTTCGACTATTTCGCCGCCGATGCCTTGAGCAACCCCTTCATCCACTTCTGGTCGCTGTCGGTGGAGGAGCAGTTCTATCTCGTCTGGCCGGCACTGCTTGTCTTCGCCGCCTGGCTGCATCGGGGCCGGCGCATGACGGTGGTCGTGATCGGTACCGTCGGCCTCGCCTCCTTCGCGGCTTGTCTCTGGCTCACCAGTCTCTCGCCGGCCTGGGCTTTCTATTTCTCGCCGCTGCGGGCCTGGGAATTCGCCGCCGGCGGCATGGCGACCTTTGCCGCGCCAATCTTGTGGCGGCATCAGTCCTGGCTGCGGGCGGCACAGGAATGGCTGGGCTTGGCGCTGATCGCCGTCGCCTATCTCTGTTTGAGCGAAGACCTGCCCTTCCCCGGCTGGTACGCGCTGCTGCCGGTTGCCGGCTCCGTGCTGGTGCTGTTGAACGGCGCCGGCGAGCAGGGCGATGCCCCGGCCAGGACTCGCTGGCGAGCCTCGGCGCCCGCCGCCATGCTCTCGCTGCCGCCCTTGCAGTGGGTCGGCACGCTCTCCTATTCGCTCTATCTCTGGCATTGGCCCGTGATCGTCTATGCCACCATGCTGCAGCCCGACCTCGGCGTGGCGCAGCGCATCGGCTGCGCCGTGCTGGCGCTGGCGCTGTCGGCGGCCACCTACCGGCTGATCGAAAACCCCGCGCGGCGCGGCGACTGGCTGGCGGCGACAGCCAGAGCCTTTCGCTTCGACGCCAGCCCGGCCGCAGGACCGCTTCGGCTTTTCCCCGGGCTTGCCCTCGCCCCGGCCCTCGTGCTGACCGCCGCCGGCGTGGCTGCGGCCTACGCCAACGCGCATCTGGCCACGCGCAACATCGATCCCACCCAGCGCGGCATCGAAGAGGCCGCCGAACAGCCGTCCATCGCGCGCGCCGTCGACAAGGACTGCCTGCTCGATTTTCACACGGTGGAGCCGAAACCTTGCACCTTCGGGCCGGCCGACGCCGCCCACACCATCGTGCTGTTCGGCGATTCGCATGCCGACCACTGGTCGACGCCGCTGGTCGAGGCAGCAAAACGCAACGACACCAAAGTGGTCACCTACCTCAAATCCTCGTGCCGTGCTTCACGGCTGTCGACCTTCAACGCCGTGCTCAAGCGCGACTACATCGAATGCGACGCCTGGCGCGAACAGGCGATTTCAGACATTATCCGCAGCAAGCCGCGCCTGGTGGTGATCTCGGAATTCTCGATCGGCAATCTGACACGCGACATGTCCGCCGCCAGCCGCAAGGCCGAGATAGCTCGCTGGCAGGCTGGCCTGCGCTCCACCTTGGAGGCCTTCAGCCAGGCCGGCGTCGAGGCCGCCGTCATCCGCGACACGCCGATCGGCGACAGCTTCGCGAACGCCTGCGTCGCCCGCGCGCTGTGGTGGCGCGAGGCGCCGTCGCTGTGCGACACGCCGAGGGCCGAGGCCGCCAATGACGACGTGGCCGCCGCCGAGCGCGCGGTGGTGAAAAGCATCCCCGACACGCTCTATGTCGACCTCACCGACCGCTTCTGCGGCCCGACCGAATGCCACGTCTTCATCGACGGCAAACTCGCCTTCCGCGACAGGCATCATCTGGCGACGGCCTTTGCCGAGACACTGGCAGCACCGCTGGAAAAGGCGCTGTTCTAGAGGGTTTCCTTTCTCCTGCGGAAGAAAGAAGAGGCGCCCGCTTACTCGGCCCCCGTTGCATCCAGGGGAAATGGACAGCGGCGGCCAAGGTTCAAAACGCGCCCCACCATGTTGACAGGTATGGCCAGGGCGGCATCGCCGGACAGGTCCTTTCGCGTCCCGGCAAACAGCTCGAACGATCGATCCACCGATTTATGGGAACAGGGCCGCGGCTGCAGCGTTTATTAGGCACACCTTAAGAAGGAGGTTGTCATGAAAAAGCTCTTGCTTGCATCCGTGATCGCGGTCGCTTCGGCGATGGCGGTGGTCGCTCCGGCAAATTCCGCCAGTATCACGCTCGGCATCGGGAACGGCTATGATGACGACTACTACGTTCCCAGACATCGCGACTATTACCGTCACTACTCCGACGATAGCGACTATTACGGTGGCTACTCCGACGATGGAGCCTATTACCGCCGTCACCACTATCGTTATGGCGTGTACGACGACGGCTACCGGCCGCGCTATTACGGCATGTACCATCGCCGCTGCCACACCGAGCTGGTGAAGCATTGGCGCCACCACCACCGTGTAATCGAGAGAGTGCGGGTCTGCGGCTACTGACCTTGGGATTTGATCCGGCCGGCGTTAGCCGGCCGGATCAATATTGCCGTCCGGCTTGCGTAAAACACCAGCATCTGCCGGCGCGCCCGCATCGTCGGGGTTGAACAACCCTAACGTCCCATCATCATCCCATAGTGCACGGCCAGCAGGTCGAGCCCTACCTTCAACAGCCTTGTCACCACGTCGCGGCCTTCGCCATCCTGTTCGGCCACGGTCTTCACCGGCTGTTCCAGGCACACGACCTTATGCACGATTGCCGCCACATCCCAATGCCCGAGGGCCGGTGTCGCGGCGGCGTGCGTGCGGCCGGCGTTGAGCACGCTGTCGGCGATGCCGCCGCCGATGCGGCCGCCGTCGACGCGCTCCGTCCAGCGCATCGGCTTGATATCGGCCTGCTGGCTGCACCGGAAGTGCTCGCGGTAGCGCATGCCGGCCTCGCGCTGTTGGCGGGTCAGCGAGGTGATGCCCAGCAGCGGGTCGACATTGCGCACCCGCACGATGCCGCCGGTGGAAGTGTGGCCGTCATTCGACACCTCATAGACGCGCCGCGCCTCGGCCGTGCCCGGTGTCAGCCGCTTGCGGCCGAAGGCATCGTCCTTCAGCGCGAAATCATGGCCGACCTCGCGACGGATGCGCACCTGCTCGGCCTCGCCTCTCGGCAGTTTCGGCGCTTGCGGCCTGGCGGCCTTGGTTTTTTTGGGCATGGGTGGCTCCTTGGTTGTCTTCGAGTGATGGCCTTGCAGAAGCTGGGTTCCTCGCCCACGCAAAGCGTGGGGAGAGGTGGGCTGCGAAGCGGACGGAGGGGGCAGCGCCGACAGTCGAAAGTTGCTCTTCAGGGGGGCGCATTGCGATGCTCAATTCTCAGTCGGCTCTGGCGTGGCCGACGGCGTCCCCCTCTCCGTGCCGGCTTCGCCGGGCCGCCTCTCCCCCGCTTCGCACAGGCGAGGAAACCAGGCCGGCGCCCCTCCGCGCCAGCAACTCCCGCATCACCCGCCGCTCGCGCACTTCGATGCAGAGCTGCGCGCTCGAAGGACAGAACTGCGCGTTGCCGCTCCTCACCTCGCCGCGCACGAAGCGCTGGATGGCGGCCTGCAGGTCGCCCAGCTCGGCATCCCTGATCGCGCCGAGGTAGCCGCGCAGTTGCATCTCGACGTCAGTCAGGGCGGATTGCGGGAAGCAGGAGAACATTGCCGCCAGCGCCTTCGTTGCCTGCTGCAGTTCGGCCGTGGTCATATCCGCGGATCTCCTCGATGATGGCGTTGGCGGCGTCCCCGTGGGTTTTCGGCCTGGTCCAGCCCGGCGGCTTTTTGAGCCGGCCCGGTCTTTCGCGCCCTTCGCGCGCTGAAAAAGCCGAAGCTTTTTCCATCTGGTTTCTGGACTCTGGAGAATGCCGCGTCAAAACATCGGCATTTGCTTGGGTATGCGCCTTTGTTTTCAAGGCGGTGGCGGCTCCGCCGCGCGCGCCGGCGGCCGCTCTCGCCTCGCTCTTGAGCCGCGCCTTGCGCAGCTCCTTCGTCAGTCTCTTGTGTCCGATCTCGTCGCCCTCGCGCTCGAAGAAGGCGAGCAGCTCGGCGCTGATCGCCCGCCATCGCTTCAACGGCAGGCGCGCCACGCGCGCCAGCCTGGCGTCATCATCGGGCAGGCTTCCCCCGGCATTCCACATCGCCATCAGCAGCAGCATGTAGGCGCCGATCTGCTCGGTCGAGAGTTGCAGCGTGTCGCCGACGAAATCGGAGACGTAGAGCTGCATGAAGGGCCGTTCGCTCATGCCGTGCACCACCTCGTTCTTACAGCCGCGCTAATGGAACCCGCCGCCGGTCCGGACGTTGTGACGCGTCCATGCCCAAGGGAGGATTGCCCATGACGGCTTTCATGCCGGTGACCCTGCGTTTCTGCGACAACAAGACCATGCTGGTCGGCTCGGTGGCCGATGCGGCGACAGCGCTTCGTCACCAATGGCCCGACAAAACCGCGCCGGGCTATCTCGAGGCGGCACGGCTCGTCCGGCTCGCGGTCGAGGGTACTTGCTGTCCGCGGCCCGCCTTCGAGGCCTTCCGCGAGGCGGCCAGGCAACAAGGCATATTGGTGGCCAAGCCAAGAAGCCGCGCACATGAGTGGCTCGACGCGGCAGCGAGCCCCTGAGACGGCCGCGATGCAACCGGCGGCAGGCCTTGTGCGTTTATGAGCGTCGGCTCGAAAGCCGCGCCCGCACCGAAGGTGAATGCCGTGGGTACGATGAAGACCGGAGTGCCGCTCAAAGTCTGCCTGGACGGCCATGTCGAGGAGATCGAGACTGTCAGCGAGGCCGCCGATTTCCTGCAGCGCTGGCCGATCGAGCGGCGGGGCCACGTCTATCGCAGCGCCCTCAACGCCTGCAGCGCCGCCATCGCGGCGCAGATCTCGCAATCCGATGCGATGAAAGTGTTCACCGGCTTTGCCCGGGTTGCCGGCATTCTGGTTGCCGGCGGCGGCCCGGCGACGATGCTGGAGCGACGGGCGGTGCAGCCGCCCAAACAAGGGCGCCAGATGCCGAAATAGCGGTGCGGCGCGATAGGCGTTCACGGTAATTCTCCCGGTATTGGCGGCGATCGAAACTGGTGACGGCGGCGTGAGAAGCGCCTTTTCCTCCATTCAACGGGGAGAAGGGACCGAGCTTCACCCGGCTTCGCAAACAGGGCGGTGAAAGCGCGCCTGATGATAGCTGCAGTAGCTTTTCAACGCCGTGGTGCGCATGCCGCAGCACAGCATGTCCTGGCCGGGCCGTCCGCGGGGCTGACCATTTTTAGCATCTTCCTCCAGCGCCAGGTCGAGCGGTGCGCGGCAGCGGGTGAACAGGCAATCGATGAAGCGCATGGCCACGCCATGCGGCTGCCGGCCGATAGGACCGCGCGGCGACGCCGGCACCTTGAAGCGGTAGGTTTGCCCATCAGCGATCAGCACGCCCGCCTCGCGTTGGAAAAGCCGTGGCCGGACGGGCGAAGGGGCCTGCTTCGGCCGCACGGCCGGTGTGCTCCCCGGCTGCGGGATGGCGCCGGCACGGCTCGTTAGAGGTTCCGCCTTGGCGGCTCGGCTCGCCGCCTTGGCCATCGCCGTGCCGGCTGCGAAGCCGATCGCGCCCAGCATGGCATTGCGATGGACGATGCCGATAATGGCGTTGCGCGATACTGGGCTGCCGCGCTGTACGCTGACGCCGCCGCGATCCTAGAGGCCGAAAGCCCATCCCCGAGCCAGGCGGCAATCGCCTGCAATTCGCTGTCACTGTAGCTTGCCATGTCCGTCTCCATTGCGCGGCCAGCGGCCGCCGTGGACGGCGCCGTCAGGCAAGCGTCGGTTTGCCCGCGGCCGTCATGGGCGCTGTCGGGCCTGGTCGGCCTGTCGGCCGCTGGGATTGCTGTGGACGAGCCGGCTCTCAGCCTCGCCGGGCGACCTGCGGCGAGGCGCGCAAGCCGCGCCCGCGCCAGGTCTCTATCGGGGGGCCGAACCAGCCCTGCGCGTCATCGGCTCGTACAGGATCTACGGTGCCGTTCTGCGTGCGACAGGCAACACCCGCGGCCGGGTCGAATGGGGGGCCGGAGCCGCGGGGAGCGGCGGCTCCGGCCGTTCCGGCCGCCGGGAACGGGCGGACCGGACGCAAGGCCGATGCACCAAGGCAATCGGCTTCGCGCTTCGCCCCGGCCGGGGAGGAGGCGGCCGGGGCGGAAGGGAGAGCGCAGGCCGGCAAGGCCGGTCTGGAGGTGCTGTCGACTCTGAGAGGGTTGAGCTTTTGCATGAGTTGATATAAGCATAACTCAAAAAATGATGCAAGCCATTCTTTCATGGACGAAAGCGGGACTTGCCGGTCACATGAGGCCATGGTGAAAACGCAACTGTCGATCAGGGTCGGGGCCGCGATCCGCCAGGCACGCAAGCAGCGTGGCCTGGTCATGCGCCACATCGCCGAGCACAACGACACCGATGTCGCCGCCGTCGGCAACTGGGAAACCGGGCGCAACCTGCCCAAGACCGAAAACTTGCTGAAGACCGCCGCCTTCCTGCGCGTCGACCCCGTGGCGCTGGGCCAAGGGCAGGTCGTCTTCCTCGACGATGCCGGCCCGGTGGCGGACGCCGAGATCGTCACCGACGCCGGCCCGCTGCCGGCCGGAGCGATGGACATTCCGGTGCTGGGCGCCGCCGTCGGCGGCGACGACGGCGACTTCACCTTCAACGGCGAGCCGGCAGGATACGTGCAGCGTCCGCCAGGGGTCCGCAACCTGCCGAGAGTATTCGCGCTCCATGTCCTCTCGGATTCCATGGTGCCGCGCTACGAACCCGGCGACATGATCTATTGCGGCGGCCGCGACGCGGTGCCGGGCGACCATGTGGTGATCGAGACCTTTCCCGACGAGAACGAGAAGAACGGCAAGGCCTTCATCAAGAAACTGGTCCGGCGCACGGCGGGTGAGCTGGTGGTCGAGCAGTACAATCCGCCCAAGACGCTGACCTTCAATCGCTACGCCATCAAGCACGTCTGGCGGGTGATTCCGCTGAAGGAACTGCTGGGATACTAGGCCGGGCCTGCGTACCGCGGGCTATCGCCCGCGAGCCACGATAGCATTCAGCGTCAAGGACAACACCGTGACGGTCTTGCAAGCCTTTCACGCAGGGCGAGACGTTGCCCTCTTCGACGAAGACGACGTCTGCTGACGACTTGGCCAGCCGGCGCCCTCAAGCCCGCCTCGACCCCTCCAGCGGCACGTCGCGGCCGCTCAGCATGCGCGCTTCCGAGCGCACGCGCTGGCGCTCGTCGATGAAAGCGGCCTGGATCGAGATCGCCGTGCCAGGCAGCCCGTCGGCCCGGCAGGCCGAGCAGACAATGCGGCCCGACAGCGCGGCCAGCGGCGTGCTCCCATTCACACCGAAGCGCTTCAACTGATCGGGCCGCCACCACCTGTTGCGGCCGCAATCGGCGCACTCGACCGACAGCGAGGCGACCTGCGCGATCACTGCTTCCCTGCCTGGCAACGCCATCACTTCTCCGTCCTTTTGTTCGTGCTTTGTTCCTATCTTCCCGTGTTTCGAAGCAGGAGTCGAGTCGCAGTTTCCAAACTCCTCCAAAAGTCTCCCTTCTATGTACGTTTGAGTTATGCTTATATCACACTTGCAAATGTGAGTCGGCGCGGGATCACCTCGCGCCAGATCCGGGAGCAAGAATGGATGCCGCCGATTTCGCCCGCGCCTGCGGCTACACCGGCGACAGTCCCGCCTTGCTCGAAGCCTTCGAGGCGATCCGCCGCACCGGCATCGCGCAGGCCCGCCTGGATCATTTCAGGCGCAAGGCCGTCATCGACGAGTTGAAGCGCGCCGAGCCGCTGTTCCTGGCCGCGATCGACCCGGCGCTGTCGGCGCACGAAGCCGTCGAGGATGCAGCCCGTTTCATCGCCGGCTGGCGCAACATGCCGCGCTGGCGCCAGGAACGGCGCCTGGCCGATCTTGCCAGGGCGAAGCAGCAGCGGCTCGTGGCGCGCTTCTTCCGCCGTTTCGGCCATCGTCTTTGGGCACTTGAAGCAGCCTGAGGCCCGAGCACGGCTGGACCGAGCCATTTGCGGTTTCAATCCCTGATTTTTCTTTCTAGATTGCGCCTGGGGTGCCTGTTCGTTCGACGCACATAATTTGGAATGTTCAAGACTGCCCGCTCAAAAGTTCAGACCTGGATAACGGCCGGCGCGGGAACCATTGCCGCCTTGTTCGTCGCCGGCCTGATGGGGGCATTCGGCGCCCTGCCCGCCCATGATCCACCACAATTGCCGCCAGACGCCGTCATCGAGGCCGGCCGCTGGCGCCTGCAGCCGGTGCGCGCCTATGTCGGCCATGCCGGGGTCCACGGCGTGCCGCTGAAGCCGGGCCAGAAGGCACTGGTGCTGGAAGTCGACATGACCAACCGCACCGCGCAATCCGACAAGGGCTATTTCAACGTCTTCGCGCCGGACGGCGTGATCCTGTCCGATCCCGTGCCGATGATCGTGTTGACACGCGATTCCACGATGACGCCGGAACTGCATCCCGGCATGACCGAGCGCATGGCCTATGTCTGGCCGCTTGCCGGGGACGCCGCCGTGCCGGCAAGCCTCGCCTTCGGCGTCACCGCCGAGATCTTCAAGCCGCGCGACAATCTCTATGGCACACCAGGCTGGTACAACCCCTACCGGCTCGGCACCGTCACCTTGCCGGTCGCCGACCTGCCGGCGGCCGGGCAGTCGCAGAGTGGGCAGTCTCAGAGTGGGCAGCCGGAAAGCGGCCCATGAGGATACGCGTGCTTGGCAATCTCGCGATCCTTTGCGCCACCGTGGTGCTGAGCTACGGCATGCAGATGACGAAGCCGCATTATGCCGACCTCACCGCACCTATTCCCATCAATGGTTCGATGCATGACACGGTGCGCGCGCGCAGCTTCGCTGTCAGCTTGGACAAGGTGATCTTCGCGCGCCGGCTCAAGACCAATCAGTTCGGCCAGGAGAAGCTTTTGACGACCAGCGGCCTATGGGCGGTGGTAACAACAAACCTCACCGCGACCAGCACCTCCACCGCGGTCGCCGACGGCTTCTGGCAAGGCCCGACCGGGCTGCGTTATCACCAGACGGAGCGGCTGGGCTACCGCCCCGACATGCCGCCGCACGGGGTCGATCCGGGCCTGGACAAGCGTAGCCTGTTCGTTTTCGAGGTACCACCGGACCAGATCCGCGGCGCCAGGCTGCTGATATCGGCGCGCCAGTTCGGCCCGCTCGACGGGCAGGCCCGCATCAGCCTCGACGCGCTGCCGACCGGCGCTGACGGCCAGCCGGCCGACATCCTGCCGGAATTCGACCTCGACGCGGCGCCGGGCCTGACACCGCAGGACAAGACACCGCAGGGCAAGACATGAGCGCCGTTTCGACAGACACCCCGACCGTGGACCGGCAATCCGAGCGACGATGGCGCCGGCGCGGCTTGATGGCGCTCGCCATCCTGCTGCCGCTGACACTGGCCGAGACCAGCCATGACAGCGTCCGCGAATGGCTGCATGGCGAGGACCTTATCGCCAGGGATGTCGAGTTCGGCCAATCCGTGCCGTTCGGCGGCAGCGGCTGGAAACTGGCCGATTTGCGCGGCGGCAAGGCCGGCCGCCTGCCCAACCACGCCTTCGCCGTCATCGCTACCTTCACCGTGACCATTGGCGACCCAGACCTGCAGAAACAATGGCTGGGCTGCAAACTGATGCTGACCGATGCCGCCGGGCGCCGATGGCTGCCCGATTTCATCAGCGGCGTCAGCCTGCCCGACGGCGTGATGAATTGCGCTTCGGCCATCTTCTCCGGCGCCAAAAAAGGCGATGTCATCACCGTCGGCGACACCTTCATCGTGCCCGAGGACGCGGTGAAAACCATTCGCCCCGCCGTCGGGCTGGGCAGCGAACGGCCGTGGTATCTGCGTTTCTAGCGGCCGCCGAAGTGACAGCGCCCCAGGCTCGGCTCTGCAAGGCCGGCGCCAACAAATCCTCTACTTCCGCGCTTCGACAGTCTCGGTCACCCGCTTGGGCAGCGAGAACGCCGTCTCCAGCACGGCGGCGAGAAAACATATCCTGATCGGCTCGATCAAAATGCCGGTGGAGGAATCCTGGAACGGGCTGCCGAACAGCAGCGTCAGTCCATGGGAGAAAATCTGCCAGACATCGAGCTCGTGCGGGCCAATCAGCCGCGTCGCGCCAAGCCACAGCCAGGCCGCGCCCCAGTCGAGCAGGCGGTAGCCGACGATCAGCGTGCACAAAAGCACCAGGCTGGAACTCACCGTCAGCCGCACGCCATTGGCGATCGGCAGGTAGCGCGAACGGTAGCCGGCGATGAAATGCTCGACGAAATCGCGCAGGAATTTCGGCAGTCCGGCATAGCGCCGGCCGAACCGCTCGACGCGGCTGTCGACCCGCATCAACGCCGCGTCGTCGCGCACGTCATAGCCATAGATCAGCGCCGCCATCACCAGCCAGATCAGCGGCAAAAGCATGTAGAAAAACAGATTGACCGCTACCGTCGAGGGCGTGATCGAGGTGATCTCGACCGGCACCACAGATGCCGCGCTCGTCGCCGTTACAGATGCGGCGCTCGTCGCCGTCACCGGGCTCGCCAGCCCGTCGATGGACGCCTGCAGCACGGACCAGAGATTGCGGCTCATCAGCCATTGCAGCGCGCTGTCCTTCCAGCGGCTGATGACGTAGAGACCGACGAAGATCCAGTTGGTCTCGCAGATCACGACCACGATCTGCCAGAACGACGTTGCCGTCGTCTTCGTCTGCATGAACTTGGCCAACCGGCGGATCAGCCATGACACGGCGACCGAAATCAGCAGCCAGCGCGAATCGAGCACGTCGAGCACATTGCCGCTCTGGCCGAAATCGGCCTGTTCGAGCGAGGCGCGCGAATAT
This sequence comes from Mesorhizobium sp. CO1-1-11, assembly GCF_020164995.1. Classification (NCBI taxonomy): domain Bacteria; kingdom Pseudomonadati; phylum Pseudomonadota; class Alphaproteobacteria; order Hyphomicrobiales; family Phyllobacteriaceae; genus Mesorhizobium; species Mesorhizobium sp. CO1-1-11. Next base: position 226,087 of record NZ_JAIUHE010000005.1, read on the forward strand.
TGGCGCACGATATCGCCGAGGAACCCCCAGGCGGCGTAATAGGCAAAGAACGGCAGCAGCGCGATGGTGATCATGCGCACCAGCCGCGAGCCGCGCCGGTCAGTACCTCTCGCCTCCTTGCCAGCGACTTCGCTCTCGGAGGCCGCGGCCTTGTCCGCGCCGCGCTGCGCGGCCAGCACATTGGGCAGGCCCGGCCGCAGCACATGGAACATCGCAACCGTCACCACCAGCTGCGCCAGCGCCACCAGCGTCAGCATGGCAAGCCCGGCGAAATGGTTGGCGAGCGCCACCCTGGCAGCCAGCTGCAGCAGGAGATCGCCGGCCAGCACCCCGGCCAGCACCAGCGCCACGAGCTGCGGCCAGAAGCGCCGCAGCAGCGAAAAACTCAAGCTGATCGGCCTGATGATGTCGGCAACCATGAGATTCTTTCACGCTGCCCCGCGCGAAGCCTTTCTAGCAAGGCGCGGATGATTTGCAAGAAATGGGGCAGCTTCCTGGCAAATGGCTAGGGTGAGGCGCCTCCCTCTGTTCTGCCGGCAGAGGCGGGTGAGCGCAGACCTCTCGCTCCTATCGCCTCACCCGCGACTTCAGCCAGCGGTCGAACGCCACCGCCAGGATCAGGATCAGCCCGATGACGATGCTTTGCGTGTAGGACGAGACGTTGTTGAACTGCAGGCCGTTCTGCAGCACCCCGATCAGGGCAGCCCCCACCACCGTGCCGCCGACCGAGCCGATGCCGCCGAACAGCGAGGTGCCGCCGATGACGACGGCGGAGATCACGGTCAATTCGTAGCCGATGCCGGCGACCGCTTCGGAAGAATTCAGCCTGGCCGACAGCACGAAGGCGGCGAGCCCGGCGAAGAAGCCGACGATGACATAGACCGAGACCAGGATACGGTCGACGCGCAGGCCCGACAGCCGCGCGGCCTCGGCATTGCCGCCGACGGCATAGACGGCGCGGCCATAGCGGGTGTAGCGCAGCACGATATGGCACAGGATGGCGGCGATGGCGAAGATGATCGCCGGCACCGGCACCGGACCGATCAGCCCCGTACCGAACCAGCGCATCGAGGCGTCGAAGCCGGAGATCGGGCCACCATTGGAAATGGTCAGCGTCAGCCCGCGGAACACCGTCAGCCCACCCAGCGTGACGACGAAGGGCGGCACTTTCAGCCTTGTGATGGCGAACCCCTGCACGCCGCCGGCGAGCGCACCGACCACGACAGCGGCCAGCAGGGCGGCGAACCAGCCAAAACCCTGCGTGCCTGACGTCGACAGCGACAGCGTGTTGGCGGTGCCGCCCTTGGCGACCACGGCCGCCACCATGCCACAGAAGGCGAGCAGCGAGCCGACCGAAAGATCGATGCCGGCGGTGAGGATGACGAAGGTCATGCCGAGCGCGATCAGCCCGGTGATCGAGATCTGCCTGGTGATGTTGAACAGGTTGATCGGGTCGATGAAGCTCGGCTTCAGCACGGTGAAGACGATGACCAGCGCCGCCAGGAACAGCAGCGGCCCAAAGCTCATCAAAAGCCGCGCGATCGTCACGCCGCCGCGCTGGCTCTGTTCCTCCGCGATGCTCATCGTGCCTGCCCCTCCGCATCCTGTGCCGGCGTATCCTGCCTGTCGAGCGCCATCAGTTCCATCAATCTTTCCTCGTTTGCCTCGACGCCCGGCATTTCGCCGGTGATGCGCCCCTTGCGCATGGTGACGATGCGGTCCGACACCGCCAGCACCTCGGGCAATTCGGACGAGATCATCATCACCGCGATGCCGCGCGCCGCCAGTTGCACAAGGATCTGGTGCACCTCCGCCTTGGCGCCGACATCGACGCCGCGCGTCGGCTCGTCGACGATCAGCACTTTCGGGTCGCGCGCCAGCCAGCGCGCCAGGATCACCTTCTGCTGGTTGCCGCCCGACAGGCCCTCGATCGCCTGCTCGGCCGAAGCCATGCGGATCGACAGCATCTTCCTGAACCCCGACAGCGCGTCGCGCTCGCGCCGCTCGGCCATGAAGCCGAAGCCGTTGCTGAAGCGCCCGAGGGACGCGACGGAGAAATTCGGCAGGATACCAAGTGCCGCGAAGATCGCCTGGTGCTTGCGGTCTTCCGGCACCAGCCCAATGCCGAGCGCGATGGCGTCGGCCGGCGATGCGGGCGCGATCTGCTTGCCGTCGAGCGTGATCGTTCCCGCCGCGATGCGGTCGGCGCCGAAAATGGCGCGCGCCAGCTCCGTGCGGCCAGAGCCGACGAGGCCGGCGACGCCGAGGATCTCTCCCGCCTTGAGGTCGATATCGACACCGTCGAGCACGATGGCGTGCGGCGCTTCGGGATCGCGCACGGTGCGCAAGCCCCGAACCGACAGCACCACATCGCCGGCCGCCGCGCGTTGCGCCGGACGGGCGTAAAGTTCGGAAGCGGCGCGGCCGACCATCTTTTCGATGATGGCGGGCAATTTGACCGGCCCACCCTGACGCTCGAGATGTCCCGCCAGCCTGCCGTCGCGCAGCACCGTCATGCGGTCGCAGATGGCGGATGCCTCTTCCAGCCGGTGGGTGACGAACATGATCGCGACATGGTCCTTGCGCAGGCGGTCCATGATTGACAGCAGCCTCTGCACCTCGGTCTCGGTGAGCGCCGAGGTCGGCTCGTCCATGATGATCAGCCGGCTTTTCAAGGACAACGCGCGGGCGATCTCGACCAGCTGCTGCTCGGCCACCGACAGTGCCGACACCGGCGTCATCGGATCGATGGTAAGGCCGACACGGGCAATGATGGCGCGGGAATCCTGTTCCATCTTGCGCCAGCTCACCAGCCCAAGCCGGCCGATCGGCGCGCGGCCGATGAAAATGTTCTCGGCCACGGTCAGCGTCGGGATCAGGCTGAGTTCCTGGTAGATGGTGACGATGCCCAGCCGCTTGGCCTCCTGCGGGCTCGCCGGCTGGTAGTCGGCGCCGTCGAAGGTGATGCGGCCGCCGGACGGTGGCATGACGCCCGACAGGATTTTCAGAAGCGTCGATTTCCCCGCGCCGTTTTCGCCAAGCAGGCCAAGGATTTCGCCGGCGCGGACATCGAGCGAGACATCGCTCAGCGCGGTGACGCCGGCAAAATGCTTGGTGACGCCCTCGACGGCAAGCAGGATCGGCGATGCGGCTTCAGACGGAGACAAGGGTGGCTCCTTGATGCGGTTCAGGCTGTGCTTGAACACCCCCCTCTGGCCGGCAGGACAGAGGGGGGTGCTGTCCTGCCCGCCTCGCCAATCGGCCGATGTCCACCCGCCCCTACTTCGTCTCGTTCAGCCTCTCCGCCTTGTCGAGATTGTCCTTGCCGATGACGATAGGCGTGAGCAGCACCAGCTTCTCCTTCGGCTCGGTCTTGTCCTTGGCGTAGGCGACCGCGATCTGCACGGCGGTGCGCGACTGCTTGCCTGGGAACTGTTCGACCGTGCCGGCGAGCTTGCCGTCACGCACGGCGACCAGCGCTTCCGGCAGCGCGTCGAAGCCGTAGATCTTGACGTCGCTGAAATTGCGCGCGGCACACGCTTCGAGCGCGCCCAGCGCCATGTCGTCATTGGCGCAGATGATGGCGTCCGGCTTGCCGTTGGCGGCAAGGCCGGCTTCCGTCACCGTCAGCGCCTCGGCGCGGGCGAAGTTGGCGGTCTGCTCGTAGACGATCTGGTACTTGTCCTTCAGCGGATCGAGCACATTGTGCACGCCCTTGTTGCGGTCGATCGCGGGACCCGCGCCCGGCTGGCCCTGCAGGTGGAACAGCTTGGCGCCATTGGGGAACGCCGCCACCACGGCCTGGGCTTCCGCCTCGCCGCCCTTGACATTATCGGCGCCGACATGGGCCAGAATGCCCTGGACACCGTCGACGCGGCGGTCGATCGTCACCACGGGAACGCCGGCCTTGACCGCTTCCTCGATGGCTGGCGCCAGCGCGTTCACGTCGAGCGGCGAGATGACGATGGCGTTGACCTTCTGCACCAGCGCCGCCTCGATGTCGGCGGTCTGCTTGGTGGCCGAGTTCTGGCCGTCGCTCTCGGTCAGGTTGACGCCTTGCGCCTGCGCTTCGGCCTTGATCTCGTTCAGCATGTGCACGAAGAACGGAAAGCCGAGACTGGGCACCGAGCCCAGTATGGTGAGTTTGTCCTCGGCGAAAGCCGAGCGTGCGGCGAGCATCATGGCGCCCGCGGCCACGGACGTCATCAGGAATTCGCGTCTGTTCATGGGTTCCTCCTCCACAGAAGCGCACGGCCCCTAAAAACCGGGACCGGTTTCAGGAAGGATCATGCGCCGGTTAAAGTGTTGGAGCATCCTCCTTGCGCCAAGAACGCATGCCGCTCCAGCTGACCGCCGCCTAAATTCCTCCGATCGGCGTCAACAAGAGGATGCTAACCCAGGGTCAACCATTTGTGCAACATCGATATAACAGCCAGGACAGCAACTTGTCGGAATTGTCTGAATTTTGGACTCTTCGGTCCGAAGGCCTTCTACGTCAGGAACGCCAAGGAGCGACTCCAGAGCTGCGCGGCCGCCGTTGCATTGTAATCGGACAGTGCCGGGTCGGAAACATAATGTCCCGCGTTTGGATAGCGGAAAACCTGCACATCCGCTCTCGCTGCCTCCGCGCTTTCCTGCCAGGCAGTGACGTCGGGCTCGGGGAACAGTGGATCGGTGTCCGCGACATGCAGTTGGATGGGCAAGCCGGGTCGTGTGTTGGCAGGCACGGTCGCCAAACCATGCAACAGCAGAACACCCGCTGCCAGCGGCCGCGACTCCCAGAATTCCGCCACCACGCCGGCTCCCATCGAGATACCCGCCAGCACCGCATCCCCCGGCGTCGAGGCCAGAGCCTCTCGCGCCTTCAGGCAGATGGCACCCCAGCCGATCCGCGCCTTGATCGCGAAACCTTCATCCAGATCATCCGTCGCCGCACCCTGATAAAGATCTGGCAGTGCGACCGCATGGCCGCAGACGCGAAGGCATTCCGCAAGATGACGCTCGACCGGGCGAAGGCCAAGAACCGAGTGAAACAGGATGATGTCCGTCATGCACCGGCCCCTAGGTCGCGCAGATCCAGTCATTTTTTACCTGCCGGGGCGTGCAGCCTCAAGGCACACCGCATCGGCTTCCATTTTCCCGGTGCGCCACTACCTTTGGGACGGCCAGGCCGACGAAATGGAGACACCATATGAAGCCGCGCATCATCTGCCACATGCTTGCCTCGCTCGACGGCAGCCTTCATCCAAGCCGCTATACTGAAAGCCCCGACGGCAGCCGGGCGGAGTGGTCGGGCCTCTATGAAAAGATCCACAACGACCTCGAAGGTGACGCCTGGATCGTCGGCCGCGTCACCATGGCCGAGATGAGCAAGGCCGCCGCGCATCCGCCCGAGCATGTGGGCAAGGTCGATCGGCCGCATCATTTCGCGCGGCGCGACGCGGGCAGCTTTGCCGTGGCGCTCGATGCCTCGGGCAAGCTGCACTTCGCCAAACCCGATATCGGCGGCGACCATGTCGTGGTGCTGCTCGGGTATGATGTGGCCGACAGCCATCTGGCCGAGCTCGCCACTGACGGCGTGTCTTATATCGTGTCGCAAACGCCCGGCATCGATCTCGCCGCCATGCTGGACGTGCTTGCCCGTGAGCTCGGCATCCGCCGCCTGCTGCTCGAAGGCGGCGCCGGCATCAACGGCTCCTTCCTGGCGGCGGGGCTGGTCGATGAACTCAGCCTTCTCATTGCTCCCGCGCTCGATGCGCGGGCGGCAAACCAGGGCTTTGTCGAGTTCGGTGAAAGCGGCCTTGCCGACAAGGTGCGGTTGTCGCTCAAGGATTGCAAAGCCCTCGCGCACGGGCTCGTCCATTTGCGCTACGCCGTCACCCCGGGCTAAGGCCGCCTCTTACGCGCCTCAGTATCGCATCGCGTCCAGATCGGCGATCAGCGTCGGGCCGGTCGGACGCCAGCCGAGCCGTGCCTGGGTCAGCGCGCTGGACGCCGGCAGGTCCATGGGGGCGAACATCGCCATCCAGCCGAAATGCTCCGCCGCCCTTTCCGGCGCGATCGAAACCACCGGCAGGTTCAGTCCCCGGCCAAGCGCCTCGGCGATCGCGCGCACCTCGACGCCTTCCTCGCCGACGGCGTGATAGCGCGCGCCGGGCTGTCGCTTTTCCACCGCGAGCCGGTAGAGACGCGCGGCGTCCGCGACATGGCCGGCCGAATAGCGGTTGCGGCCCTCGCCGACATAGGCCGAGATGCCCTTCTGGCGCGCGATCTCGATGAGCGGTGAAATGAGGCCTTGCTTGAGCGTGTTGTGGACCTGCGGCAGGCGCATCACCGACAGGTTGATGCCGGCCTCCAGCAACGCATTCCCGGCGAGTTCCGAGGCGATGCGCGGATTGGGGTGATCGGGGTTGAAGACATCCTCGACGGCCAGTTGGCCGTGGCCGGGACTGCCCATGCCGACGCCCGAGGTGATCACCAGCGGCCGGTCGGAGCCGGCGAGTGCCTGGCCGAGCGCGGCGATGACACGGCTGTCCTTTTCGCAATTCTCGGCGAACCGCGAAAAATCATGGTCGAACGCGGTGTGGATCACGGCTTCCGCCTCCGCCGCGCCGTCGCGCAGGCCTTGGGGATCCTCGAGGGTTCCCCGATACACCTCGGCGCCGGCGGCGGCCAACGCCTCGGCACCGGCATCGGAACGGGTGACGCCGACGACCTGATGGCCGGCCTGAAGAAGTTCGGGAACGATGGCCGAGCCGATGAAACCGGTCGCGCCGGTTAAAAAGGTACGCATGCAAAATCTCCTGCACAGTTGCCTGCGTACTATCGCTGCTCTATTATTCCATTAAAGTAGTGATCTTATCATGGTATAATGGCTAACAGGATGTCCAACACTTCCGCCGGTTCGCTCGCGGCATTCCTGAAAGACAGACGCACCCGGCTCGACCCCTCATCGTTCGGCTTTTCCGGGCGCAGGCGCACGCCGGGACTGCGCCGGGAAGAGGTCGCGCAACGCGCCAACATCAGCCCGACCTGGTACACATGGCTGGAACAGGGACGCGGCGGCGCGCCTTCGGCCGACGTGCTGAACCGGATCGCCAAGGGCCTGCTGCTGACCGAGGCCGAGCGCGAACATCTTTTCATGCTGGGGCTCGGGCGCCCGCCCGAGGTCCGCTACATCGGCGCCGACGGCGTCAGCCCCAGGCTGCAGCGCCTTATCGACACGCTCGAGGCAAGCCCGGCCCTGATCAAGACGGCGACCTGGGATGTCGTCGCCTGGAACCGCGCCGCGCAAGTCGTGATGACCGATTACAGCACCTTGCCCGCTGGCCAGCGCAACATCCTGCGGTTTATGTTCCTGAGCCCCACCATCCGCGCCAAGCAGCACGATTGGGAGAACCTCGCCCGTTTCGTGGTCGGCGCGTTCCGGGCCGATGCGGCGCGCGCCGGCGCGGTGTCAGAGGTCGCCCAACTGGTGGAGGAGCTTTGCAGCGCCAGCCCGGAATTCGACGCGCTGTGGCGGGAAAACGACGTGCTCAGCCATGGCGACGGGACAAAGCGCCTGAAGCATCCCGAACTCGGCGACATCGAGCTGGAATATTCAGCCTTCGCGGTGGATGGGCGGCCGGATCTGAGCCTGACCGTCTACAACCCGGTGGACAGCAAGGTCGCCGACCGGATCCGCGATCTCGCCCGGCGGCACAAGGAGCGAGAGGCGGACCTGTCGCGTTGACTCTGGATCCGATTCAAGGCGGCGTTCGCACACCCGTTCAGCTTGCGCAAGGTCGGCATCCACCCACGCAAATCTGATTGTCAGGCAACGCATTTGCACGGTGGCCCGCCGCCAGCCGGCAGCGGGCCAGGCGCCGCTACTGGATGATCTTGACGATCTTGCGGGTGCTTGGATCGACGATCACGGTCCGGTCGTCGACGACGGTGTAGCGATACTTGACGTTGGGGACTTCGTGAAGCTCGACGGTATCGGGCAAGGCCGTGCCGACGTTGAGTTCCACGCCGGGAACCTTGACCGAAGCCAGCGGCTGCTTATGCACATACTCCTTGATCACTGTTTCCTGCTCGGGCTGGATGACGACGTCCTCGGCAGCGGCTGCGCCGACACCTGCGAGCAAGAGAACGGCGGCTACGGCGGCAAGATCTTTTTTCATGAGTACCTCCATCTGAAACCTGCACAGCACAACATTGTCACCGCGCTGCCGGATCGAACTTCAGGCATGATTGAATGTTCCGGGCTTGGGCTTCGGTCCGGCCAGCACCGGACTTAGGTCCCATCGAAAAACGCAATAGTCCTGCCGGCGCCGCCGCCGGGAACGGCCGTCTTTCGCGCTCGTTGTTCGCTGCAAGTTCATCGCGGATACCTGACGGATGTCGGGCAGTACTGCGGGTGTGTTTTTTGCGAATTGGCGCAGCTACGTCCCTTCCTGCGCCAATAGGGTTCGCTCACTGCTTCAGGCGGTGAGCGAACCCTAAACCTCGGCGTCAGCCGATAAGTGAGGAGGTTTAATGTTCAGCGACAAGGAAACCCGCCTTATGGAGGCGGCGCTGGTGATGGCGGTCCCGTTGTCGGCCTTGATCGCCGTCCTGCTCGTCAGCCTTACTTTGAACTGGTAGCAGCCCTTGCTGCCTTTATCGCCAATCGTGGGGTCGAGTTGAGGCTGTGGGACAACAGATCCGTCCATGCAATCCCAACCTGACCATGCTGGCCCGATCTGACCATGCTGGCTAGCCGCCAAAGGGAGGAGAATCGCGCCTTTGTCGCCGTGGAGCAAGGCGGACGGTACCGGCGCGCTTTCCGCCACCCCGCTGATCGGGCCTTGCCCTCGCTGCACAACCAGCGCTTACCGCTGCCCGTGGAAATCGCGGTCCGTTTGTGACCCTTTCAGAAAGGAGCCCGGCCTGCTTTGGCGGAGGGCTCGGCACGTTGCGAGCAGGCCGGGCTATGCTCCGGCTGCCACACTTGGCGGAGGCTCGGGCCGGTGCAAAGGCAGGTTGTGCGTTTATCGCTCGACCCGCAACTCGGACTGAAGTCCTGCGAACCAGGCGCATTGGTCCCAAACATTGAACATAGTTTGCTGGCGCTCGTTGCCGAGAGGGACGCGTGAATTGGAGAAGAGCAATGCAGCTTGGTGAGATCATCGCCAACACCTTGGCCATCCTCTTGCTGGTCTGTTTTCTCGCCAGCACATTCTTCCTTTTCGGAAAGCCATTGTGGCCGGAGCAGCATGCCCGCATGATCATCATCGTGCCGGTTGACGCGATGGCGACAGCCTCGACCAGCCGCAGTGGCCCACCTGTGTTGCCAGGCACCTTCGACACCGGCCTTGCCCATCCAAGGCCGTCCTGATGGGCATCGGCGATGGTGAGCCGACCCTGGCCGGCGCTATCGAGCGCTGCTCGCGGCAAGCCTAGTCGAGCTTCTGGATGCGCCCTTTGTCGAGACGGAACACGCCATCGTTGCCGCCTTGTTGCTCGAAGTCGGTCTGCAGCTCATCCCAGATACCAAGATATCTGCCGCACTCGGCGCAACTGATCCGCGTCGATGGTGTCGCATCGGCCGGGATTTGCAGGCGGATGGTGCCGCAAAAAGGGCACTCCAATCGGTGATCGAGATATTCGCCAGGGCGCGTCTGTAATAGCCTGCGCACAGCTTCCTCCTGGATTTGGGTGGAAGCAGGATGATCGCTCCCAAGCGCCCACGTGTCTTCGCGTCGCGGACGGCCTTTGACAAGTTACGCCAGCCATTGGCGGGGTCAATAAACAAAGACATGACTGTCAATCACCAGCCCAATCCTGGAAGCGTGGCGGCCGCGCATCTCCAGGCAGACGCCTGACCCCGGCAGCGAATACAGCTTCACGAACGGCCCGGAACCAAACCACCCGGCAGCGGTTTCCCAATGGAAGGGACCGCAAACCACGGAAGCAGCAATGGAACTTTTGACCTTGGAACTTGCCAGGGCGAGGCAGCGACTTAACCGGGCGGAACTCGCCCTTGAACGCGCAAACGCGATGCTGGACGAAGACTGTGGCGTCGGTATCAATCTGCGGCTTTGTGACAGGATAAGATCCGCGCAACAACGCGTCGGCGAAGCGAAGGCTCGTCTTGTGAAGCTCGACCGCGCCAGCACGGATTCAGTTCACTCCGGCTGAAGCTTACGCGCCACCGAGAGAGCTTCCCGCCCGGACCCTCGTTCAGGCAATCGCAAGCTCAGCCTTGATCCAAATCCACCGGCAGTGGCCTCGCAAGTCTCATATCTTGCGCCGGGAACCGGTCGAGCGTTGGTCGCTGAGATGCGGGCGCCAGCCATGCACCCGGTCCCGCCCGGCGGCCTTGGCGCCGTAAAGCGCCTCGTCGGCGCGTCTCAGAAGATCGGCAATCTCCATCGCGGCGCCATCCGCATCGAGGGTGCTCACCCCAATGCTGACCGTGACGATACCCTTTTCGCTGCCGGCATGCGCCATGGCAAGGTCGCGCACCTTGCTCCTGAGGGTCTCGGCGATGACGAAGGCGCCCCGGGCGTCGGTCTCCGGCAGGATGAGCGCGAACTCCTCGCCGCCGTAGCGGGCCGCCGCGTCGGCCGGACGGCGGGCAGTCGCCTGGATGCAGCGGCTCACGGCGCGCAGGCAATCATCGCCCGCCGGATGGCCGTAATGGTCGTTGAACCGCTTAAACCAGTCGACATCGATGATCACCAGGCTGAGCGGCGCCGCATTGCGTCTGGCGCGCGAGAATTCGCGCGCCAGCGCTTCATCGAAGGCGCGGCGCGTCCACAGTTCGGTCAGCCCGTCGCGGTGCGCCAGAAGGTTCAGCTTCTCGTTGACGGCCAGCAGTTCGGCCTCGACCTGCTTGGCCTCGGTGATGTCGGAAAACACGCTGAGGCTGCCGCCGTCGCCTGTCGGCCGGGTGCGTACGTCGAGCCAGCGGCCGTCGGCGAGCCGGACCTGGCGGTGGCTGACAAGCTTCTGCGAGGCCATGATGCCGTCGATCCAGCCCTCGACCGCGTCTGGCGGTGTGGTCCCCTCGCCGCGCGCCGCCGAGGCGCGCAGGATGTCGCGATAGTCGGCGCCGGGCACCCTCATCTCAGCCGTCTTAGGAAACATGGCGCGATACTGGTCGTTGCACAGCACCAGCCTGCCGTCCGGGTCGAACATCACCAGACCGTCGGCCATGTGTGTCAAGGCGTCTCCGAGCCGGACCCGACTTTCCGCCAGCTCGGTCTCGAGCTGCTTGCGCGCCGTGATGTCGCGATTGTGCGTGATCAGGCCGACGACGGCCCCGCTCCTGTCGCGAAAGGGCGCCTTCAAGGTCGCCAGCCAGCCTTCGGTTCCATCCTCGTGATGAAGGTGCTGTTCGATGGTGGACGAGACGCCCGACGCCAGCACGGCAAGCTCGTCCTCGCGGAAACCTTTCGCCGTCTCGCGCGGATAGAAGTCGAAGTCCGTCTTGCCGATCAGCGCCTTGGCGTCTGGCGCCTGCATCAGTTCGGCCGTTGCCGGATTGGCCGCGATGAACCGCCCGTCGAGGTCCTTGACGTTCAGGCAATCCGGCAGCGTCTCCACCACGGCCTTGTAGATGCGCCGCGACTGCAGCGCCTCGAGGCGCCGCCGCTCCTGGTAAAGCGTAAGCCCCGACAGCACCACCGAGACGAAGATGAGCAGGGAGGAAGGCAGCGCAACCTTCGGCAGGACTGTTTGCAGCACATCCCGCGGCAGGACGCTGAGGCCAAGCAGCGACGCCGCCGCTGCCGCCGCGCCGAGGGTCATGATGTCGACCATGGTGGGCCGGCGGCCCCTAAGGGCAAGGTTTCCGGCAACACCGACCAGCATGGCGGCCGCGATCCCCACCGCGCCGGCGAAGGCGCCGATGCCACCCTCGAAAGTCCGGAACGCACCGGCCATAACCCCGGCGACGACGCCGGCGACGGGACCGCCGAAGAAGCCGGCAACGGCAATCATCGTCGCCCTGAGATCGGCGAGCACGCCAGGCTGCAGCTGCATTGGTGTGAGCATCAGGATGATGGCTCCGGCGCCCATCAGCAGGCCGAAGGTCGCCGCCTTTACGGCGGGCGCCCAGCGGTCCAGCCACACATGGGTGTGGATCCAGACCGACACGAACATCGCCACGACCGCCAGATTGGCCAGCAATTCGGACCAGGGCGAACCCATTGGGCGCCTTTCCTGTTACCGGGCTTTCGCCGTACCGCCTCCTCGATAGACCCTCAATGACAACAAAGTGTTACATCAGGGATTGCCTTTGGTCGAAGGAGCCAGGCCGTCGCGCCCCCCTCACCACCGCATCCCGTCGACAAAATCGATGAATGCCCGCAGCGGCGCTGGCGTCAGGCGGCGGCCGGGGTAGTAAAGGAACGGACCCGAGAATTCCTGCCACCAGGGCTCCAGCACGGGCTCGAGCCTGCCATCGTCGAAATAGGGGCGCAGCCAGTCCTCGAACAATGAGACGATACCGCCGCCGTCGACCGCCACGCTGACAGCGAGGTCCATCGCCGTGCCGGTGCTGACCAGCAGCGGGCCGGTCGGGTCGACGCTCACCGTCTCGCCGTTGCGTTCGAAGTCCCAGGGCGGCATGGAGCCGCTGGCGAAGCGGCCGCGCAGGCAGGCGTGATCGAGCAGGTCGCGTGGATGGCCGGGCCGGCCGCGCCGATCGAGATAGGCCGGTGCGGCGGCGGTGGCGAAGCGCTGCCGGCGCGGGCCGATCGGCACCGCGATCATGTCCTGCTCCAGCCGTTCGTCATAGCGGATGCCGGCATCGCAACCGCTCGCCAGTATGTCGACGAAACTGTCCTCGGCCGTCACTTCGACGCGGATGTCGGGATAGGCCGCGAGGAAGGGCGGCAAGAGGCGAGGTAGCACCAGTTTCGCGGCCACCACCGGCACGTTGAGCCGTAGCGTGCCCGCCGGACGGCCGCGAAAACCGTTGACCACGTCGAGCGCGGCCTCGACCTCGCCGAGCGCGGGGCCGAGCCGCTCCAGCAGGCGCGCGCCGGCTTCGGTGGGCGCGACGCTGCGCGTGGTGCGGTTGAGGAGCCGCACGCCGAGCCCGCTCTCCAGCCGTCGCACCGTCTCGCTCAGGCTGGAGGCGCTGAAGCCGGTCGTCCGCGCCGCCTGCCGAAACCCGCCGGCGCGCGCCACCGCCATGAATGCCTGGAGGTCACCCAGATCGGATGCCATTGTTCACCTTTCCGCACAGCCTGTGCCGATTGCGCCATATTATCGCGCGGACGGGGACTGTCTATATCGGGCCGATCCAAAGGAGATCGAGACCCATGACCGACATCAGCAAAGCCGGAACTTTCAAGCTCGGCGACCGCACCGTGAAGCGCCTGGGCTATGGCGCCATGCAACTGGCCGGACCCGGCGTCTTCGGCCCGCCGAAGGACCGCGACGGGGCGATAGCCGTGCTGCGCGAGGCCGTTGCCAGCGGCGTCGACCATATCGACACGTCGGATTTCTATGGTCCGCACGTCACCAACCAGATCATCCGCGAGGCGCTGCACCCCTATCCCGCGGACCTCACCATCGTCACCAAGATCAGTGCGCGGCGCGGCGAGGATGCCTCGTGGATCCCGGCGATGTCGCCACAGGAACTGACGCAGGCCGTGCACGACAATCTGCGCAATCTCGGGCTGGACGTGATCGAGGTCGTGAACCTGCGCTCCATGCATGGCATCCACGGGCCCGCCGAAGGCTCGCTCGAGCCGCAACTCGAAACGCTCGCCGAACTGCAGCGCCAGGGGCTTGTGCGCCATATTGGCTTGAGCAATGTCACCCGCAAGCAGATCGCGCAGGGACGCGGCATGGCCGACATCGTCTGCGTGCAGAACCAATACAACATCGCGCATCGCCAGGACGACGCGCTGATCGACGAGCTTGCCGCCGACGGCATCGCCTATGTGCCGTTCTTCCCGCTCGGCGGCTTCACGCCGCTGCAGTCGAGCACGCTTGCCGACGTCGCGCAAAAACTCGGCGCCACCCCCATGCAGGTGGCGCTCGCCTGGCTGTTGCAGCGCTCGCCCAACATCCTGCTTATCCCCGGCACCTCGTCAGTCGGGCATCTCAGGGAGAACCTGGCGGCCGCAGAGCTTAAGCTGCCGGCGGATGCCGTCCAGGTCTTGAACGGCATAGCAGGCGAGACCGAGCAGGCCGCGTGACGCGTCGAAAGGCCCCGTTTGGCCGGCTTGCCGCCGGGGCCTCGATGCGGCCTCGGCGGCAGCTTGCTAAGCTGACGCTGCCCATGGCATCTGTCCAATACCACGGATCGACCCAAGCAGCATGGCTTCACGACCACCACCGCCCGGCAGGCCGCCACCCGGCAAGCCACGCAGCGCCGGCCCTCCTGGCGTCAGCCTGAACCGAGCGCTCTCAAAACTCGGCCTGTGCTCGCGCACGCAGGGCGAGGCGCTGATCGCGCAAGGCCGCGTGCGCGTCGGCGGCAAGGTGGTGCGCGATGCCGCGCTGCGCGTCGACATGAACCGCGACAGGATCGTCGTCGATGGCGTCGAGGTGGTTGCCGAGCGCAAGGTCTATCTCATGGTGAACAAGCCGCGCGGGCTGGTCACCACGCGCGACGACCCGCTCGAGCGCGACACCGTCTATGCCTGTCTCGAAGGGCTCGACCTGCCCTTCGTTTCGCCGGTCGGCCGGCTGGACAAGGCCAGCGAAGGCCTGCTTCTGATGACCAACGACACACGCTTCGCCAACCGGCTGATGGACCCGGCCTCGCACCTGCCCAAGACCTATCACGTGCAGGTCGCCACGGTGCCGGATGAAACGATGCTGGACAAACTCCGCGCGGGCGCCACCATCGACGGCGAGGCCTTGGCGGCCAATTCGATCGAATTCCTGCGCAGCGGCGGTCGCACGGCCTGGCTGGAGATCGTGCTCGACGAAGGCAAGAACCGCCACATCCGCCGCCTGCTCGCCGCTCATGGCATCGAGGTCAAGCGCCTGACCCGCGTCGCCATCGGCAGCCTGCCGCTCGGCGACCTCGCCAAGGGCGTGGCGCGGCACCTCACGCCGGAGGAACTGGCGCTGCTGGCGCAGTGAGTGGGCGGCGAAGCCACTATTCGACGTTGATGCTGACGGCGGTCTGATGGGCATTGCCCATATAGGTGTGGACCGAAAACGTGACCTGGTCGCGCCCCTTGTATCCGGGGTTCGACCGGTAAAACCCCTTGATGCCGTCCACTTTGTGGGCATTGCATTTCCAGCGCTCGTTCGATTTGCTGAAACCGGTATAGAGCTTGGCATGCACGAGCCTGATCTTCCCGTGGCTTGGGCCCGCGACGATCCTGACATCGTTCGCGCCGGCGCTGGAACAGTCGGCATTCAGGCTGGCATCCCTGAAAATATAGATCTCCTGTCCGGAGAGCGCCGCCTTTCCATAGCTTTCCGCCGCCGCCGGCCAGGCGGCACATCCCAGAACCGCCAATGCCGTTATCACACCTGTCGTCCGACGCTTCATTTCAACGATCCTCCTGCTTGTACGATTTAGGGGCAATTCCAGGAAAAGTGCGTAATGGTTTTCCGTCCGGAATTGCGTAAAACAAAGCGTTCGGGCGAGCACTACTCCACCTTGATGTTGGTGACGTATTTGAACGCGTCGCCGTCATAGGTGTGAACCGAGATCGTCACCTGATCCCAGCCCTTGAAGCCAGGGCTCGACCTGTAAAGCGCCTTGATGCCATTCACCTTGTGGGAATTGCATTTTGCACGGTCGTTCGACTTGTTGTAATGCGTAAACACCCCGTCATGGACGAGTTTTACATTTCCGTGGCTTGGACCCGAGACCACCCTCACATCGTCCCTGCCCGCGCTGGAACAATCCACGTTCAGGCTCGCTCCGCCGAAGAAATAGACATCGCGGCCCGAAAGCGCTGTCTTTTGGGAGGTGAACATGCGGTTGGAAGCAGCCGCCGGACTGACCGCAAAAGCCAGAAGCGCCAGGCCGGCCATGATGCTTGTCGCGCGGTGAGACATTTTTTTCCCCCGTTTCAGAAATTTCCCACCGGCGATTTTATGACGGCACAAATCCAGGCTCAAATCACGGAAACAGCCATACCAATCAATTCATGGTTATCAGAACAAAATCGAGTAAAGGCCCGGCGATCGCCTTTATCAACACTCTGCCGAATGAAATGGAGTATTCCTGTCGAAACAACGCCATGAAAATCGTGAAGCCATAAACTTTGCCAAGAACAGATTGCCGATTGCGCTGTTTGACACCTGCCGATGATTTCTCCCTCGCGCCGTCCAGGAGTCGGTCAGGCCCGAATAGACAATCGCACCCCCTCTCCTGACAGAAAGCTGGCAGGAGACTTGGGCTATGCATCGGCTGGGAAGCCCGGCCCGGGCTTCAGTGACCAAGGAACCTAAGCGATGAATTTCGTCTCAGTCCGCATCATCACATCGGATGTCCAGCGCCTCGTGCGCTTCTACGGTGAGGTCACCGGCATGCCGGTGACGGTCTATACCGAAGACTTCGCCGAACTGACGACGCCAGCCTGCACGCTGGCGATCGGCAGCACGCGCACCTTGATGCTGTTCGGCGGCGACATCGCCCGCCCCGCCGACAACCACACGGCCATCCTCGAATTCCGCGTCGGCGACGTCGATGCCGAATTCGCCCGGCTGTCCAACCTCATCAAGAACACGACCGTGCAGCAGCCGACCACCATGCCCTGGGGAAACCGCTCGCTGCTGTTTCGCGACCCCGACGGCAATCTGGTGAATTTCTTCCAGCCCGTCACCGCCGAGGCGATCCGGAAGTTTGACAGATAGAGACGGTCGGGATTGGCTAGGGTTTGGGAATTGCCGAAGCCTCCCCGCGTTCGTCATCCCAGGGCGGAGCAGCCGCGAAAGCGGCGTCGCGGAGACCCTGGGATCCATGCCGCGATGCTGGCCGTGGAGTGCAGCGGAGCAGATTCCGCACCGTGGCCGCGCTCGGAGGTCGCGGCATGGATCCTCGGGTCTGCGCGGCGTCGCTACGCTCCTTGCTCCGCCCGTGGATGACGAAAAGACGGCGCTTCCGCGCCGAGCCGGTGCCCGCACTACTTCCCGTTCCACTTGCGTACGACCGGCTCACCGAAATCATGTTCGTAGCCGAGCACGCTGATGCTGGCCGTGTCGAGCACGAACAGCGCCCCGCCTTCCGGCGGCAGACCCAGCCAGCGGGCGGCCAGCACGCGCAGGAAATGCGCGCTGGAAAAGATCAGTATGTCGGCATTGGCCTTGCGCAGGCGCTCGATGATCCTGTCGGCGCGGGTGCCGACATCGGCCGCCAGCTCGCCTTGCGGACAGCCGTCGCGAAACACGTTCCAGCCCGGCCGCTCGGCCAGGATCTCTTTCGTCGTGCGCCCTTCATAGGCGCCGTAGTCCCACTCCTGCAGATCGTCCATCTTGACGCTTGCCGCGCCAAAGCCGGCAAGCACGCTGGTGTTGTAGGCGCGCTGCGAGGGGCTCGACCAGACGGCTGAGAAAGGTAGGCCTTTCAACCGCTCCGCAACACCCCGCGCGGCCGCCTCGCCGGCCGGCGTCAGCGGCATGTCGGTGCGCCCGGTATGCTGCCCCGAAAGGCTCCATGCCGTCTCGCCATGCCGGACCAGATGGATTTGGGGGAACGCACTGCTCATGGGGTACCTTTCGATGTCGGCGGCACCTTAGAGGACGATGCGGCAAAGGGGAATCCGGGGTACTGGCGAAACCTCGCCTGGCCCTGATTCCCGCCGCATTGGCACAATGATTGAGCGTGCGGCATAACTATCTCTGCTGGATAGTCATCAGGCACGACAGGCAACACCATCATGTACAAACATCTGCTCATCGCCACCGACGGTTCTGACCTGGCCGGCAAGGGTGTCGCCCAGGGCCTCACACTGGCCAAGGGCATCGGCGCCGCCGTCACCTTCGTTACCGTCTCGGAACAATTCCCGATCTTCGCCTGGGGCGGCGCCATGGCCGGCTATGCCGCCGGCGACGAACTGGTCACCTATCAGGAGGAAGCGCGCCGCTATGGCAAGGAAGTGCTCGACAAATGCAAGGCATCCGCCGATGCCGCCGGCGTGTCCGCCACGCTGGTCCATGTCGAGGACAAAAGGCCGGCCGAAGCGATCCTGGAACTGTCGCGGGCGCAAGGCTGCGACCTGATCGTCATGGCCTCGCACGGCCGCCGTGGCCTCGGCAGGCTGCTTCTGGGCAGCCAGACGGCGGAAGTGCTGTCCTACACCGAGATCCCGGTGCTGGTGGTGCGGTAACGGCCGCAACCCGATATTTTCAAGCTGGCGCCATCGGTCAGCGCGGTTTCACCGGTGCGGCTTCATTCGCCAGGGCATATTCAACCCGTGGCGGATGCCCGAAGAGCTGTTTGTAGGCGCGGCTGAAGGCGGCTTCGGACTCGTAGCCGATGCGCAAGCCGATCTCACCCACGCGTGCGTCTCGCCTGGCCAGCAGATCGCGGGCCAGGCCCAGCCGCCATTCATTCTGGTAGCGCAGCGGCGAGCGCCCGACGAGCGCGGCGAAGCGCTCGCAGAAGCTGGACCGGGACATGCCGGCCTTGTCGGCCAGTTCATTGATGCTCCACCGCTGCAGCGGCCTTTCGTGAATGGCTTTCAAGGAACGGGCGATGCGTGCATCCGAAAGCCCGCCGAGCCAGCCCGTGGCGCGTCCTTCGTGGACCCAACTGCGCAAGGTGCGGATGACCATGAGATCGATGATGCGGGAAATCATCAAAGCCGCCCCGGGCTGGGCGTCGCTGGTTTCGACCATCAGGAAAGGCAGCATTCCATCGACCCACCCTGCCCCCTGGGCACGCTCGATATGGATGCATCGTGGCAAGGCGAAGATCATTCCCCGCAGGCTGTCAGGATCGAACCAGAAGCGGCAGGCGACGATCGCCACCCGCGGATGCGACGCCACCAGCCGCAACGCGCCGGGACCACGAGGCAGGAGCACGAGGTCGCCGGCCTCTATGACGACAGGGGCCTGATCCCCACTCTCCATGCGCAGCGCGCCGACGGTCACCACGACGATATGGGCTTGGCCCTCGTCGAGATCGAGTTGCTCCGCCTCTGTCAGCGTGCGTGAAAAAACCTCGTCGCCGGTAAGCCTGATCTGCGCCAGCACATGCGAGAGAAGGTCCCCGGAGACACCGGCACGCGGCCCTCCATCCGGAAGAATGGTCAAATTTTCAGGCAATTCCATCATGGATGCGACCGGCCGGCTCCGCTACATTCCTTACGACGATAGCGCATTTTCGTGCTGATTATGCGCCGTTTTTTCCTTGGATCAAAACCAATCCCGCAGCCAAGGCTGCGAGAACGGGCTGTTCCAATCATCCAACTCGGCGAACGTGGTTCCAAATCGATCAAACGGATCAATCGCCATCCAACCAACGAGACAGGAAATTCCAATGAGCACTCAAACCATCCAGGCGCCCGGCGCCGCATCGCAGTGGCTGAAATCCTATTATTTCCTCCGGGCCGGCTTTTCGGTCGCCTGGGTGGCGGCGGCCTTCACCCTTGGCAAAAGCGCGCCGCCGGTCTCCGCGCTACTCCTGGTCGCCTACCCCTTGTGGGACGCTATCGCCAATATTCTGGACGCGCAGCGTAGCGGCGGCCTGAAAGCCAATCCCAGCCAGGCGCTCAACGCGGTGGTCAGCACGATCACGGCCATTGCCGTCGTCATCGCACTCGGACAGGGCCCGCACGCGGTTCTGGCGGTGTTCGGTGCGTGGGCGGTTCTCTCTGGCCTGTTCCAGCTTGCGACCGGTGTGCGCCGTTGGCGGGCAGGCGCGCAGTGGGCGATGGTGCTGAGCGGTGCGCAGTCGGCGCTGGCCGGTGGCTTCTTCATCAAACAGGCAATCGGCACCGCGACGCCTGGCATCACCGACATCGCGCCCTATGCCGCGTTCGGCGCCTTCTATTTCCTCGTCTCGGCCGTATGGCTGGCCGTCACGCAGGCACGCAAGCCCACGTAAAGGCCTGGGACTGGTTGCCGCGGCGGCCTTCGCTCAAACCACTTCCAGCACCTTGCCCGTGTCGTGCTGGCGCACGAAATCGACGCGGCCGCCGTCCCAGTGGTAGCTGTAGTGGCGGCCCTGAACCGGGACACCGATGGCGTCGGGCCAGAAGATGCCGATGCACTCCCCATCGGGCATGCGCACGCTGTTCCACACCAGCCCGTCGCTGCCGGCGGCCCGCAGCGCCCGCCCTTCCGCCTGCGACGCCGTGTAGTCGTCGGGATCGAGCACGCCGGGCACGGCGTTGACGTCGTCGAGGTCGCGATCGACGCTGCCGATCAGCACGCGGAAATCGGCCGTCCAGCCGGGCGCCTCGTTGGTGGCGCGCATGAATTTCTGGTGATGGTGGATGGTTTCGGCCAGCGCCACGTCCTCGCTGTCGCCGGCATAGTAGATGCCGTAGCTGCCGTCCGAAAAACGGCCGGGCCGAAGGACGGAACAATGCACGAAAGGCGCCATGACGAAACTGGCGCCAGGACCGGAAACCCGCCTTGCGGCCGGCACCTTGCCGAGATCGCCAAGCTCCAGCCGGATGCGCGGGTTGGTCTTCTCCTCGACGGCGGCGAGCGCCTCCCAGTCGCGCGGATCGGCGATGTCCTCGAAGAGATCGATCGGCGGATGGATGGAGCGGATGATGCGATAGGTCTGGGGCCAGTGGACGCGGCGCCGGACCGCGAGCCCACTCACCATGCACCACGCTCCGCGTCGAGCCATTCGCGCATCGCCGCGAGATCGGAAATGTCGCCGCGCAGCATCACGTCGAGCGCCGACTGCCCGCCGAAGGTGGCATTGGGCTTGCGTATCCAGGCATAGCCGCGCGCCGGCTCGGTGAAGAGGTAACGCAGCCCCTTGTGGATGCCCATCAGATGCGCCATGCGGGTGCGCAGGTCGCGGTCGATCCGGCCGATGCCGCCCTCCTTCCAGCGCGCCCAGGTGCGCGCCGAAATGCCGCCAAGCAGGACGCAGGCCTCGAAGTCGGTGAGGTTCCAGGCCTTGAACAGGTTGACAGTGGTGCGCGCCAAGGCGCCTGCCTCTTCATCCGAAATGGCTGAGCCGACCGTGGCCGGTGTGGCGGTGATGGCTTGAAGCTGCATATTTGGACCTCGCGAATTGGCAGATATATAGCATGTATATGCCAATTGGCAAGGCGGGGAGCCATTGCTGGTGAGGACCGCGCTGATGGCGATTAGATGGTCCGAACAATATAAGCACAGTCGAATTTCCCGGTAGTTGGATTTCCAACTAAGGTCGCGCGTGCCCCTAAACGGTCCTTGGCGCGGTTCCGCGACCCGTGACAAACCGCAAGATCGGTCGAGCGCGTCATGTCCGCATACGCTTTAGCTGGTGCTGCCACGGAGAACGGAATGATGAAGGCGGCGCTTCAAAACTACCATGCCCGGATGCAGAGAGTGTTGGATCATATCGACCAGCATTTGAACGGCAATCTGGACCTGGATGCTTTGAGCGGCATCGCGGCATTTTCCAAATACCATTTCCACCGGCAGTTCACGGCGACCTTCGGGCTGTCCGTGCATCGCTATGTCCAGCTTGCCCGCATGAAGCGCGCTTCATACCGGCTGGCCTTCAGGGATGCCGAAAGCGTCACGGACATAGCGATGGATGCCGGTTACGATGCACCGGACGCCTTCGCCCGCGCCTTTCGGCAACGGTTCGGGCAGTCTCCTTCATCGTTCCGGAAGTCGCCCGACTGGGCACCGTGGCTTGCAGCCTTCGGGCCTATGGACAATGCAAGGAGCAAGCTCATGCACATTACCTATGACCACGACGACGTGACGATCCGCGATGTGCCCCCGACGCCGGTGGCGATCATGGAACATCGAGGCGACCGGGCGACACTCGGCGACACCATCCAGCGGTTCATCGCCTGGCGCAAGGCCGCCGGCCTGTCGCCGGTGACGAGCCCGACGTTCAACGTCTTCCGTTCCGAGAGGATCCCCGCCAACCCAGCCGACTACAGCATGGACCTGTGTGTCGGGACTGACCTGCCGATCGACGCTGATGACGGGCAAATGATGGCTGGCGTGATCCCCGGCGGACGCTGCGCCGTGTTGCGCGTCGTCCACAATACCAACAATCTGGAGCCAGCCGCGCTCTACCTTTATCGCGACTGGCTTCCTGCCAGCGGCGAGGAAGCGCGTGACTTCCCGATCTATTGCCAACGGCACTTTTCGATGTTCCCGAATGTGCCGGTGCCTGATGTGGTCTGCGAATTGTTTCTGCCGCTGAAATAGAGCCTTCTGACGGGACCTGTCCCTTCTGACCGGGCCGGCGTTGCGCCGGCCCGAAAGTCCTGCACTACTCCGCCGCCTCGTACCCCGCGATGCCCTTGATCTCGAGGAAATCCTCGAGCCCGTATTCGGCGTATTCGCGGCCGTTGCCCGACTGCTTGTAGCCGCCGAAGGGCAGGCCGGCGTCCCATTGGGGATAGTTGATGTAGACATTGCCCGAGCGCATGCGGGCCGCGACCTCGCGCGCCTTCTGCAGGTCCTTGGCCTGGATGTAGGAGGCAAGGCCGTAGACGGTGTCGTTGGCCTGCTCGACAGCCTGCTCGACCGTGTCGTAGGGCAGGATCGCCAACACCGGCCCGAAAACCTCCTCGCGCGCGATGCGCATGTCGTGGGTGACGTCGGCGAACACGGTCGGCCTGACATAGTAGCCGCGATTGAGTTCGGCAGGGCGGCCGGGGCCGCCGGCGACCAGCGTGGCACCCTCGTCGATGCCGCTCTGGATCAGGTCCTGGATCTTGTCGAACTGGACCTGGCTGACGACGGGGCCGAGCTTGGTGTTGGCGCCGTCGGCTGGACCGACCGTGAACTTTTCCGCCGCCGTCTTGGCATATCCCGCGGCCTCGTCGTGGCGGTCGCGCGGCACGAACATGCGCGTCGGCGCGTTGCAGGACTGGCCGCTGTTGCTGAAGCAGCCGGCGACGCCCTTGCTGACGGCGGTGGCGAGGTCGACATCCGGGAACAGGATGTTGGCCGACTTGCCGCCAAGCTCCTGATGCACGCGCTTGACGGTGTCGGCGGCAGCCTTGGCCACCAATATGCCTGCCCGGGTCGAACCGGTGAACGACATCATGTCGATGTCGGGATGGCTGGACAGCGCCTGGCCGACGCCAGGGCCGTCGCCGTTGACGAGGTTGAACACGCCCTTCGGCACGCCGGCCTCGTCGATGATTTCGGCGAAGATGATGGCGTTGAGCGGCGCGATTTCCGAGGGCTTCAGCACCATGGTGCAGCCGGCGGCGAGTGCCGGACCGACCTTGCAGGTGATCTGGTTCAGCGGCCAGTTCCAGGGCGTGATCAGGCCGACGACGCCGATCGGCTCCTTGACCACGAGATGGTTGCCCTTGACGTGGCGGAACTGGAAATTCTTCAGCGTCTCGGCCATTTTGGCCAGATGCGCCAGGCCGATGCCGACCTGGCTGTCGAGCGCCATCTGGCGCGGCGCGCCCATCTCGCGCGACACGGCGATCGCCAGATCCTTGCTGCGCTTCTTGTAGACCTCGATGACGCGGTTGAGGATGTCGAGGCGTTCCTCGACCGAGGTGAAGCCGTAAGTGTTGAAGGCGCGCTTGGCGGCGGCCACCGCCTTGTTGACATCGGCCCTGGAGCCGAGCGAAATCCGCGCGAAAGCATCCTCGTTCGATGGATCGATAACGTCGAGCGTGTTGGGCACGACAGGATCGACCCACGCGCCATCGATGTAGAACTGCAGATCGTGTGACATAGTCTCTCCTTGGGGTGCCGCATGGCCAGGCCGTGATATCTGGCTAGAAATAACGATGCGCAAACGGCGCTGTCAAACGCAACCCCCGAACTGGTTGAGCCAACGCGGCAGTGGTTGAGCCAGAGGGCTGGACCAGCGATGAGCGGACTATAGCAGCGTATGCCCGGCTTCGCCCAGCAAACCTCTTGCCGCAGGCTCGTCAGCCGCTTTCACCAGCAGGTGGTCGCCATCGAAGGTCGATACCAGGAAGATGCCTAGCCCGTTTTCCGACAGCGGCCTGATGACGGACAGCACGATGCCGGTTTCGTCGAACGCGAACGGCCCCTGCAATTTGAAGGCGACCCAGTCGCGGTCATGCTTGACGGCATCGGGCACGCGATCCTGAAGGCAGGTGATCGAGAGCTCGTCGTCGGTCCTGGTGATGCTGACGAAACCTGGTCCGTCCGCCCAGCCGGGGATGCCGTCAGCGGCTTGAAGCCGCGAAATCGCGTAGAGCCCGGACAGTTGCTTCAGCGTTATCCTCGCAGCCATCGTCGCGCTCTGATCGTCATGCCAACCTCTTGCTCATATAGACCGTCACCCCATTCATGAACGGCTCTTCCCGGTCGACCGTATAGCCGTGCCGCTTGTAGAGCGACACGTTGGCTTCGAAGGCGCCGTTGGTCAACAGGCGAAGCTCGTTGCGGCCCGCCTCGCGCGCCTTGATTTCCGCACGCTCCAGCAGGAGGCGGCCGATACCCCTGCCCTGCGCTTCCGGCGCGACGCAGACGTTCTCGATCCACAGGTGATCGTCGGCCAGCGTGGTCTCGATCATGCCGACGATGCGGCCGTCCTCGACGGCGAGGTCGAACGGATGCTCGGCGACGGCCTTTTCGTAGTCGGCGCGCATCGGCAGCGGCTCGCGGCCGATCACCGGCACCCATTTGGCATAGGCGGCACGCACAATGTCGCGGATGGCGGCGGCATCGGCGGGTTCGGCCGGCCGAAACCGGATGGCAGACTCGATGATCATGACAGTGCTCCAGGCATGAAAAACCCCGCCGGCTGTTGTCGCGGGCGGGGCTGGAAACGAGCGAAGCGGATTTATCCTGCCGGCCTTTGTCGTCGCGCAATCAGCGTGCCGCTCCACGCTGGGCGGAAGCGGCGTCGCTTGGCGATGACGGGCGCGGGAACGAACATCGCGGCAAGCTGGAGCAGCAACGGTCCCGCGTCAAGACAACGCCTCGGCCTGTCATTGGGCCAAACCGTCGGCAACGCCTTGGCCTGATACAGCTGGGACCCTCAGCGATCGATCCTCGCCGCCTGTTGCGGGGAGTATCGTTCTCCCTGGACGGCAATCGCCGAGACCGCGTTCTCGATATCGCGAAGATCGTCCGCGGTCAGGGCAACGGCGAGAGATCCGATGTTTTCCTCAAGGCGGTTTAGCTTGGTCGTGCCTGGGATGGGAACGATCCAGGGCTTGCGCGCCAGCAGCCAGGCAAGCGCGACCTGTGCCGATGTCGCGTTCTTGTCAGCCGCGATCGCGACGATGGCGTCGACCAGTGCCTGGTTTGCCTGGCGGGCTTCCTCCGTGAACCGCGGAACGCTGTTGCGGAAATCGTTGGCGTCGAACGTCGTCCCGGCGTTGATGGCGCCGGTGAGGAAACCCTTGCCCAGCGGACTGAAAGGCACAAAGCCGATTCCCAGTTCCTCGAGGACCGGCAGGATCGCCTCCTCGGGTTCACGCCACCAGAGTGAATATTCGCTCTGAAGCGCGGCGACCGGCTGCACCGCATGAGCGCGGCGGATGGTGCGCACGCCCGCTTCCGAGAGGCCGAAATACTTCACCTTGCCTTGGCTGATCAAGTCCTTCACCACGCCAGCCACCTCTTCGATCGGCACGACCGGATCGACCCGATGCTGGTAGAGAAGATCGATGTAGTCCGTCCTCAGCCGCTTGAGAGAGGCCTCGACGACGTCGCGAATATGCTGCGGCCGGCTGTCCATGCCCTGATGTCCGGCCGCACCGGCGATGTCGATGCCGAATTTGGTGGCGATCACCACCTGGTCGCGGATTGGCTGCAACGCCTCGCCGACGACCTCTTCGTTCCTGAACGGTCCGTAGACCTCCGCCGTGTCGAAGAAGGTGACACCGCGCTCGAATGCCGCCCGGATCAGACGGACCGCATCCGGCGTCTCCATCGGCTGCCCATATGACTGGCTCATGCCCATGCAGCCAAGGCCGATGGCCGAGACTTCGAGGCCGCTGTTTCCAAGTGTGCGCTTTTGCATCGTCAGTGTCCCTTCTTCTCGGCGTCGGCCTGTTCGAAGACCTTGCGGGCGATGCCGATCGCGGTGCTTGCCGGCGGCCATCCAGCATAGAAGGCAAGATGCGTGATGGCCTCGATGAGCTCGTCATGGGTTACGCCATTCTCGAGCGCCCGCTTCATGTGGAACGGCATCTCGTTGATCCGGTATCCCGAGACCAGGCTGGCGACGGTGACGAGGCTGCGGTCGCGCGGCGAGAGGCCGGGGCGTTTCCAGACGTCGCCGAAAAGCACCTCGTCGGTATAGGTGCCGAGTGCTGGAGCGATGTCGGAAAACGGGCTTTTGGGAGGCGCTGGGGCATGGGTCATGAGGATCTCCTTCTTGTGTCGTCGGTGGGCGAGGTCTGGTCGGTCAAATCCCGTATTGTTCGTCGGTGACATGCTCCATCCAGTCGACGACCTTGCCGTCGAGCGCTTCGGCAATGGCGATATGGCTCATCGCCGTTGTCGGCGACGCCCCATGCCAATGCTTTTCGCCCGGCGCGAACCAGATGATGTCGCCGGAACGGATCTGTTGGATCGGCCCACCTTCGCATTGCACCAGACCGGCGCCCGACAGAACGATAAGCGTCTGGCCGAGCGGGTGCGTGTGCCAGGCCGTGCGCGCGCCGGGCTCGAAGGTCACGGTGGCCCCGCCGACGCGCGCGAGGTCGCTGCCCTTGAAGGGTGCATCGATGCGCACCGCCCCGGTGAAATATTCGGCGGGCCCCTTCGCCGAGGGCTGCGAGCCGCTTCGTGTGATCTCCACGTTTTCCGTCCTTTCGTCATGCCGGGAGGACATTGCCGCCAGGCCAGGAGCGCCGGCTTGTTGGGCCGATTGCGTTCTATTTAGGGGCTGCGATGGTCATGAGTAGCTGCTATATCCGGCATGTACTTATGAGAGAAATTCATCAATGCCACGCGACAATCTGAATGAGTTGACCGCCTTCCTCGCCGTCGCGCGCGAGAAGAGCTTCACCAGGGCGGCGGCCAAGCTTGGCGTATCCCAATCGGCGCTCAGCCATGCCTTGCGCACGTTGGAAGAGCGGCTGGGCGTCCGGCTTTTGACCCGCACCACGCGCAGTGTCTCGCCGACCGAAGCCGGCGAACGCCTGGCCCGCACCGTCGGACCGAGGCTCGACGAGATCGAAAGTGAGCTCGCCGCCTTGAGCGCATTGCGAGAAAAGCCCGCGGGGACCATCCGCATCACCGCCGGCGAACATTCGGCCAACACGGTCCTATGGCCGGCCATTGCCCGGCTGTTGCCGCAATATCCCGACATCCGGATCGAGATCGTCGTCGACTACGGCCTGACCGACATCGTCGCCGGGGGTTACGACGCCGGCGTACGGCTGGGCGAACAGGTGGCGCGAGACATGATCGCGGTGCGCATCGGGCCGGACATGCGCATGGCGGTGGTCGGATCTCCGGCCTATTTCGCAAGCCGGCCGAAGCCGCGCACGCCGCAGGACCTGACCGATCACAATTGCATCAACCTGCGCCTGCCGACCCATGGCGGGCTCTATGCCTGGGAATTCGAGAAGGCCGGACGCGAGCTGAAGGTGCGCGTCGACGGCCAGTTGATCTTCAACACGGCGGGGCTGCGCATGAATGCCGTGTTGGCCGGCGTCGGCCTCGCCTATCTCCCGGAGGATCAAGTGACGGCGCATCTCGCCGATGGCCGTTTGTTGCGGCTCATGGCCGACTGGTGCCCGCCGTTTCCCGGCTACCACCTCTACTATCCCAGCCGCCGCCAGGCGACGCCCGCCTTTACGCTGCTGGTCGATGCGCTGCGTTATCGCGGCTAGCTTACGGGTCCAGGAACCAATTCAGCCGGACAGCGTTCACGGTGGTTAAATGGAACCTTGCGCATGACGGACCTGTCGAACAGTTCGACACTCGATCTATCCCATCAAATCCTCGATAATCTTCCTGTCGCCATCTACACGACCGATAGCGAAGGCAGGATCACCTATTTCAACCGGGCCGCGGCCGATTTTGCCGAGCGCGAGCCCGAGCTCGGAAAAGACCAGTGGTGCGTAACGCACAAGCTGTTCACGACCGACGGGCAGGTGTTGCCGCACGACCAATGCCCGATGGCCGTTGCGTTGCGGGAGAACCGGCCGGTCAGAAACCAGTCGGCCATCTCGCAGCGTCCCGACGGCACGCGCGTGCCCTTCCTTCCCTATCCCACGCCGCTCCATGACGACCAAGGCAGGCTGGTCGGGGCCGTCAACATGCTGTTCGACCTCACCGACCGGCATCTTGCCGACGAGGCCAGGCATCATCTGTCGGCCATCGTGGAATCCTCCTTCGATGCAATCGTCAGCAAGGATTTGAACGGCGTCATCAAGAGCTGGAACTCAGGCGCCCAGCGCCTGTTCGGCTACACCGCCGACGAAGCGGTCGGCAGGTCCGTGACGATGCTGATACCCGATGACCACCTGGACGAGGAGCCGCGCATATTGGAGCGCATCCGCAAAGGCGAGCGGGTCGAGACCTACGAGACCATCCGCCGCCGCAAGGACGGCAGCCTAGTGCCCGTATCCCTGACGATCTCGCCCGTACGCAATGCCGTCGGCCGGATCATCGGCGCCTCCAAGATCGCCCGCGACATCTCGATAGCCAAGGAGAGCGAATATCGCATCCGCATGCTGATGCGCGAGGTCAACCATCGGGTCAAGAACCAGTATTCCGTCATCATCTCTATGATCCGCGAGACCAGCAAGAGGTCCTCGACACCGGCGGAGTTCGAACGCCAGGTGCGCGAGCGCATCATGGCGCTGTCGCTCTCGCACGACCTGCTGGTGTCCGGCGACTGGCGAGGCGCGACGATTTTCGAGCTGCTCCTGGCACAAGCCAAACCGTTCGGCAACGAGGAACGGATTTCCATGGCTGGCCCTTCCCTGACGCTGAACCCCAATGCCGTCCAGTATCTCGGCATCGCCTTTCATGAACTGGCGACCAACTCCGCCAAATATGGCGTGCTTTCGGCCGCCGAGGGAACGATATCGGTGCAATGGAAGGTGAGCCAGGCAGGCGCCCTGAAACGGTTCCAGCTGATCTGGAAAGAGCGCGATGGTCCTCAGGTGCAGAACATCGGCCATGGCGGTTTCGGCACCGTCGTGCTCCAGCGCGTCGCTCCAGCAGCTGTAAGTGGCACCGGCGTTCTCGAATATGACAGCCACGGCGTCACCTGGACCCTTGAAGCCCCCTTGTCGCAGCTCGAAGCCTCGGTCGACAGCGAGCACGTCGACCCACAGGCGATCGACGAGGTGATCGGCGGACCGGAATTCGAAGTCCTTCCCTGATGCCGCACTCGCATTCCGGCATCGCCGCTCTATGTCTTCCCCGAACAAGCATTTCTCGCCGTCCGGAACAGTCGTGGAAGACATGCGGTTGGCAAAGCACCGGAGCATGCTATGACCGATGAAGATCTTGCCAATAGCTATCGTGGCTACATCGCCTGCCTCAAAGCCCAGGACTGGCGGAGCCTAGACCGCTTCGTACACCAGGAGGTGCACTACAATGGCGACCGGGTCGGCCTGTCGGGTTACCACGACATGCTGGAGCGGGATTTTCGCGAAATTCCCGATCTCTATTTCGACATCCAGCTGCTGATCGCCGATACGCCTTTCATAGCGAGCCGCCTTCAATTCAACTGCACGCCGAAGGAAACTTTTCTCGGCCTGCCGGTCAACGGCAGGAAAGTGTCCTTCAGCGAGAACGTCTTCTACGAGTTTCTCGACGGCAGGATCAGGCACGTCTGGTCGGTGATCGACAAGGCGGCGATCGAAGCGCAGCTGTAGGCCGGCCCTTCACCGCTCGTCTGCTTTTCGAAGCGCGCCTAAGACCGTTCATAAAAATCGATCATTCTAACGAAAATAATTCGTTGGAAAGATTAGTCTTGGAATGACATTTCTCCGGCATGTCTGCACGGAGAATTGCATTGTCGTCCCTGATCCACATCGCGAACGGTATTCCGAAAGGCCTGATTTCCGCCGATCTGGCCCAAGGTCGCAAGCGCCTCGATTCCCTGGGAAACGGCATCATTCCCGGCATCGTGCTGGTGGCGATGATCACGGCCGTCGCCTTCTCGGCCCGCAATGTCTCCGGTTTTGCCCTGTTCAGCCCGATGATCCTGGCCGTCGTCGCCGGCATGGTCTATTCCAACGTGCTCGGCACACCGGTGCACGCCAAGGCGGGCATCGCCTTTTCGCAAAAGCGCCTGCTGCGCTTCGCCATCGTGCTGCTCGGCTTCCAGCTGACGCTTGGCCAGGTCGTCTCGATCGGCGCCGGCGGCGTCGGCATCGTCGCACTGACCCTTGGCGCCACCTTCGTCTTCACCATCACGCTCGGCCGGCTGATCGGCGTCGACGCCAAGCTCACCCAGTTGATCGCCGCCGGCACCTCGATCTGCGGTGCCTCGGCGATCGTCGCCACCAACATCGTCACCGATGCGCGCGACGAGGACGTCACCTATGCCGTCGCCTCGATCACCTTGTTCGGCACCATCGCCATGCTCGGCTTCCCGCTGCTGGCGCCGCTGCTCGGCCTCGACCAGCACGCCTTCGGACTGTGGGCCGGGGCCTCCATCCATGAGGTGGCGCAAGTCATCGGCGCCGGTTTCCAGAACGGCACCCAATCCGGCGAGATCGCCACCGTCGCCAAGCTGACCCGCGTCGCCATGCTTGCGCCGATGATCATCGCGCTCGGCCTGATGGCGCGCCGCAAAAGTGACGACCAGTCGGCTGCACGCCCGCCCATGCCGTGGTTCGTCGCCGCCTTTGTCGCCGTCGTGGCATTGAACAGCCTGGTTAGGATACCAGCCGAAGTGAAGCAGGCGGTAGTGCTGGCCACCACCATCATGCTCACCATGGGGCTGGCCGCCATGGGCCTGCAGGCGGACATTTCGCAACTGCGCTCGCGCGGCCTGCGCCCGCTGGCGCTCGCCTTCTGCGCCTTCCTGTTCATCGGCGGCTTCAGCCTGATGCTGGTGAAGGTCTCAGGGTAACTAATCCTGGAACGAACTCGCCGCGACATAGATCGCCGCCAGCGCCTCGATGCCGGCCTGGTCGGCACTGTCGAAGCGGCCGGGCAGCGGGCTGTCGAGATCGAGCACGCCGAAAACGCCCTCCTCGTCCTCAAGCAGCACGACCAGCTCGGAGCGCGAGGCGGCGTCGCAGGCGATGTGGCCGGGGAAATCATGCACGTCCTTGATCAGCATCGAGGTGCCGAGCTCGACCGCCGTTCCGCATACGCCTTGGCCGACGGCAATGCGCACGCAGGCCGGCTTGCCCTGGAAGGGTCCCAGCACCAACTCTTCGTCCGACGCCAGGAAATAGAAGCCGGCCCAGTTGAGGTCGGGCACCATCTGGAAGATCAGCGCCGCGGTGTTGGCGGCGTTGGCGATCGAATCGTGCTCGCCCTCGAGCAGCGCCTTCAATTGCTTGGCAAGGTCGCGGTAGAACGCGGCCTTGTCTGAGATATCGATGGCCTGGGCCGCGAACATGATTTGTCTCCAAACTGGGAATCGCGGTTCCGTTTCCGCAAACCCTGCACCAAACGACCACCGGACCATCCTAGGCAATTCCAGGAAAATGCGAAACGGTTTTCCGTTCGAAATTCTGTCCGTTGGCGCCTTGGCGCTATCTCCATTCCCGGCGCAAGATTTGATTCCGGCGGGAGAAAAATTTCAAAAGTATTATTTCGAAGCGCGGTCTCCTGACGCCGACAAGGAGGCCAAATTATTCGAAAGATTGAATTTTTCCTTCCGGGCGCCTATTTATCGAGAAGTTCATTTTCACGATTTCACGCGCGAAGGAGATTTCTTCAATGGCCGACGGCAATCAGACGATCATGCAAAAAGCTGAAGCCCGCTTTGTCGACAAGCAGAAGAAAACCGCGGAGCGCAACAAGGCAACCGCCGAATACATGTCCGAGGCGAGGGCCAGGGAGATCAAGACGGCAAGGCTGAGGGAATTGCGCCTGGCCAAGGAAGAAGCCGATCGCGTGGCGGAAGCGCTGAACCCGGCGCCGAAAAAGAAGCGTGTGGCCAAGAAGGCATAGAGTCACTCCAAGGACGTGAGCGGTCTCCCGCTGGGCTTGCACCGAGTCAAGGAATGCGGCGGCTCAAGCCACGTCTGACGTTCCAGCCATGCAATGATCCTGCCGACCAAGGGCAAGAGCGTCCAGCTCCACACCGCGGCGCGTTCCCTTTCACCTGCCTTTCGGCCTCGAAGATGCGAAACGTCGCGGCCGCGCGCGAAATAGCGGATGGTACCGAGGAACCCTGATCTGGCCATTTTCCTCTTGATCGGTCCCCCGATCTGGCCTAGCCTTCAAGTTGAGAAAAGGTTTTTCCAGACAGTCCCGATTGGGTTCGGCCGTTAGCCGGGCTTTATTCCGGCCGGTAAGGGAAAACCTTTTTCCAACCAAGGATTTCTGCCGCGATGGCATCGGACGACCAGCCAGTTCCGGTCTTTCCCAAACCCGTCACCTTGCGCGACGTGGCCGCGCAGGCCGGCGTCAGCGTTGCCACTGCATCCAAGGCGCTCAACGATCAGGGGCGCATGACCGCCGAGACCCGCGAGCGCATTCGCAAGACGGCGCGCAACCTGGGCTTCCGGCCTAACAGCCTGGCGCAGAGCCTGCTGAGGCGCCGCTCCTTTACTGTCGGCCTGCTCACCAACGACACCTATGGCCGTTTCTCGCTGCCGCTGATGTCGGGCATTTCGGATGCGCTGGTCGATGCCGGCGTCTCGGTATTCCTGTGCAATGTCGAGGAGGATCCCCGCCTCGGCCAGCTCCATGTCGAGGCCATGCTCGACAAGCGCGTCGACGGCATCATCGCCACCGGCAAGCGCATCGACCGCCATCTGCCGATCGATCTCGCCAATTTGCGCATCCCCGTGATCTACGCCTTCACCCAGCCCGATCCCGACGCCGTCGCCTTCGTTTCCGACGATGCCGGGGGGGCGCGGCTGGCCGTCGACCATTTCTGCCGGCTCGGCCGCAAGCGCATCGCCCATGTCACCGGCCCGGCCAGTTTTGCCGTGGTGCATGAACGGGCGCAGGCCTATCGCGCCGCGCTGATCGAGAACGGCCTGTCCGTCATCGAACCCCTGCTCGGCGCCTGGTCGGAAGCCTGGGGGCATGAGGCGGTGACGATCCTTTTCGATGGCGGGGGAGAAAAGCCGGACGCCGTCTTCTGCGGCAACGACCAGATCGCGCGCGGCGTCATCGATGCTCTGCGCGAGCGTGGCTTGAGCGTTCCCGGCGATGTCGGCGTCATCGGCTTCGACAATTGGGAGATCGTGGCCGAGGCGACCCGCCCGCCGCTGACCTCGGTCGACATGAACCTGACAGCGCTCGGCCGCGAGGCCGGGCTGACCCTGCTTTCCCTGGTCGGCGGCAAGCCCGCCGCGCCGGGCATCAGAAAACTGCCGTGCCGGCTGGTGGTGCGGCAGTCCTGCGGCCGCCTGCCCGACGGCTGAAAAGACGCCTGAGAAACGAAGCGCCGCGATCGGCGGCAAGCCGCGCATCGCGGCCAAATGAGGAGGAGGAGAACATGAGGACTTTGATTGCCAAACTGGCCCCGACCAAATTGGCGTTGACCAAATTGACGTTGACGGCTGCCGTTCTGGGTTGCGGCCTGCAATTTGCCGCCGCCGAAACCGCCAACATCTGGGTACGCGCCGACGGCTCGAACTTCATGCCGAGGATCGTCGACGCCTTCAACAAGGCGAACAAGGACCAGGTCAAGCTCGACATCATCCCCAATGCCGAGATCATCCCGAAATATGGCGCGGCCGCCGCCGGCGGCACGGCGCCCGACGCGCTGTCGCTCGACCTGATCTACACGCCCTCCTTCGCCGCCGCCGGCCAGTTGGAGGACATCACCGACTGGGCGAAATCGCTCCCCTATTTCGCCAGCCTGTCGCCCGCGCATGTGAAGACCGGCACCTACAAGGACCGCATTTACGGCCTGCCCTTCTCGGCCGACGCCTCGGTGCTGATCTGGAACAAGAAGCTGTTCAAGCAGGCAGGCCTCGACCCTGAAAAAGGCCCGGCCAACTGGGCCGAGATCGAAGCCGACGCCGAGAAGGTCAACGCTCTTGGCGGCAACATCAAGGGCTTCTACTTCTCCGGCAATTGCGGTGGCTGCAACATCTTCACCTTCACGCCGCTGATCTGGGCCTCGGGCGGCGACATCCTGTCGGAGGACGGCTCCAAGGCGACGCTGGACAGCCCACAATTGCGCGGCGCCATCGATCTCTACCGCTCGATGGTCAAGAAGGATTTGGTGCCGGCGGGCGCGCAGACCGACACCGGCGCCAATTTCTTTGCCGCCTTCGCCGCCGGCAATATCGGCATCTCGCCCTCCGGCGCCTTCGCCATCGGCGCGCTCAACACGCAATATCCTGATGTCGACTACGGCATCACCTTCCTGCCGGGCAAGGATGGCAACTGGTCGTCCTTTGCCGGCGGCGACAATTTCGTCGTCACCAAGGGCACCAAGAAACTCGCCGTGGTGAAGGAGTTCCTGGACTTCGCCTATTCGCTCGAAGGCCAGACGATCCTGGCCAAATACGGCAGCCTGCCGGTGCGCGGCGACATCGCCAAGGACGCGCTGAAGGAGCTCGACCCGCGCTACCAGATTGCCGCCGAGGCGATGGCCAAGGGCAAGACGCCGTATTCGGTGGTGTTCAACGACCTGATCAACTCCGCCAACGGCCCGTGGACACAGATGATCAACGAGGTGTTCTTCGGCGACGACGTCGATGGCGCCATAGCAAACGCCCAGGAGACCATGCAGTCGATCATCGACCAGGCGCCGCAGAAGTAGCGCCGCCTCCACCTCCCCCTTGAGGGGAGGTCGGACCGCAGGTCCGGGTGGGGTCGTCTCGGCAGTGCTCGACGTTCCTTGATGTCGGCGCGCTTGGCGGAGGACCCCACCCCCGGCCTTCGGCCGGACCCTCCCCTCGAGGAGGAGGGGACGCAGCGCCAGGGAAACAGCCATGACCACCATCACCGCAACCACCGCCCCACCCCGCGTCCGCAAACGCGTTGGCGCCGGGCGCCGGCAATGGATTGGCCTGCTCTATGTCGCGCCGGCGGTGGCGCTGGTCATGCTGTTCTTCGTCATTCCGCTCGGCATGACGGCCTGGATGTCGCTGCACAACTGGCCCTTGATGGGCGAGCACTCCTTCATCGGCCTCGGCAATTACTGGGCAATCCTGCGCGACACCAGGTTCTGGAACGCGCTGAGATTCACCGGCTACTACACGCTGATCGTCACCATCGCGATCTTCGCCGTCGCCTTTCCGCTGGCGATCTTCATCGAGCGGCCGCGCCCGTTCACCAACCTCTACCGCACCATGTTCTTCATGCCGGCGGTGGTCGGCTTTGCCTCGGCGAGCCTTTTGTGGTCGTGGCTGCTCAACGTCGATTCCGGCCTGTTCAGCCCCGCCGCTTACGATCTCGGCCTGATCGACAAGAAGTTCAACCTGCTCGCCACCTTCCAACCGGCTTTCTGGTCGATCATCGCCATGGTGGTGTGGAAGGTCGCCGGCTTCACCATGATCATCCTGATGACCGGCCTGCAGTCGATCCCGCAGGACCTGCAGGAGGCCGCCGTCATCGACGGCGCCGGGCCGTTCGCCAGGTTCCGGGCGATCACCTTGCCGCTGATGCGCCGCACCCTGGCGCTGGCGCTGATCCTGTCGGTCGCGGGCTCCATCCTTGCCTTCGACCAGTTCTACATCATCCTGCGCGGCGGCCCGCGCAACCAGACGCTGACGGCGGTGTACTGGATCTTCAACCAGTCCTTCGTGTCGTTCAAGCTCGGCTATGGCGCGGCACTCTCGATGGTGCTGCTGGTCATCCTGGTGGCGCTCAGCCTCGTCCAGCTCTGGTTGCTGCGCAAACCCGAGGGGCTCGACTGATGGCGCAGGCGATATCGGGCACAGGCAAGCTTGCCGCGCGCTTGGCCAGGCATTCCACCGGCATCGTCGCCTCGGTGCTGTTCGTCGCGCCGATCGTGTGGACGGTGCTGTCGGCCTTCAAGCCGGCGCAGGAGGCGCGCCTGCCGCCGCTGCCGCCCTGGCCGACGACAGGCTTCTCGCTGGAGAACTATCAAACGCTGAACAGTTTCGGCGACGGCCTGTGGGCCTCGGCGCAGAACAGCATCTACGTCTCGGTGATGACGGTCCTACTGTCGGTCATCGTCAGCGTGCTCGCCGGCTACGGTTTTTCGCGGTTTCGGTTCCCGTTCAAGGACCTGTTCTTCGTCCTCATCCTGTCGACGATCATGATCCCGTTCCAGTCGATCCTGACGCCGATCTTCCTGGTGCTGACCAAGCTTGGCCTGCACAACACACTGACCGGCCTGGTCGGCGTCTATGTGACGCTGCAGCTGCCGTTCTCGATCTTCATGATGCGCAACGCCTTCGATGCGGTGCCGCGCGAGATCGAGGAGGCCGCGCGCATGGACGGCGCCGGCAACGCCACCATGCTCATAAAGGTCATGCTGCCGCTGGTCTGGCCTGGTGTCGTCACCATCGCGCTGTTTGCCTTCCTCGGCGCCTGGAACGAATTCCTCGCTGCCCTGGTGCTGATGACCGACCAGTCCAAGTTCACGCTGCCGGTGATGATGACCGCACTTCAGTCCGGCCGCTTCGGCGCCATCGACTGGGGCGCGGTGCAGGCGGGCGTCACCGTGATGATGGTGCCGTGCCTGATCCTGTTCCTGGCTTTGCAGCGCTTCTACATCCGCGGCCTGATGGCCGGGGCCGTCAAATAGAGCATGATCCCGAAAAGTGGGAACCGGTTTTCGGAAAGATCAGGCTCCAACAAAGAGATAGACGTCAGATCGAATGGAGTGAGTTCATGACCGCATCGCCATCCCCCCGGCACGCCACCCCAAATAAATCGCAGGAGACGGGCAAGCCGAAGCTCGCCTTCCGCCCGCTGCCGGTGCCGCAGGTCGACGTGCGCGGCTTCTGGGGCGACCGCGCCGAGGCGGTTGCCACGCGCACCGCCGACATCCTTTACGACCGCTGCGTGGCGGCGCGCATGCTGGAGCAGATCGATCCGGACCAGCCCTCGCCGGGCGTCGTCATTCCGTTCCACTCGCCCTCGCCCGACGAGGCGGCCTCCGCCGGCTTCACCGGCTCGACGGTGACCACGCAGATGTTCTGGGATTCCGATCTCGGCAAGACGATCGAGACCGCGGCCTATTCGCTCTACCGGCGTAAGAATCCCGAACTGGAGAAGAAGATCGACGCCGTCATCGACATGTATGGCAGGCTGCAGCAGGAGGACGGCTATCTCTCCAGCTGGTACCAGCGCATCCAGCCGGGCAAGCGCTGGACCAATCTGCGCGACTGCCATGAGCTTTATTGCGCCGGCCACCTCATCGAGGGCGCGGTCGCCTACTACCAGGCGACGGGCAAGCGCAAGCTGCTCGAGATCATGTGCCGCTATGCCGACCACATCGCTTCGGTGCTGGGGCCCGAGCCCGGCAAGAAAAAGGGCTATTGCGGCCATGAGGAGATCGAGCTGGCGCTGGTCAAGCTGGCGCGGGTGACGGGCGAACAAAAGTACATGGAATTGGCCAAATACTTCATCGACCAGCGCGGGCAGCAGCCGCACTATTTCGACGAGGAGGCGCGCGCCCGTGGCGCCGACCCGAAGGCTTATCATTTCAAGACCTACGAATACAGCCAGTCGCACATACCGGTGCGCGAGCAGGACAAGGTCGTCGGCCACGCGGTGCGGGCCATGTACCTTTATTCGGGGATGGCCGACATCGCGACCGAATATGGCGACGACACGTTGCGGGTGGCGCTCGACCGGCTGTGGGACGACCTCACCACCAAGAACCTCTACATCACCGGCGGGCTCGGCCCGTCGGCGCACAATGAGGGCTTCACCAGCGACTACGACCTGCCCAACGAAACCGCCTATGCCGAGACCTGTGCGTCGGTCGGGCTGGTGTTCTGGGCGACCCGCATGCTCGGCATGGGGCCGAACGCCCGCTACGCCGACATGATGGAGCGCGCGCTCTACAATGGCTCCATTTCCGGCCTGTCGCTCGACGGCTCGCTGTTCTTCTACGAGAACCCGCTGGAAAGCCGGGGCAAGCATAACAGATGGAAATGGCACCGCTGCCCTTGCTGCCCGCCAAATATCGGGCGCATGGTCGCCTCGATCGGCAGCTATTTCTACAGCCTGGCGGACGACGCGCTGGCAGTTCATCTCTATGGCGATTCCACCGCCCGCTTCGACATTGCAGACACACCGGTCACGCTGACGCAGGCGAGCCGCTATCCCTGGGATGGTGCCGTCGAGATCACCGTTGAGCCGCAGGCGCCGGTAGAGTTCACGCTGCACCTGCGTGTGCCGGCTTGGAGCTCCAAGGCCAAGCTCGAGATCAATGGCGAGGCGATCGACCTCGCAGAAGTGACCAGTGACGGCTACGCCGCGATCCGGCGCCAATGGAAGAAGGGCGACCGTGTCAGGCTCGATCTCGAAATGCCGATCGAGCGGCTCTATGCCAATCCCGAGGTGAGGCAGGACGCCGGCCGCGTCGCGCTGTCGCGCGGGCCGCTGATCTACTGCGTCGAGGCGACCGACAATGACAGCCGCCTGCATCGCCTGACCCTGCCGCGCACGGCCGGCATCGAGGCGCATGACGAACCGGACCTGCTCGGCGGCGTGGTGACGCTTTCAGCCACGGCACAAGCCGATGCCGGGGATGGCTGGCAGGACGGCCTTTATCGCTCCGAGCCGCCGGCCAAGGTCGAGACCCGCCTGACCGCCATCCCCTATTTCGCCTGGGACAACCGCGAGCCGGGCGAGATGCTGGTCTGGCTGCGCGATGGTTGAGGTCGGCCGTAACGCCATGGGGCGGCCGGTTATGTCCGGCTCGACTGGGCGGCGGCGGTCAGCGGCTTTTTGGGCGCTGTTTTCGCGGCGCTGCCGTCAATATGCGCCCAGGCCGGCCGCTCGAACAAGAACATGCCGAAGCCGATGCGCTGGACAATGAAGTAAAGCACGACGGGGCTGACGATCGAGACCAGCAGCACCGCCAGGCTGAGCAAGCCCGTGTCGGTCAGCAGGCCGCTTGCCAGTGCGGCGCCGCGGAACAGCGACATCGGAATGGTGAAGGCGACATAGACGACCAGCGAGTGTTCGCCGAGCCAGCGCAGCCATTCCATGGCGGGAAATTTCGACAGGAAACCGCCAAGCACGCAAAGCGCCACGGCACCGGCGACGGCCAGGACGAGATGCAGCGGCGGCCATGCCGCCAGACCCATCTGCATGCCGACCGGCTGCATGGCATAACCTGGCGAATAGACCAGCAGGCCATTGACGACAGCCCACAGGAAGAGCCCGGCGACAGCCACAGCCGGGCGGGCCTGCGTCCATTCGACGAGCCGGAACACCAGCGGGGCCATGACGAAGCCGACGTAGAAAAAGACGAAATAGGCGGCGAATTGTTCGACCGCGTAGCTGTCGGGATGCGGCGCCCACATCTGCAGGCCGGCCGCGATCGGGATGACGATCCAGGCGGGCACGGCAAGCTGCCGCAGCAGTTTCGCGGCAAGACCGAACACCGCCAGCATGTAGATGAACCACAGGACGCCATAGGGCTGGACGACGGCCATTGCCAGGTCGTGCAGCATGCCGGCGGGATCCCGGCTGAAGATGCCGATCTTCAGCCCGATCGAGATGATCGCCCACAGCACGTAGAAATAGAGGTAATGGACGACGCGCCGGTCGATATAGCGCAGCCACGGCCGGTCGATCACCTGCGACAGGAACAGCCCCGAGATCAGGAAGAATTCCGGCATCCGGAACGGCGTCGCGAAGCCGATGACATAGTGGAGAAAGCCGACGCCGCCTGTATACTCGCCGGTGTTGTAGGCCGCGTACATCATGACCACGAGGATGATCGAGAGACCTTTGGCCGTGTCCACCCACGGCATGCGCATCGGGCTGCTGTTCATGGCGGCGAATCCAAACCGGCCGGCCCGGCTGGCCAGCCATCATCCCGCGATGTCTAGCACCATCAAGCTTCCCAGATCGTAAACGCGGCTGTCTTGCGGTGAGGCTGGCAGCGTCCGTGGGCCGCCGTGTTGAAGCCGTTGGCAATCATCTGCCGTCAGCGCTGCCCCTCGCCTGCCTGCCGGCATCATCTCCCCGTAAACGGGGCGAGGGACGCCGTTCTCGCCGATTTCGCCAATCGCCGGCGTTGCGGAAAGAGCGTCGGCCTCGCGGGCAGCCCTCTCGCCCCGTTTACGGGGAGATGTCCGGCAGGACAGTGAGGGGCAGCGCCGACCGTGACCTTTATGCGCAATGAACGATTACTTTCGGGACTTGGATTTGTTCAAAGCCACCGCCGCGCGTACCAGCGCCTTGAAGGCCTCCTGGTCGACCTCCTCGCCTTTCTGGAAATCGATGGCGCGCCGTGTGTTGCCTTCGAGGCTGGAATTGAACAGGCGCGCGGGATCGGGCAGCGCGGCACCTTTGGCGAAGGTCAGCTTGACGACCGCCTTGTAGGTCTCGCCGGTGCAGATCATGCCGGCATCCTCCCACACCGGCACGCCGCGCCATTTCCACGTCTCGACCACGTCGGGATCGGCTTGATGGATCAGCGTGCGCAGCCGCCCCAGCATCTCGCCGCGCCAGTCGCCCAAGTCCTTGATCCTGCCGTCGATCAGCTCGGAGGGAGATTTGCTGTCCTGGGTGGTCGTCATGCCGTTTCTCCTTCGAATGCTAGATAGGGCACTCACATGCGCTCGCCAGGCAAGAGGCTCGCCTGCTTCACCCAGGCGCTGAACTGCGCTTCGTCGAACGCGTCGTCCTCATGAATGTCGAGGTAGCGCGTGTCCTGGCTCCTGGATTCGCCCGGCGGCACCGGATCCAGCGACATGCCGCGGAAGAAGGCCACCTTGATGTATCTGGTGAAGCAATGGAAGCTGAGGAACCAGCCCTCACTCTCGACGCCGTAGAAGGGCGAGTTCCATTTCACCGCCTTGTTTACGCCGGGTACGCGCGCTCGATGAGCGCGTCGAGGCGTTGGCCGACCTCGCGCTTCCAGCCCGGCATCGCCGCGATATAGGCCTGCACCGGAGCGTCGCCATAATCCTTGGCGATCTGCGGGTTGCCGCCGGAAAGCAGCTTCGGCTCAGCCTTGGCCGGGTCGCCTTGGCCATGCGCTTTCCTCCTATCCATTGGCCCGCTGTGCGCTGCGTCCTTTCGCGACATAGGGCAGCACGAACATATAGAGGCCGCTGAACAGCATAAGGAAGAGCGGCGGCAGTGGCGAATAGACCACCCAGGCCGGCGGCTGTCCAAACGCCATGGTGACGAAATTGGCGACGACGGTCGCCGTGAAGATGATCGACAGCCAGCGATGCGCTTGCCGCATCCATTTGCTCCAGTCCAATTCTGCCTCCTCTTGCGCTATGCGTTGAAACCCGGCGCCCTACCAGCGCGCCAGTTCGGTGATCTGGATGAGATTGCCGCAGCCATCCTCCAACTTGGCGATGGTCGAGCCGGTCACGTCGGTAGGCGCCATGGCAAAGGCACCGCCCTTCGCCCTGATGCGCTCATGGTCGCCCTTGATGTTGTCGGTGAAGAGCATCAGCGCCGGCTGGCCCTGCTTGAAGATCGCCTGCTGGTAGGCCTTTGCCGCCGGGTTGTCGTTCAGCGCCAGCTGCAATTCGGTCCCGTCGGGCTCTTCGGCCGAGACGACCGTCAGCCAACGGAACGGCCCATTGCTGAAATCGGCTTTTTTGGTGAAGCCCAGCACGCCGGTGTAGAAGGCAAGCGCCTTTTCCTGATCGTCGACATAGATGCTGGTCAGTTTGATCTTCATCGCTTTTTCTCCATGGTTTTGCCGGCGGGAAACCCGCCCTCTATTTTTTCTGTGTGGCTTTGTGGCTTTCAGTTCGGCCGAGAGGCCTCAGTCCGTCCGCGCCAGAAGCTCTTCCAGCTTTTCCAGGAATTGCGGCCAACCCACCTTGGCGCCGCCATAGGCCCGCTTCTGGTCGGGCCGGAAACCGGCCTGCTCCATGCGCAAATGGGTTCCCGTTGGCGTCGGGGTGAGCGTGAAAGTCACCACGCTCCTGAGATCGAACGCTGGGTCCTGATGCGCGAGATTCCAGCTGTAGGACAACCTCTTGTGCGGCTCCACGGCAAGCACCTCGCAGTCCAGCACGCCGCCCCAGTCGGCGCTGATGTTGAAGCGATGGCCGACGGAGGGTTTGAAATCGTTCTTCATCAGCCACTCCTCGATCAGATGCGGTTGCGTCAACGCGCGCCAGAGTTTTTCGGGCGGATGGGAGATCTCCCGCTCGACGACGACAGTGCGGGTTTGCTGTGCACTATCGTTCACTGGTCCATCCTTTTGAGCAAATCCTCGAGGTCGTCGAACCGGCTTTCCCAGAACCCCGCCATATGGCGCGTCCAGTCCATCAGCGGCGCCAGCGCGGCAAGCTGCGCGCTGTAATGCGTCTGGCGGCCTTCGTGGCGGTCGCGCACCAGCCCGGCCTGCTTCAGAACGCCGAGATGCTTCGACACCGCCGGCTGCGAGACGCCGGACTGGCTGGTCAACGCCCCGACCGTCTGCTCGCCCTGGCGGCACAGCCGCTCGAAGATCGCCCGCCGTGTCGGGTCGGCGAGCGTCCTGAAGAGCGTGTCATGAGCGTCTGGCACGGCTAATCGATAACCCCTTGGCTATTGGTTGACGTATAACCGCAGGGATATATGTTCGTCAAGCGGAAGATTGGAGCGTCGTGACACGGTGGTGGCTAAATGGGGCCGTGGCTCCGATCGATCTCCTGTGCCACCAGTTCCTGCAACTGCCACAGATTGCGGTCGCGGATGCCGCAGGCGTCGAGATGGCGGATGGTCTCGAACAGATATTGCGCGCCCGAGCCCCAATGGCCGACGGCGTTCGCCAGCGTCGCCGCGACCGCGGGCTTGTCCAGTTTGCCGGCGTAGCGCGGGTTGGCGGGATCGACGACGAAGCCGAGCGCCAGGCATGGCCCGCTTTCGGTGCTGACTCGCAGCCAGCGCGGCACGTTGACGGCGGGCAGGATGGTCATCTCGCGGCGCAGCAGCGCTTCCAGATTGGCGGCTACCGGTTCGGCGATCTCGAACACCATGCCCTGGCACTGGCCGCCACGGTCGAGCGCCATCATCAGGCCGGGCTGCTCGAGCGTGCCGCGAAAGCGCTGCACCGTGAAGCAGAACGACCGGTGCCAGCCGCGCGCCACCGCCCGCTCGCCGCCCCTCACCTCGCCCGCCGGCTTCCACAACAGCGAGCCATAGGCGAACAGCCTCAGCGGCCCGGCCGGTGCCGAAGCCAGGATCTCGTCGCGAAACCGCGCATAGTCGTCATCGGTCATCGGGATCATGCCCGGCACCGGCCCGGCATCCTCGACCACGCGCAAGGTGCGCGCCACCAGCGCCTCGGTCAGCGCCATCGGCGCCTTGCGTGGCGCTGATTTGCGCGGTGCGGCGGAAATCGGCTTGCTCATTGTCGTGCCTCGGCCATGGCAGCCATGTTGCTGAAGGCTAGGGGATTCTCAAGAGCCAGAACCGTTCGAAACCTGGAATCCATACCTGAGCCATCCCGTGCAGCAGCTTGATCAGATTCAACAAAATCGGGCGACGTTCGGCGTGCCTATGACACCAGCGGCATCGGCAGCTTGAGCCCGTCGAT
Organism: Mesorhizobium sp. CO1-1-11; assembly: GCF_020164995.1. Taxonomy (NCBI): domain Bacteria; kingdom Pseudomonadati; phylum Pseudomonadota; class Alphaproteobacteria; order Hyphomicrobiales; family Phyllobacteriaceae; genus Mesorhizobium; species Mesorhizobium sp. CO1-1-11. Next base: position 269,909 of record NZ_JAIUHE010000005.1, read on the forward strand.
CAGCGCATCGCGGAACAGCGCGATGGGGCGCCCCAGCCGCCCGGCAGGCGGGCGGTGCAGCAGCCAGGCGCGCACTTGCGGCTTGAAGTCGGGGCAGTCGATCACCTCGACGGCATCGCGCCAGCGACTGTCGGCGAAGGCGCCCGGCGTGACGATGCCGATGCCATGGCCGCGCGCCACCAGCGACATTCTGAGATCGACGCTGAGCGCTTCGACGCCGACCTGGAAAGGCAGCCTCGCGGCCTCGAAGCTCTGACGGATGAAGGCGCGAAAACCGCAGCCGTTTTCGTTCATCACCCAGGCAAAGCGCGATAGATCGGCAAGCTTCGCCTGCTTCGGCACGCCAAGGCCGGGAGACGCGACCAGCAGCACCGATTGTACGCCGAGATCGTCGCAGACCAGTTCGTCCGGTGGCGCCAGGCCTTCGGCGAGGCACACCGCCACCGCGTCGACCTCGCTGCGCGCCACCTGCTCGACCAGCCTTGGCGACCAGCCCGACGTAATGCGCAGCGTCAATTGCGGGAAGGCGGCGCGCAGGCCATCGAGCGGCAGCGCCAGCGCCGCATCCGAGAGATAGGGCATGATGCCCAGGCGGAATTCGCCCCTGACCTCGCCTTGCGGCGACACGCCTGCCTTCAGGTCCTCCAGCGAACGCAGCACGCGCCGGCCATGCTCATAAGCCTCGCGTCCCGAGGCGGTCGGCTTCAGCGGCTTCGACTGGCGGTCGAGCAATGCTGTCGCCAACCCATCCTCGAGGTTCTGGATGCGGCGCGTGACCCCCGGCTGGGTGAGATTGAGCCTGGCCGAGGCGCCGACGATCGAGCCAGTTTCCACCACGGCGACGAAAGCTTCGAGATCGTGGATGTTCATGCATATCTCGCATAATCATTATCGATTAGATTGAATTGTAGCATGATAAAGCTTCGGCATAAAGTCCTTACAGGATATGCCACTTCATTGAGGACTTCATGCTCGATACCAATGACGGCCAACTGGCCGGACGGCTGCCGGCTCGAACCATCACCGGCCCGCAGACGCTGCTTTTTGCAGCCTCTACCGGCATTATCGTCACCAATCTGTTCGCGCCGCAGACACTGGTCGGCCTGATCGGCCCGTCGCTCGGCGCCGGCACAGCGAGCGTCGGTCTGGTCGCCATGGCGACGCTGCTCGGCTATGCCGCCGGCCTGTTCTTCTTGGTGCCGATGGCCGATCTCGGCGAAAACCGCACCCTGATCCTGCGCATGCTGGGCGCGGCGGCTCTTGCGGCCGGCATCGCCGCGCTGGCGCCCACCATCGCCTCGCTGCTGATCGTCCTGTTCGTGCTCGGCGCCGCCTGTTCGGCGATCCAGATACTGGTGCCAATCGCCGCCTCGATGGCGCCGCCCGGCTCGGCCGGCCGCGTCATCGGCGATGTGATGAGCGGACTGATGATCGGCATCCTGCTCGCACGGCCGCTGGCCAGCCTCATCGCCGATGCCTGGGGCTGGCGCGCCTTCTATGGCCTCAGCGCCGCCGCCCTGACGCTGCTCGCCATCGTGCTCGCCTTCACCCTGCCGAGACGGCGGCCGGAGGTGAAATCGTCCTATGGCGCGCTGATTGCTTCACTGTTCCATCTGCTGCGCCAAGAGCCGGTGCTGCGGCGCCGCGCCTTGACCGCGGCGTTGGTGATGGCGGCGTTCAGTCTGTTCTGGACGGCGGTGGCCCTGCGCCTGGCGCAGCCGCCTTTCGGCCTCGGGCAGCGCGGCATCGCGCTTTTCGCGCTCGTCGGCGCCGGCGGTGCCGTGGTTACGCCGCTGTTCGGTCGCGCCGGCGACCGTGGCTGGACGCGGGCGGCGACGATCTTCTGCCATCTCGTGCTGATCGGCGCGCTGGTGCTCGCGGCCTGGGCCGGCTCCTTTCAGTCCGGCGCGTCATGGACACCGCTCGCGCTGATGGGCGTCAGCGCCGTGCTGCTCGACATCGGCGTCACCGGCGACCAGACGCTCGGCCGCCGCGCCATCAACCTGCTGCGTCCCGAGGCGCGCGGCCGCCTCAACGGCCTGTTCGTCGGCATCTTCTTCATCGGCGGCGCCATCGGCTCCTTGCTGGCCGGCATCGGCTGGACCCTGGGCGGCTGGCCCTGTCTCTGCGCCATCGGCGCCGCCTTTGGTCTCGCTGCCCTGCTGGCCGACTGGACCGGCGGGCCCGAATGACCGCTGGCCGGAACGACATTGCCTCATAAGCGTTGTCGGCGGGGAGGAAGTCATGAACGATGCGCCGGCAACGCCCGTCGGCAGGCCGCTCTCGCCTGGCGAGCTGGTCACCGTGATGTCCCATTTTCATCGCGCCGAGATCGCCCGCATGGCGGGCTGGCGCGACCGTCTCGACCGCACCAGCAATTGGGCGATCACCGTTGTCGCGGCGATGCTGTCGGTGTCGCTGTCGACGGCCAGCGCCCATCACGGCGTGCTGCTGTTCGCCATGCTGCTGGTGCTGCTCTTGTTGTGGATCGAGGCGCGCCGCTACCGCTTCTTCGATGTCTACCGCGCCCGCGTGCGCCAGTTCGAGCGCCATTATTTCGCGCAGATCTTCTCGCCGCAGCCCGACTTTGCCTCCGACTGGCTGCTGATCCTCGGCGAGAGCCTGCGCACGCCAAAATTCCTGGTCTCGCAGCGCGTGGCGCTGGCGCGCCGCCTGCGCCGCAACTACCTGCACATGATGCTGATCCTGCTGCTCGCCTGGATCCTCAAACTGTCGACCCCGAGCCTGATCGACCAAGGCGTGCCGGTCGGCTTTGTCGGCACGATGCGCGAAGCTGTCGGCGCCGCGGCCCTCGGTCCCATTCCGGGCGTGGCCATCGTCGCCGTGGTTGCCCTCCTCTATGCCGTCCTGCTGGCAGCCGCCTTCCTGACACCGGGCGACGACGGCGAACTCTCCTTCGGCGACGTCCACGTCTGAGTTCGATACCTCGTGATGGATGGCTGCAACGCAAACCCCGGCCGCGCGTTGTGATGGTCAGTCCGCGGCGGCGTCTTGAAGGGACCCATGATCCACCCACTGGCAACAAGGTCGCACGGCACCGCGGCCGCCCTTTCGCTGGCCACCGCCCTTTCGCTGGCCGCCGCCCTTTCGCTGGCCATTGTCGCCCTCGCCCCGGCAAGCCAGGCGCTGGCCGCGCAGCCGGCCGGCCACGCCTCGGGCATGGGCGGCTCGGCGGAGGGCCTGTTCGTCGCCGAGATCGTGCTTCTGCTTCTGGTCGGCCGCGGCCTTGGCGAGATCTTCCAGCGCTACCGGCAGCCGGCGATCATGGGCCAGCTGATCGGCGGCATCCTGCTCGGGCCGTCGCTGTTCGGCTGGCTCTGGCCCGGCGCCCAGCATCTTATCTTCTCCACCGATCCGGCGCAGAAAGGCATGATCGATGCCGTCTCGCAGCTCGGCATCCTGCTGCTCCTGCTGCTGACCGGCATGGAGACGGATCTGCGGCTCGTGCGGCGGGTGGGTGCGGCCTGTTTTTCGATCTCGATCGCCGGCGTCGTCCTGCCCTTTGCCTGCGGTTTCGCGCTGGCGCAGGTCTTGCCGGATACGCTTCTGCCCGAGCCGAGCGAGCGCATCGTCGCCGGGCTGTTCCTCGGCACGGCGCTGTCGATCTCCTCGGTCAAGATCGTCGCCATGGTGGTGCGCGAAATGAATTTCATGCGCCGCAATCTCGGCCAGGTCATCGTCTCCTCGGCAATCATCGAGGACACGATCGGCTGGCTGATCATCGCCGTCACTTTCGGCATCGCCACCAATGGCAGCCTGCAGGTGCTGCCACTGGTCCTGACGGTCGCCGAAGTGGCGCTGTTCATGGTGTTCTCCTTCACCATCGGCCGCCGCCTGGTGTTCACCCTGATCCGCTGGAGCAACGATTCCTTCCGCAGCGAATACGCCGTCATCACCGTTATCCTCATCATCATGGGCGTGATGGCGCTGATCACCAACCTGATCGGCGTCCACACCGTGCTCGGCGCCTTCGTCGCGGGCATACTGGTCGGGGAATCGCCGATCCTGTCGGACCACATCGAGGGCCAGTTGCGCGGCGTCATCACGGCGCTGTTCATGCCGGTGTTCTTCGGCATGGCCGGCCTGTCCGCGGACCTTACCGTGCTTGCCGACCCGACGCTGGCGCTGCTGACGCTGGCGCTGGTGGCGATCGCCAGCATCGGCAAATTCTCGGGCGCCTTCCTCGGCGGCCGGCTGGCCGGCATGTCGCTGAAGGAGTCCACCGCCGTCGGCAGCGCCATGAACGCGCGTGGCTCGACCGAGGTCATCGTCGCTTCGATCGGCCTCTCGATGAACATCCTCTCCCATAATCTGTTCACCATGATCGTCACCATGGCCGTCATCACCACGCTGGCCATGCCGCCAATGCTGCGCTGGGCGCTCGGCCGGCTGCCGGTAGGCGACACCGAAAAGCAGCGCGTCGACCGCGAACTGCTCGACGAGCGCGGCTTCGTCTCCAAGCTGGAGCGGCTGCTGCTGCTCGTCGACGACAGCCCGGTCGGCAAGTTCACCGCCTACCTCGCCGGTCTCGTCGGCGGCGGCAGCGGCATGCCGACCACGCTGCTCCACCTCGAGGATGGCAAATTGCCAGGCCCTGCCCGCGACAAAGGTCCCGAGCGGGCCTCCAAGCAGGTCAAGAGGGGGGCGGCCAGAAGCGCCAAGGCTGTCAGGAAGGCCGAGGATACGCCCGTCGACAAGGTCCACCTCACGGCCCGCACCGAGCTTGAAGCCACCACAGAGACGATCGCCGCGGAAGCCCGCAAGGGCTACGGCCTGCTGCTGGTCGGGCTGGACAACGCGCTGGCCGAAGGCACCTTCAGCGGCACGCTGAACGCCATCACCAGCGGCTTCGACGGCCCGCTCTGCCTGGTGCTGAATGGCGCCAAGGCCGATGGCAAGATGCCGATGCTGCGCGCCGGCGCGACCATTCTGGTTCCCGTCAACGGCACCGAGGTGGCGCGGCGCGCGGCCGATTTCGCGCTCGCCTTGGCGCGGCCGCACCGGGCGCGCGTGAAAGTCCTTTATGTCTCGCAGGCCCGCAAGGGCAGCCGGCCGAGCTCGGTTTCGCACCGCCGCGAGGAGGCCGTGCTCAAGGATGTCGCCGATCTCGCCGACCGCTATGGCGTCGCCGTCGACACAGCGATCAGGACGCGCGCCACGCCCGACAGGGCGATCGCCAGGGAAGCAGCCAAGGGCGCCGCCATGGTGGTGATGGGCGTCACGCAGCGGCCAGGCGACGAGCTGTTCTTCGGCGACACGGCGAGCGCGGTTCTGGCCGCCGCCGCCTGCCCGGTCGTGCTTCTGGCCAGCGACCGCGTGCGGCGAACCGAAGCCACCGCCGAGGAGACGGCAGCCGAGACTGGGGCTTGATGCCTGTCGGCCTTGCCGGAGGACGCGATTCCCCCGGGGAAGCGCTACGCGCTGTTCCTGGAATTGCGCCTACAGGCCGAGGAATTGCCGCCCGATCATGTAGCCCAGCGCCGCCGCGACGAGCGGAAACAGCGCCGGCGCGACCTTGCCGAACAAGGAGACGCTTGTGTCCTTGGGCGGCACATAGCGTCCATTGCCAAGATTCTTGGTCATTGCGTACCCCACGCCACCGGATAATTAGCAGATGCTTATTGACGCATGGCCGCATTAACGGGTTGCAAAGAAATTCGATCGAAAGCCGGCCATTTGAGTGGATGACTGGCGAATGCGCCTTGGCTTGGCCTGGATCTCGGAAGCGGGTTTGCCCGCGGCCTCGCGCAGCCGCCGGGGCACCGGTCGTCGCGGCTGAGCCCTAGGTCCGGCAGACCGCCATGACGAAGAACTCGCGGTAGCAGAAATCGGGATCGTCGAGCAGGCGATCCGGCCGCTGCTTCAGCTCACGCCAATAGGCCTGGTCGGCGTCAGGCAGGGCGTAGCCCGGCGCGACGCTGGCAAAATAGGCAAGCAGGTCGCGAACATAGTCGCGCGTGAAGCGAGGCGCCGGCGCCCAGCGCTCGACCAGCCAGCCCTTGCGGCTGACAACCTCCAGGCCCGCCTGCCGCAGGCGCGCCGGAAGCGTCGAACCGCAGTCGGTGCCGAGCACGCCCCGGTCGCGGAACCCCTGCAGCCTGGCGGCCATGAAGCGCGCCAGCAGGGCCCGATCCATGGGCAGGATTTGCAGGATGGTCGAATCGAAATCCTTGACGGCGAAGATACCGCCCGGCTTCAGCACGCGCCTGGCCTCGCCGACGGCAAGCTCGAACTCGGCCGGCGTCAGATACTGCATGACATTGCCGGACCAGACGCAATCGAACGATGCCTCGGCGAAGGGCAGCGACAGGATGCTGCCGACATGCGTGGCAAGTTCCGGCGGCTCGGGCAGCGTGCCCGCGAGCGCCTCGACCCGGCCGATGTTTTCGGGCGCGAGGTCGAGCGCGGCGATGAAGCCGGAGGAGCCGACGGCCCTGGCGATGAGCGGCAGGAAGCCGCCGCTGCCGCACCCGGCATCGAGCACGCGCCAGCCCGGGCGGATGCCGGCGTCGAGCAAGGCCGCCTCGTATTCGGGCCGCGACGATTCGAAATGAAGATCGAGCCAGCCGGCCTCGCTCGCTTCGTGACCGGTGGACGTTTGGTTCCTGCCAGACAAATGATGACCCCCCATGGCGCGGCAGGGATAGAAGCGCACGGAGCGGCATCGCGCAATGCCCTGCGCGGCGTGGAACCGGCCCCGGCCTACGCCGGCAGGGACGGCTCGGTGTTGGGTTCCAGCGCCTCTTCCGCCTCATGGTCGTCCGGAAGCACGTCGCCATGCACCGCCAGCGGCCGGCCGATCCAGATGGGATCGACCAGATGGTCGCGCTTGGGATTGCTCGTGTTCGGGTGGACGAGGATGCTCAGGCCGCCATGGTTCAGCATCAGCCACGGAACCAGCGCGCCGAAGATCCCGGTCGCGAAGGAGACCTGGTACATGGGCTTATCATGCGGCCCGATCTGTCGCTCGTGCCAATTGCCCAGGCGCACGCGGAATCGTTCCGCGATGCGCAGCCGCAGCCATTCGGCATGCTGCCGCTCGGCCTGCCCGTCGAAATAGACATGTGCGTGATAGCTGGCGATCTCGGCAAGTGGCCGTGGACTGTCTTGGCTCATCTCGATGCCCTCCTCGCGGCATGTCTAGCCATTCAGCCCGAGAGCGCGGTCTTAAGCAAGGTCACCGACTGCCGCTCGACCCGCTGGAAAGATCGGCACCGATGGACGCCGTTCCCGCCTCCCAGGCATGCCGTCACGCCGCCGGCGCCGCGAGGCTTTCGGCCCCGCCCACATCGTGTAGTCTGATCGTCCCCATGGAAATGACAAAATGAACAATCCCGCCGCCGAAACCTTGCCCTATCTGTCATCCCGGCTGCTCGACCGCCTGTCGATCTCGACCGTCGACATGGTCGACGAGATCGAACGCCAGATCGTCGGCCAGCGGCGCGGCGAGGTCTGGTGCGCGCCGAAGGCGGTCGTGCTGCCGGGCGACGACCGCTACATCATGGCGACGCTGGGCGTCGCCTCCACGCCGCCCGTGCTGGCGACGAAATCGCTGGTCGTCAATCCGCGCAATGCCGGGCGCGGACTGCCGACGCTCAATTCGCTGATCACGCTGCTCGACGCCGAAACCGGCCTGCCGCTTGCCCTGGTCGACGGCAATTGGGTGACGGAGAAGCGCACGGCCGCCTTGAGCGCCGTCGCCGCCAGGCGCATGGAGCGCGGCGATGCGTCATCCCTGGCCTTCATCGGCTGCGGGGTGCAAGCGCGTGGACATTTAGAGGCATTCGCCGACCTCTTCCCCTTGCGCGAAATCCGCGCCTTCGGCCGCGGCACCGCCAACCGCGACGCGCTGTGCCAAATGGCCCACTCGCGGGGTCTGGACGCCGTGCCCTGCGACACGGCAAGGAAAGCGATTGAAGGCGCCGACATGGTGGTGACGACGGTGACCCTGGTGCCCAAGCCCGCGCCCTTCCTCGACGCCAACTGGCTGAAGCCGGGCAGCTTCGCCGTGATGACCGACCAGGCCCTGCCCTGGCTGCGAGAGACCATGCCCCGCTTCGACCGCATCATCGTCGACGATCTGGAGCAGGAGAGAAACATGGTCAAGCCGATGGTCGACCCGGCGCTGGTTGCGGGAGATTTGACGGGGTTGGTTTGTGGGGACTTTGCGGGGCGGGAGGAGC